>JAJZPH010000005.1 GCA_021811265.1 bacterium
TTCCGATCTAGAAGTTTGATGCCGCTAGGCGTGCAGGGATAAAATCCCCCCTCTTCTCCCAAAAGGAGTTTGCCTACATTCAGAGGATGGAGTCCATCTACATCTTTTTTAGGATCAATTGCATAAATCAAGCGATTGGGTTCTAAGTGCTGTGGCACGGGAAGTTGTAGCAAAATGCCGTCAATGGTTGCATCGAAATTGAGTTTTTCTATCGCGGCCAAAATGGTTTTTTCATCTGTATTGTCTTCAAACTGCAGTACTAAAGATTGGATCCCCGCCATCTGACACGCTCTTTTTTTCATACGCACATAAGCATGGGAGGGGGGGTGGTTGCCAACAAGAACGAAAGCAAGGCCGGGCTTTCTTGTCTTTATTAGAGAAATTTTATTCTGTAAGGACCCAAGGAGCTGGTCTGCCAGCTTTTTTCCATTCAACAGCATCATGGTTAATTTTTTTTTACTTGTTTCAAGACTACCAGAGAGGTCTGAATTTTTCTACACCTAAGAAGGAGCTCTTTGGGTATAATCAGTTTTTTTCTTTTGAGGAGGAGGAAAAAGATCTTTTTCAACGTCCGTCAGATCAAATTCATCGTCAGACATGCCAATAGTTATGATCTCTGCGTCATGTTTTTCAACGAGATCCGGTTGCTTGCTTTCTAAATCGCCGAAAGTAAACTGTACCTTTCGTAGTACATCCTTTGATAAAAGGCCACGGATCCGGTTGCGCAATTCTTCAAAATCCGAACAGAGAATGAAATTGAGGTGCTTTGCCCATGCTAATGAGTCTCTGAAAAGAGAACAGCGGAAAATGGCTAGCACCTGCTCTTTGCCACAAGAGCGAAAGTCGATTTGTAAAGATTTTCCAGAGCAAACAAAATTTGGCCAAAAAGGATAAGCAAGTGAACTAAAATGGATACGCAAGCTTGCGGTAGATGTGCGCAACTTGAGAGTACGAAGAAGCGAGGCAAACAGAATAGAATAGGTTCTTTTGACCAGGACTGAAGAATCAACCTCCAGATAAGAGAAAGAAAAAAATCGCAGATTCGGATAAGCAACAAAAAAGGGAAAAAAACGACTTGCTCCGAAAAACGAACAGGAGGAATTTACAAAACGCAGCTCGAAAAGCGCATTCATTCGTATTTGCGTGTAAACTTGTGTTATTTTTTCTGCAGTGAAATTTTGTGCATCGTAGCAAGTGAAGGACTTCAGGTTGGGAACCTGATCGTTGATTTTTCGCCATGTATCTGCATCGTGCACAGGTATCGACAAATGTTCTATCAGGGGATGAGGATGATCAAAAAAAATAGCCACGGCATCTGCAATCGCATCCAAAGTAGTCTGTGCATAGGGGGGAGCGTAGAGCTTGAGCGATTTGAGGTTGGGACAAAACCTGTCGACTTTTGAAAGAAGTTCCGCCTGAAAAGGAACTTGATCGAAGACACAGGCTAAGTGCGTTAAGGTAGAGGGGAAAGAATCATCAGGTCGCAGAGACTCATTCAGAGTAAATCTCAATGATCGTAATTTGGGAAAAAGCATGGGAAGTTCTTGCAGAAAATGTAGAAGGCCATAACTGTTTAGGTCTAAATTTTCTAGATTCTTTGGCAGGAAGTGTAGTAGCTCTGGTAAAAAGTCTTTTAATGGTAAAAAAGGGCCATCTGGAGCAGATCTTACATTTGGCACGACCATCGATGTAAGTTGTGGACATGATTTGATAAAGTCGATCAGTGAGGAAAAACTAATGCTGAGTCCTTTGAAATTAAAGTGGCGTAGATTCAAAAATCGATTTTCCTCATCAATGCCAGTTGCGGATAATACCTTGTCTAGAAAACCCGAGGAAAGCATGCCACAGTTAGCAAGGCTTAAGGATTGAATGGCCCTGTGACATTGGGCAAGCATTTCCACAAGCTCTTTGTCAGCAATCTTTGCTAGATCAAAATGCACATTTTCAATGGCGGGAAAATTTCTCACAGTTGCATCTAAAACGACATCGGGAAAGTTTTTTTCAACCGTGTCTGTAATCTTTTTGAGCAACCTTTTCCATGTGGAATATTCCGGATAAAAGGTTACATTAGGTGCTGCAGCTCTTTCTCGTAACAAGTTGATGATGAAACTATTAGAAATTATGCTATGACAATATCTATTACATCGAGCAAGCGAAGAGAGAGTGTTTGGATCCAAGTAGCTGGAGACGATTCGGATCCCGGCTTGAAAGAGCTCTGTGGAATGAGTGAGCGTTGTGACTGTCATTCTGGTTTCTTTTTTTGTAAAAAAAAGTTTACCAGTGGATGAATTAAGAAAAAACTAAAATAAATTTTTTAATTAACAAAAGAGGTGTTTGGTAAATAAATTTTTTTAATCAACCATTTTCTCTGTTTTTTTTCCATGCTTGTTGGATCATCTCGATTCCTTTTGTGGGAAGGGCAAACCAGAGGAGGGCGTAGAGGGCATTGAAGAGAGGGGTGGCTAAAAAAATGGAGAAAAAATGCGCTTCATTTCTTTTAAAGAGTAAAAAGAGGAAAAACTCAATGAGGGAAAAGAGAAGGGAAAAAAGAGCGGAGGCGATGGAGATAGAGAGAGATTTTTCATTAAAAAGGTTTTTTATGGGATAAAATGCTAGGGTGGCAAGAAGGTAATTGATAGAGGATGTGGCAAAAAAAGAGGTGGAAAAAAGATCTAAAAGAAGACCCGAGAATAAAGAGAGCCAGAGACAGACCGTAAGAGAAAACCGACCCAATGCCAAGATCAAAAAGGGAGCGTAAAAAACAAGGGGCGTGGGTGGAAACATGGCAGATACGAAGATCGAGGCGAAAAAAGCTAAAAAAAAGAAAAGATAAAGTTTTTGTTTCACAATCAGCTGTGGGTTTTTTTATGCCAAGAATAAGCGGAACGGATGAGCGTTTCTGGATCGGAGCATTGCGGCTTCCAGCGTAAGAGGGAATGAGATTTTTTAGGATCTGCGATGAGGATGGGAGGATCTCCTTCCCTTCTTGGAGCAATGGTAGCTTTCACTTTGTTGTTGCAAATTTTTTCGGCAAGCGCAAGCATTTCAAGGACGGATAGGCCTTTTCCAGTCCCCAGATTGAAGTTAGTGCTAGTTTTCGTATTGAGGAGGAAATCAAGGGCCTTGACATGCGCATCGGCAAGATCTGTAACATGAATATAGTCGCGAATGGCTGTTCCATCGCTTGTGCTGAAATCGTTTCCGAAGACGAAAAATTCTCGGTTTTTTAAGAGAGAAAGAAGAAGCAAGGGAATCAAGTGGGTTTCTTCTTCGTGATTTTCCCCAATCTCTCCGTCAAGATCGGCACCGGCTGCATTGAAATAGCGAAGGCAGATGGAGCGAATGTTATATGCTTTGTCGCAATCGAAAAGAATCTGTTCCATCATGAGTTTGGATCTGCCGTAGGGATTAATGGGCATTTGCGGATGCTCTTCATTCATCGGAATGAATAGGGGATCGCCATAAGTGGCGCAACTGCTGGAAAAAATGATGTAGCAAATCCCCTCTTGCTTCATGGCTTCTAAAAGAGAGAGTGTTCCCACTACATTATTGTCATAGTACTTAAAAGGATTTTTTACCGATTCTCCAACCAACGCATTGGCAGCAAAATGCAAGACGGCTACTGGTTTTTCGTTTCGCATTACATCGCACAGAAGGCGCCTGTCTTTTAAATCTCCAAAGACAAGAGGCCCCCACCGAACCGCCTCTTTGTGGCCGGTGGATAGATTATCAAAAGCGATAGGAACAAAACCTGCTTTTGCGAGTGCTTTGCAGGCATGGCTTCCAATATAACCAGCGCCTCCTGTTACCAGCACTTTTTTTCCCATCAGTAAGCTCCTTTGGAGGAAAAAATAACGCGAATGGTTTTTGCAATCAGATGCAAATCGAGCATAAAAGAGAGGTTGTCTACATAGTGTTCGTCAAGACAGACCCTTTCTGCGCGGGAGAGGAAATTGCGTCCAGATACTTGCCAAAGCCCTGTAATCCCGGGCCTGACCGAAAGGATTTTTTGCGCCTTTTCTTTAAAATACTGGTTCACTTCGTCTTCTACTTGTGGCCTTGGCCCTACGATGCTCATTTCTCCCTTCAGAACATTCCAAAATTGGGGAAGCTCGTCGAGTGACTTTTGGCGTAAAAATTTTCCAATTCTTGTAGTACGTGGATCTTCTTTTAATTTCCAGTTCTTTTCCCACTCGTTTCGCACAAGAGGGTCTTGCAGAAGATCTTGGAGGATGGCGTCTGCATTCACGCACATCGTGCGAAATTTCCAGATAAAAAAGGGTTTTTTATTTCTGCCCACTCTTTTTTGTGCATAAAAAATTGGGCCCGAAGAAGTGAGCTTGATAGCGGTGGAAACGAGGAGAAAAAGGGGAGAAGTGAGCATCAAAAAACCAAGACTAAAGCAGATGTCAAACGCTCGTTTCAAACAATTTGTTACCTGAGAGCTTTTTCGTTTCATGTTTTTTGTTGCAACTACTTTCTTGGCCCATCTTTTTTCTGATATTAACTTTTTTTGGTGATATTCTCAACTAACTTAGAGAGATGGACAAAAATTCCCGTCCCTTCATTTGAATGAAATTTTTGGTTAATGAAGAGTTTTTCAACTGGTTCTTGAGTATAAATTTTTCGAATCCTATGATGTTTTTTTTTGGCCTGGTTATTTTGGGGCGAGCGAAAGTAACTTATTTTAATCAAGGAGCTTATGACAAATATAACGAAAAATGGTTTAGAAAAGGAAAAGAAGAACAAATCGAAAGAGAAGAGTAGTCTGCGGACCTTGGGTCCGATTCCGGATTTAGAAAAACATCTTCCTGCAGATTGGTGGAGGACGTTGTTTAATTCCATTTATTTAAAGACAGATGCCGATGTGGTCGAAAATGCGGACAATACAAGCCGTGAGATCGATCTCATCGCAAAAGCTACGAAAATCGAACCGCAAGATCACATACTGGATCTCTGCTGTGGGCAGGGCCGACATTGTTTGGAGCTTGCCAAAAGAGGATATTTGCATATTTCTGGGATCGATCGTTCGCGCTATCTGGTCCGCTTGGCAAGAAAACGCGCTTTTTTATCTGGATATCAGATCAATTTTTCGGAAGGGGATGCAAGGAAAATTAAACTGGCAGATAACTCGCAAGATGTTGTGCTTTTAATGGGCAACTCTTTTGGGTATTTTGAAAAAGACGAGGATGATCGCGCGATTTTGACGCAAATCATTCGCGTGTTGCGCTCCCAAGGAACACTGGTTTTGGATATCGTTAATGGAAAGTGGATGGCGGAGCATTTTGAACCAAGGTCTTGGGAATGGATTGATCAAAACTATCTCGTTTGTCGTGAGAGAAGTCTTTCTTCTTGTCAAAGTCGCATCATCACGCGCGAAGTGGTGATTCATGCAGAAAAAGGGATCATCGCCGATCAATTTTATGCCGAAAGACTCTACACTCAAGAGGGAATCATCCACATTTTAAAAAAACTTGGCTTTGAAAATGTCGAGCACCATTGCAACCTTTTTTCCTTTTCTTCTAGAAACCAGGATTTGGGAATGATGGCCAACCGTCTTTTCATCACAGCCACAGCTCCCGAAAAAGTAGTGCTTCGACCCGCAAAAAATGTGTTGAAAGCAGCCGTGATCATGGGAGATCCAAAAATTCCCGACTCCGTAAAGCGTGAAGGCCATTTTAATCCGGAAGATTTGGAAACGATCCAAAAATTGAAAACAGGCCTTGCCGAGTTAAAAGATTTTCAATTTCACTTTTTAGATCACCATGCTTCTCTGATTAAGCAGTTGATTTCCCATCCTCCCGCTTTTGTTTTCAATTTGTGTGACGAGGGGTTTAAGAATGACGCGTTCAAAGAGTTGCATGTTCCCGCTCTTTTAGAAATGATAGGAATTCCCTATACCGGAGCTGGCCCTGCTTGCCTTGCCATTTGTTACAATAAATCCCTTGTGCGTTCTTTGGCAGCTTCTTTGGACATACCCGTTCCTTTGGAAACCTATGTAGATCCTTTAGATCAGGCGGCTACTCTTCCCTCCATTTTTCCGGCCCTCATTAAGCCCAATTATGGCGATAGCTCTGTGGGTATTACACAGGAGGCAGTGGTTCATACAGCTGAGGATTTGATCTATTATTCCGATAAGATGAAACAGCTCTTCCCTTCGCGTCCTTTCTTGGTCCAGGAATATCTGGATGGCAGAGAGTTTAGCGTGGGTGTTGTTGGCAATCCGGGCAACTTTGAAATTCTACCTATACTCGAGGTAGATTATTCTCTTTTGCCCAAGAATTTGCCCCAAATTCTCTCTTATGAATCCAAGTGGCTGCCCGATTCTCCCTATTGGACCAATATTCGCTATAAATCTGCAGATCTTAACGATGAGAGTGCTCGCCAGCTCATCGACTATTCGACGCAGCTTTTTGAGCGATTGGAATGTCGCGATTATGCACGTTTTGATTTTCGCGAAGACCACCTGGGGCAGGCCAAACTTTTGGAGGTCAATCCCAATCCAGGCTGGTGCTGGGATGGCAAGTTTAATATCATGGCAGGTTTCCGTGGCATTAAATACCACGAGCTATTGGAAATGATTCTCACAGCTGCAAAAGAGAGGTTGGGAATTAAAAATTCTTAAAATGATTCAGCTCTTTGCTGCATCCATTCCACAAAACTCAAAAGAAGATCTGCTTTTTGCATGCCGCAAAGCAGATCTTCTGACTCTTTTAGAAATTGGAAAGCAAGCTGCGAGGCTCTCTTTTTTCCAAGGGAAGAAACCACAGTTGCTTTTTCTTTTATCTGATCAGATCCTCCTTTCTCCAGGTGGTCGGCAAGATCGTCTAAAATTTGGTAGGCAAGACCGGCTTTTTCCCCAAAGCAGAGGAGTATTTTTCTTTGAGGTAGAGAAAGATTAGAGATAATCGCTCCAAGCTCCACCGCTGTTATAAAAAGCGAGGCTGTTTTCATCAGATGCATTTTTTTTATGCTTGGCCAGCCGATTTTCTTTTTTTGAAATGTCAGATCGGCGATCTGTCCTCCAATCATCCCAGAGCTTCCGCTTTTTACTGAGAGAGACAAAAGCAGGTCGGCTTTTTGCCGGGCAGAGAGAAGAGTGCTTTTCGCAACACTCTCAAATGCAAAGGTAAGTAAAAAATCTCCCGTTAAAAGAGCCAGCCATTCGGGAAATGCTCTATGAAGAGATTTTCTTCCTCTGCGCTCATCATCGTCATCCATGCAGGGAAGATCGTCGTGGATGAGAGAATAGGTGTGTATCATCTCCAGGCTGGCCGCAGGAATCCATGCTTTTTTTAAAGAGGTTGGAGAAAAAGAGGCCACGGTTGCTAAAGTCAATAGAGGGCGTAGCCTTTTTCCGTTAGCCAGAGCGTAGAGAGAGGCTTTTTGCAAACTTTTATTTTCAAGCGTCTCTAGGCATTTTTGGAGCGTTTGTTCGAGGGTGGGTAGCATCTTTTTTGCAAAAGAATCAAAGGAAGTCATATAGCTCTTCAACATAAGGAGTGGATTGAGAAATGGATAATGACATTGTGTGTTTTTTTTATCAAAGTTTGGCAAAAATTTTGATAAAAGTGTACCAAATTCGTTTGACTTAATAAAAATTTTAAATAGACAACTCTCCCTTTTCAGAAGGACTTAAGAGAAAGCTTTCAAAAAATCCTAGGGCGAAGAGCGAGTCAGGTCGGGCACTCCGATTCCAATATAGTCAAATCCTTTTTGATGCATTTCCATCGGCTTGTATTGGTTTCTTCCGTCAAAAAAAGCAGATCCTTTCATTTCTTTGAGTACGGGTCCAAAATCGATATGGCGGAACTGCTTCCATTCAGTGACAAGAGCAATCCCGTGGGCGCCTTTTGCAGCATCCAGTTCATCTTTGCACCAGACGATGTTCTTCTGATCTTTGAGAATCGCTTTTGCTTTCTCCATAGATATGGGATCGAAAAGACGCAAACAAGCGCCCTCTTTTTGCAGGTGCTCGATCAAGGTGAGAGATGGTGCTTCTCTCATATCATCGGTATCGGGTTTAAAAGCAAGACCCCAGAGGGCAATTACCTTGCCTTTGATCCCTCCTTGATTAGCAAAATACTCTTTCATTTTTTCAAAAAGGCGTTTTTTCTGCCGATTATTGATCATTTCTACTGCATGCAATAGCAGTGGTTCACAACCCACTTTTTCTCCGATGGAGGCCAAAGCTCTTACATCTTTTGGAAAACAGGAGCCGCCATATCCAATTCCTGCATAGAGAAAGCTATAGCCAATGCGGCAATCGGAACCAATGCCTTTACGCACTTCGTTCACGTTTGCACCCACGCGTTTGCAAATTTCTGCAATTTCATTCATGAAAGAAATCCGTGTGGCAAGCATTGCATTAGCCGCATATTTGGTCATTTCAGCAGAAGCAATGTCCATCTCCAAGATCTTGTCATGATTGAGAATGAAAGGAGCGTAAACCTCTCGCATCAGTTCTACTGCTTTTACTGAGTTTGCGCCAATCACGATACGGTCGGGTTTCATGCAATCGGAAATGGCGCTTCCTTCTTTGAGAAATTCGGGATTGGAAACCACATCGAAAGGAACGGCAAGGCCTCTTTCTTCAAAGACCTCTTCTATGATATTTTTGACACGTAGGGCAGTTCCAACGGGGACGGTCGACTTATTGACAATCACACGGTACCCATTCATGTGCTTAGCGATCTCTCGGGCTGCTTTTTCCACAAAAGAGATATTGCAGGAGCCATCCTCCAGTGAAGGAGAAGGAAGAGCGAGAAAACAGATGAGAGATCTTTCGACAGCGCTTGCATAATCAGTGGTAAAAAAAAGACGCTTTCCTTTGATGTTGTGCTGGATCAGCTCTTCGAGTCCCGGTTCATAAATAGGCGATTTTCCTTTTTTGAGAGCAGAGATTTTGGTCTCATCAATATCAAGACAAGTAACAATATGGCCCATCTCGGCAAGACATGCGCCTGTAACAAGTCCTACATATCCGCTTCCAACGATCAAAATTCTCATAAAAAACTCCTCGATGCAAACAAGCAGCTTCATTTAATATTCCTAACAGAAAGGAAGATTCAAATCTAGAGCATTGCAATGAGAGAAGGAAGAAAAGCAGATTCTACTCTTGTCGACGTGCAGAAGATTCATCCTGGGATTCTAGTCGATCTCAAATATGCAACAGCTGATAATTTTACTCGAAAAAAAATCTATCATTTTCATAGATGTTTTTTGCAAAACAAGGTGGCGGTTGCTTTGGGCAAAGTGCAAACAAAATTGGAATCCATGAACCTTGGGCTCAAAGTATGGGATGGCTTTCGCCCTCCATCTGCTCAAAGGAAGCTATGGGAGGCATGCCCCAATGAACGTTTTGTTGCCCATCCAAGTAAGGGAAGCTGCCATTCGCGAGGAGCGTCGGTAGATGTGACGCTTGTGACGAAAGATAAAAAAGAGCTGCTTATGCCCTCAGCATTTGATGATTTTAGCGAAAAAGCCTGTCTGCACTACAAAGATGCTCCAGAGATTGCTCTGAAACATAGAGACCTTTTACATCGGGTGATGCACGAAGAGGGTTTTCTCAGTTATGAATGGGAATGGTGGCACTTCAATTTTCAAGGGTGGGAGCAGTTTCCTCCCATCACAACTTTTGAATTTAATATCATTAGATGATACCACAATGGTATTATCATAAAACGAGGAGAGGTTACAACAATCGAAGTCATCCAACATGCAGAAATCCTTGGAATGAGCCCGATTGTGATTGGAGAATTACTCAGTGGTTTTGCATGCGGAAATAAAATGAAAAAAAATCGAGACGAATTGCAGCAATTTCTTCAATCATCAAGAATTAGATTGCTTCCGATCACTTCAGATACCGCTAATTTTTATAGTCAAATTTACTCTTCTTTAAGGACTAGAGGAAAATCCATCCCCTCAAATGGTATGTGAATTGCTGCACAGGCATTAGAACACGGATGCGTTCTCTGTTCCCAGGACAAGCATTTTAAAGAGATCAATAGTCTCATCTCTGGAACTACTTTGCTCGAGTTGATTATTTAGAATTTTCAATTTTTCCCAAGGAAAAATTCCGAATTCATCTCTCCACCTTGGTATGAGGATGCTGTCGAGATTTATAACGGAACAAGTCCTAAAATGTTTTATTTTTTCTTGATTCGCAGTGTGGACGAGCATACCATCCCTAGTAAAAATTTCTTGAAAGGATGCTCATGTCTAGTTCTTTTGTTGTAAATTTACGAGGCAAAGTATGCAATGCTTTCACGCCATGGATGCTCAGCCCGTCTCTTTTTCAAAGAGTGCGAGCTTCGTCAGCGCAAAAGGGCATTCATCATGAATGTGAAGTTCTTCGATCTGATCCTGAATGGGATTTTGTAAATTCCTACTTTTTTCAATATGCTCCTTTAAATTACTCCATCAAACGGATCTTTTGTGTCCACAATCCTTCGCAAACCGAACAGTTTGAAGCTTCTTTGAAAACTATGGATGGCGAAGCACAAAATCCTATTTTTGCTCCTAAATGGGACAAGGAAGATCCTACAGGTTGTCGTGCACAAGTGATGGCTCGATGGAGAGAATCTGCTTTTTCTTCTGCTGTCGTAGTGCGCGCAGGCTCTCGCAACGAATTCTTCTCGCATGTATTTGTTTTTCCCTATTGGCACGGGAGCAATCAAGAAAAAGTCCAATCCATCTGCGATACTGGATTTGCCTACTTTGGCAAACATAATTTTGATAAGGGAGATAAAGGAGCTTCTACAGATGTTGGGTTTTTTGGCAGTGGAATTTATTTTACGAGTAGCGCTCGCTATGCAGCGGACATTTATAGTTCGGGCCATCTTCTTCTTGCGTGGGTCAGCATGCGTTCTCCCTATCCTGTAATCGGAGAACAAGAAGCACAAGATATGCCTTTAGATAAGGAGAAATTGGAAAAAGGTCCTGCTTTTGAAAACTATGATGCTCACTATATTCCTGTCATTGCAGTGAATACCTCAGATCCGATGTGCCCTGCTTATGTACCCTGTAAAAAAGATCAAATCCCCATGTGGGATGAAGCCGTAGTCTTCCACAAGAGCCAAACGCTCCCTCGGTTTTACGTAGAACTGATACCTACTCTTCCAACTCCTACTTCTCCAGTGATTACACTGATTCAACTTTTGGAATATCTGCAACAGCTCTCTAACAAGCCAGAAATAGCCGAAAACTCACAACTCCTTTCACTTTTTCAACAAAAAAAACAATTATTGTTTGTGATGGGGGATAGTTCACACCTCTCTTCAGTAGATCAAAAGTTTTTTGATCTCGTTCGGCAATTGCAAACCGGTGCTGCCAAATTGGACGAGCGCGTAGCGCGTCAGTTCTTGTCTCCTTCTCCTCTTCCTGCGCCTTCTGCCACACAACCTTCTCTTGAGCCCCCTGCAACTTTTCTTCCCTCTCCTTTTGACATTCCGCCCATGTTGGAGAGATCTGTTCCCAACCAAGAGCTTTTGAAAGTTCTGGAAATAAGAAAAGAGGCTTTAGCTTCTCTGGGACCTCTTTTTCGAAAAATGTTAGCTTGGAAATGGATTCATGATCCTGGCGAAGGATGGAGGATTCCTTGCTTAGACTTCGATAAATCGGCTTCTGCATTCCTTCTAGAGAATGGGCAGATGGTAACTGGAGACTCCTATGCCGTGAGGGTATGGGATCCGCTTTCAGGACAATGTCTTCGGTTGTTCGAGAGAAAACTAAGGTATCCACACTGTTACAAAGTTCTTTCTCTTGGAAGAGAGCGCTTATTGTTCCCAATAGATGATCGAGAACTCGTAATTTGGGACCTATGTACTAGAAAAGTTTTGCAATGTTTTTATCCTCCCACCGATGTTACGTGTTTGATTGAAGACTTTATCCTATTAAAAAATGGTTATGTTGCGGCTGTTTATGCAAAAGATAAGGGAGGAATCTTTCGAGATACTTATCGAAACATCATTTGTCTTTGGAACGCCAGTGCTGAAGGATGTCAAAAAGTTTTTGAGGGGGAGTTGCCTTTCGATGATCGCTTCCACAAGCTTTTTTCTATAGGAAAAGATTATCTGGTGATTACGTCATACTCCGGTGATTTAATAATATGGAGTTTGAATGAAAAGAAGAACATTTTCAGTGAAAAGAACGCGTCAGTTTTTTGCCTTTCTGATGAAGATGTTGTTTATGCGAAATTTGATGCGAGATATGGTTATTTTTTTCATTTTGATTATCTTGATAGTCTTTTTGTCTTTAACCCTTATAAATTTTCTTCTGGGAAACAAAGGGGCAAACCAAAGCAGCTGATAGGACATAAAGGAAGCGTTTTGTGCTGCTGCCGCCTGAAAGATGGCCATGTAATTAGTGGATCGAAAGATAAAACCTTAAAAATTTGGGACACTCAAAGCTGCCAATGTGTAAAAACTTTGGAGTGCAAGACACCCGTGATTAAAATATGGGAATTGAAGAATGGTTTGATAGTAAGTAGAGGGGAAGATAATACTTTGATTCTTTGGGACCTACAAAGCGAAAAACTTTTGCAAGAATTTTCTTCAAAGGACGTTGAAAGTATTGAGGAAATTGAAGAGGGAAAGATCTTGGTTGTCTCTGAAACAAATAATACTACCATTTTCGATCTTGCAAAGGGAGTAAGTCTCTGTACTTTCCCTGGTAAGGGTCGTTGCCTCAAGGAAGGCTCTATTTTATGTCATTCAGGACATGCTTTACAATCTATAGATCCAACAAGCGGCCGTGTTCTTCAAACCTTTGGATCTTCTATCATTTCTACGCCTACAGCCCCTTATCAACTTCCGGATGGAAAAAAGCTGGTAATATCCGATAACTCTATTTTTTTGGGAGAAAGAGGAGTTTTTCAGCGCGTTGTCTTGTGGAGGGATCAGATAACACCCTTATTGTTTTTAAAAGAGGGATTTGTTTTGACGCACATAAGTTATGAGTATAATGAGTATTTTCAAGTAATAAATCCGAAAAACGGTGAAGCGCTCAAGACTTTTCTCTATAAAAGAGCTGGGTATGAAAAATTGATTCCTGCGCCAAATAACAAACTCGTTGCTTTGTCAAAAGAGTATGTAGACATTTGGGATAGAAGATGTGATCAAATCATCAAATCCTTACGCCTTAAGGGAGGTCTTGATCCCTTTCAGCTGTCAGAAAATGTCCGATTTTTAGCAAGAGGGGAAGGTGTTCAAGTAGTTTTAGAAAAGCCAGCTGTGGATCAGAGTTTTTACAAAATATTGGATTTTTCCCAAGAAAGCGATTTGCAATGGGTTTTGGAAAATAATGTGCACCAATTACAGATAGGAATAGATCTTCGTGAAGGATTTTTAGTTTACGAAAATTCATGTTTGCGAATTTTAGATCCTAAAACCAATATTTTTTTACGATCTTTTGAGAACATGCGTTGGGTGAGTGAAGTGTTTGTACTCAAGGATAATTCTTTAGCAACTATCTGCTCCTCCTTGAGCTCATTCCCAACGGAAGTAATCGTTTGGGATCCACATACAGGAGAACGTCTTCGCAATATCGACATATCAATTTCTCTAATAGGTTTTCTAAGGAGAAAAGAACCAGACTTCATAACATGGTTTCGTGCTTTAGAGAAAGTTGTGCCCGACAACGAAGTTTCTTCTTCTAGATTGAAAATTTGGGACTCTCTATCGGAAACTTGCAAACTTCTATCCCTTGGTAGTGGTTGGAATAGTTTTCCTTTCCAACGACTAGACGATGGCTCTCTTGTTTATTTCCCTTCCTGGAAGGGTATAGAGATTTGGAATAAGGAAACAAACAGACGTCTAGATGTTTTAGGAGGAGAATCAAGAGGAGTACTGCTTCTTCAAGATGGATCTATTTGTAAATGGTCAGAAGAAAAGCCTACTATAAGAATTTGGAACCCCGCAGATGGCAAAACGATTCAAATTCTTCATGGCCACCAGGGTTCTGTCACTTGTGCAATACAATTACGAGAAGGACTGGTAGTCAGTGGTTCCAAAGATAATACTCTAAAAGTTTGGGACTTGAAAGAGGGAAATTGTTTACAAACTTTGCAAGGTCATCGAAAGCCTATTACTTCTGTCCTTCAGCTATCCGAAGATAGGTTGTTGAGCGGGTCAAAAGATGCAACTTTGAAAGTTTGGGATCTTGTGACTGGGGAATGTCTAAAGACCATTTCTTGCAAAGTGCCTGTTATTTCTCTTCTGCAGCTTCAGGATGGGCGCATTTTGAGCAAGAGCAAAAAAGATTACGATTGCTATTTCCTTCAGCTATGGGACTTGAAGGGAGGGGTGCCGATACGAAGACCTTTGATTGATCAGGAGAAAGGCCTCTTATTGCGAGATGATTACCTTTTTGATCAGATCCGGTTTCAGGATCAGGTCCTTGGCAAGGAAACAATTCGCTTGGATCTTTGGCATCCCTTTCTCATGCCCTTACCTTTCCCAGATCTTTTTTCTTCTTTTTCGCCATTCCTTAATAGGCTAGAAGAACAGATTATACTGATAACTGCGATAGAAAAATATGCCATTCTCAAAATGACCGAGACGCCCGTTGTAGAAGTACCGGATAAAGCATCTGCTCTCCAGGCTCAGGCACATTTGCATGTAGAAAAGGGAGAATTTGCGCAAGCTTTGGATCGATATTTCGAAGCTCTTCAATTTACCAATCGGAGCTCTGCCTATCTTCCCATTGCCCAGATCTTTAAAGAACACTTTCCAAGACAAGCTCCTTTAGCTTTTCTCCAACTCGCAAGGGCCCAAGCCAAAGAAGAAGATCTTCTTGGAATTCGAGAGACCCTTAGTTCTCTTAGCGGTTTGTTAAAGAGCCCTGAACTTTTTGAACTTTTGGGAGAGTGTGCTCTGCTGGCCAAAGAACCAAAGGAAGCACGTGCTTTTTATGAAAAAGCCATGGAACAGTATGAACCTAGAGGCAGAAAAGAAGATATCATTCGGGGATATGAAAAAATCTTGGCTTGCGATTTTAGCAATCTTCCTCTTTATGAAAGGCTCTTAAAACTCTACGAAGAAAAAGAGAAAAAAATTGCTCTTTTTTACATGGGCATTTTTCAATTTAGAGATAAAGACCCAAAAAGAGCAAAAGCCCTTGTGGAACAAGCGGAAAAATTAGATCCGGGCAATCCGCTTTTCTCTTGGATCTGCAATCACTCCTATCCATTTGATCGTGTAGTTTAACCGCATTCTTGTAAACTAATGTCTAAGAGTTAACACTCCATCTTTCAGAAGGTAGATTTCGTCACATAGCTCTGCTAGCTCTTCATCATGGGTCACTACAATGAGTCCTTTTTTCATCTTTTTGACTAGTTCCATCAAAATCGAATGGATGACCGTAGAGTTTTCATGATCCAAATTGCCAGAGGGCTCATCGGCTAAAATGATTTCAGGATCGTTGAAAAGAGCGCGGGCAATGGCAATGCGCTGCTTTTCCCCGCCAGAGAGTAATTTGGCAGGAAAGTGGGCTCTTGCTTTCATGTCCACAACTTCAAGAAGCTCTTCGGCTTGTTGATAGGCGACGCTTTTTTTCAAGACGCTTTTACCACCGATGCGTGCGGGCATGAGGATGTTGTCGATCGCTGTAAAATCTTCTAATAGGCCAAATGCTTGGAAGATAAATCCTATATGTCGATGACGGACCTGATGGGCGTGGCTTTTGCGAAAACTCTCTCCGCAAATGCTAAGCGACCCGGAGTTTGCAGGTTCGATCGTTCCTAAAATGTGCAAAAGAGTGGTCTTACCGACACCAGAAGCTCCCATGATGGCCATCGATTTTTCGGGAAGCAGGTCGAGAGAAACGTTCTTTAAAAGTTCTACGTGAGAGGGTTGATAAAAAGTCTTTGTGATTTCTCTTGCCTGGATCAATGGAGTCATTCCGATGCCCTCAAGATAGCTGATGGATGGAGTTTTGCGGCTTTGATAGCCGGAACGAGCCCTGAAATCAACGACAACAGAGGGGTGATGATCAAAATGAAGAGAAGCGCCTCATAGCTAAGCGCATTGGGAAGGGAATTTCCATAAAAGGCAGGATTGAAAGCGGTATGTCCCTGGATTTTGTTTAAAATCTCCACGAAGAAGTTCAAATGCTTTAGTGTAAAAATTGCAGAAACGGATCCGATAAGACTGCTCAGGGTTCCCATGATCATGCCCGACACGCCAAAAATCAGGGCAATACTCTTTTTCGTGCAGCCCATGGATTGTAGAATAGCAATCTCCTTTTTCTTGTCATTGACCAAAAGCACAAGAAGAGAGATTACATTGGAACAGGCAACGGTAAGAATGATCGTGGCAATAAGCATAAAAAGCGTGCGGTCGCTTTGAAACTGTTCCATCAGGTCTTTGGAAAACTCATATTCGCGAAAAGTAGAAATTTTCCAAAAGCGATCGATCCCTTCTTCTTGAAAGGCTTGTGCAAGCTCTTTTTTTACACTGTCGGCCCTCGACTCTTTGTCCAGCCAGACGTAGATCCCATTCGTGGGAGTGCCGTCTGAAGACAGGACCTGGGAAGCGCTATTGATAGTGCGTGTGATGCTGTGGGGAACTACAAGAAAGCGGTTGCCGATGGGAAAAACTCCAGTGTCATAAAAACCAGCAACGTAAATGGGGATTTTCTGCTCTTTAGTGGACAGAAGAGAGCTCGTTGCATAGGATAACACTCCGCGGTCTCCAATCAAAACTCCGCTTTCCTGCAGAGCTTTGGGCAGAAGAACTGGGGTCTCTTCATTTGCAAGAGTTGGCAAAAGCAGCTTTTTGTGAGAAGCAATGGCCCAGAGCTTTGGCGTTGTGAGCGGAGGAAGAGAGGCGTTTGCGATTTCGATTAAATGCGCAGGAAGGGGAGTTTCTATCCGGTTGCCTTGCAGCTCTCCTTGGACCACGAGAGTATCGTCGTGAAAAGAAGCGTCGAACAGAGGGCTTTCTTGCAAAAAGCAGAAAGCATCGCGGGAAAGTGTCAGCAAAGGAGTATCTTTTCTTTCCAGTCGAAAATTTCCTTCTGCTGGATTGTAGGAAAGCAAGGCAGATACATATCCCTTTTTTGGGGTGTCTGAGAGATACAATTCTTCCACTTTGTCATTTTCAATTAAGGCATTTACTTTCCATGTACCATCCATAAGTGCAGAGAGAGGAAAGGGAGCATAAGCCTTTATTTTTACTTTGGGGGAATGAAGGGAATCAAAAAGAGTCGAAAGAGATGAGGGAATACGATTTTTTGCAATTTGCTCTGCTAGGTGGCTGAGATCTTTTGACGTGGGGGGAAGCAATAGAGACGCAAACTGCGGATTTTTATCTGGAAGCGAGAGCAGGTAGGACATTTGCGAAAGATAAGAGATATTGGCATCGCCCCGATGTAGTGTTAATTTTAACAGAGCACCGCTGATCTCATAATCCTGAAAGACCAATTTCTTTTTTTGTAAGATCTCGTAGGCCTTTTTGACAGGGTCTAATAACGTGTCGTCTTTTTTATATTCGGCTGCGGGAAGGTGCGAGGGGAGAGGAACATCTTTTTCTTGAGAGAAAGGGTTGTTTTGCGTTACTTCTGCTTTTTCTCCAATGGTTTTTAAGCTAAATTCTGCTTCTTCAGAAAATTGATCGGCCTGGTAAAAGTAGGAATGGTAATACTCTTCGGTAGGTGATAGACGAATAGGTGCATTTAAGGAGACGAGTTTATGGATCCAGTTATTTTCAATGCCCGAGACTACAGATAAAAAAACTAAAACCAGCCACACCACAAGAGAGATCACAGCAATCGACAGTATGGAAATGAGCGAAGTGGATAGAGACCTTCTTCTTGGGATGAGATATTTTAGTGCAACGAAAAGAGCAAGCATCTATTTGGCTTCTTTGAAAACCACATGTCGTCTCAACGTTTTATCATATTTCTTCATTTCCAAACGTTCTGTATTGGTTTTCTTATTCTTGGTAGTCCAATAAACCGCAGTGCTTTCTGTGCTTTTCAGCTTGATTTTTTCTCTTGCGCCTTTTGCCATTGCTTATCCTTCAAAATTCTTTTTACGATGAGGTCATTGTAGGGTAAAAAGATAAAAAGAACAAGAAAAAATAGCGTCGAAGTTTTTTTACAATTTTCCTGAAGAAAAACTCATGCGTGCTTTGGCTTCCAGGTCCAAAGAGCTTGCGCCCAGCTGCAAATATTTTTGATAGCCAAGGCCTGCGATCATGGCGCCATTGTCGAGGCTCAAGCCGGCGGTTGGCCAAAAAAGAGGAAGGGAACAACTTTTTGAAAAAAGCTCTCTGAGGTGCTGGTTATTGACCACCCCTCCGCCAAAAAAGATGGATTGTAAGCCAAAAGCTAGGCACGCTTTGTTGGCTTTTTTAATGACATCTGCAAAGACAGCATCTTGGAATGAAGCGGCAATATTCTTCTTTTCTTCTTCCTGGATCAGCGTTTGGCTTTTTTGGGTTGCGCCCACTCCTTTGACGGTATACAGCACTTTAGTTTTGAGTCCGCTAAAAGAAAAATGAAAGGGCAAATCTTTTACTTGCCCTGCTTTGAATCCATACATCCCTGCTTTGCCGCCAGTTGCCGCCAGCTCTTCCACCGCAGGTCCCCCAGGATAGGGAAGGCCCAGCATGACAGCTACTTTGTCAAAAGATTCGCCGATGGCATCGTCAATCGTTGTCCCGATCGTTTCATACTTTCCCACGTCGGTGATTTTCAAAAAAAGAGTATGCCCCCCCGAGAGCACGATTCCCAGAGCGGGAAGGGGAAGAGAGTCTAGATGTTCCATCATGGAAGCATACAAATGGGCTTCGACATGGTGGACGCCAATGAAAGGTCTGTCCCAGGCCAAACTTAGCGCTTTCGCTGCATTCAATCCCATAAATAGTGCTCCCATAAGACCGGGTCCATGGGCAACAGCAATTAGGTCTATTTGGTTTATAGCAACATTAGCATTTTTTATTGCCTCATCAATCACTGGAATTAAGGTATCGTAATGCAGGCGAGAGGCCATTTCGGGAAAGACGCCACCATACTGTCGATGGAAATTTGCTTGCGAATAGATAACATTGGAAAGAATGTTTTTCCCGTCTTCCACGACAGCAGCGGCTGTTTCGTCACAGGTGGTTTCGATTCCTAAAACAATCATTTACTATCTCGTTGTAGGCCCAATGGCGTCAACTTAAAGGTTCGAGAGCTGCGCTCTCGAGCTCTCCCCAAAGAGCACACCTTTTGGAAACTAGTTTTAGGTTTCCAAAGGACTTGAGGCCCTTTGGTGGGGTTTTAAGGGGCGAAGCCCCTTAAGTTGGCAGCATTGGTTGTAGGTCTACCAAAATAGCATACAACAGAAAAAAAATCTCTTTTGAAAAAAAACTTATTAAGAAGATGTTCTCTAAAGTAAAATTTCTTCTCTATGAATTGTGTTGGGATCCCGTTTAGAAAGCGCGCGCTCGTAGCGCTCGTCATAATAATGCATGAGAAGAAGAATGGCTTCTGCATAGTTTTTTTCTTCAACGAGAGCAACTGCTTTTTTTGTATTTTCCTCGCCGAGGCCTTTTTTGAGTTGACATATGCTTTTTGTAAGATTTTCTACCGGTTGCGCAGCATAGTCGCGCAAGATGCGTTGCACGCGCTCTTCGGGAGTCGAAGAGAGAAGGTAGACGGGTGCTTTTTGCATCTGGTTAAAAAATGAGTCGGGAATCCGCATGGTGCCAATAAACCTACTCTCATCCTCTACCCAAAATGTTTTGTCTTGAAGATCGAAGAGAGCAAGGCCCAAAAGATTTTCAAACTGTTCTTGGGAAGGCTGCGAATGTGCAAGTGCTCCAAAAACCGAACCTCGGTGTTGTGCCAGCTCCTCTAAATCAAGCATAGGCTCGTGTTTCTTTTTCAGTTTTTGTAAAAGGTCGGTCTTTCCCACTCCAGTTTTTCCAGAAAGAACGCATAGTGAGTAGGTCTTTGCAAAGAGGGAAAGAACAAATCTGCGAAAAGTCTTATAACCTCCAGGAATCAGTGTGACTTTATATCCTAAAAGTTCGAAAAGCCAGCCCATGGCTTGGCTACGCATGCCTCCGCGGGCGCAGTAGAGAATCAGCTCTTTGGGAAGCTTGCACTCTTTAATTTTTTCTACAAGGGAGGATAGCGAAATAAGAGAGAGTCCCTTTTCGATCGCCGAATGCCTGCCCCCTTGTTTGTAGGTTGTTCCGACAATGGCTCTTTCTTCATCGGAAAAGAGGGGAATGTGGATGGCTGTGGGAATATGTCCATTGTTGTATTCGCTTTGCGAGCGGACATCGATGAAAGGCTTTTGCTCTGCATTGGAAAATAGCGAGAGAAAAAACGAGTGGTCTTCCGACAAAAATCTGCTCATGAAGTTCAAGTGGTTTTGGTAAAAACAAGAGAATCGAGATAACTTTGCAAAAGCAAAGCTGCTGCTGCAGGATCGGTTTTCCCCTTTCTTTGTTTGCGAGAAAGACCCATTTCTTTCAAGCTCTGTTCCGCAATAGAGCTGGTGAACCTTTCATCCCAGAGAACAATAGGAATGGGAATAAGGCGAGAGAGCCTTTCTGCAAAAGCTTCTACTTCGAGAGTCATTTCCCCTTTGGTTGCGTTCATCAGCAGTGGATGACCGACGAGGATCTGATCAACATCTTGTATGGTTTGGATGGTAGCTAAGAGAAAGAGCGCAAGATCTTTTGCATTTTTTGGAACATCCACAACTTTATATGGAAGAGCAATGCGTTTTTGCGAGTCGGATAGCGCAAGGCCTATGCGCGCTCTTCCATAATCGATTGCTAAAATCCTACCCATTTTTTGCATCTCGATAGCGGATAGCCGCAGCGATGAAGTCGCGAAAGAGAGGATGAGGATCCAGAGGCTTGGATTTGAATTCGGGATGGTACTGAACGCCAAGCATCCAGGGATGGTCTTTGATTTCTGCAATTTCGCACAGGTCTCCATTTTCTAAAGTTCCCGTAAAAAGAAATCCCTCTTTTTCGAAGAGTTCCTTATACTTGTTGTTGAACTCATAGCGGTGGCGGTGTCTTTCAGAAATGAGTTTTTTCCCATAAGCTTTAAACGCTTTGGAGGGCTCTTTCAATTGACAGGAGTAAGCGCCCAGCCTCATGGTCCCTCCCATATTTTCTATTCCCTGCTGTTCTGCAAGCAGAGAGACGACGGGATGGGTAGTTCTAGGATCGATTTCTGTCGTATTGGCATCTTTGAAGGAAAGAACGTGACGGGCAAACTCGACACCCATCACCTGCATGCCAAAGCATATGCCAAAATAGGGCAGTTTGTGTTCTCTGCAATATTGTGCAGCAAGTATTTTTCCTTCCCATCCTCTTTCCCCAAAGCCTCCGGGAACCAAAATGCCATCGCATTCCGAAAAAAGCTTGGAAAGGTTTTCCTCTTTTGTGATTTTTTCCGACTCAAATTTTTTGATATTTAGCTTCATGTCAGCATGAATGGCACCGTGGTGCAAAGCTTCGAAAACCGATTTGTAGGCATCTTGATGATCCAGATATTTACCAGCAATTCCTATTGTTACTACGCCTTTGGGATGAAAAATGGTTTGCAGCATTTTTTCCCACCTTGAGATATCGGCTTTTTCGCATCTGAGATGGAGAAATTTACATAGCATTTCGTCGATTTTTTGGCGGTAGAGGTCGATGGGTACTTCGTAAATGCTTTTTTCGACATCCTTTTCGTCAAAAACGGCCTCTTGTGCTACGTTGCAAAAAAGTGCAATTTTGTCTTTCAAGTCTTGTGAAAGGGCATGCTCTGACCTGCAGAGAATCATGTCGGGGATGATCCCGATTTGCCGCAGAATTTGTACGGAGTGTTGCGTGGGCTTTGTTTTGACCTCGCCGGCAGCTTTTAGATAGGGAACATAGGTTAGATGGATGTTGATGCAATCCTCTCTTCTTTCATTGCGGAATTGCCGAATTGCTTCTAGAAAGGGCTGCGATTCAATGTCGCCAACCGTTCCTCCGATTTCCACAAAGACCACCTGGATGTCCTTGTCTTGCTTCCCGCACGCGATAATGCGCTGCTTGATCTCGTCTGTGATATGGGGAATTACTTGCACTGTTTTTCCCAGGTAATCTCCTTTTCTTTCCCTGCGAATGACCGTTTCATAAATTTGGCCAGAGGTGGCATTGGAAGCTTTGGAAAGAGGAGAATTGGTGTATCGGTAATAGTGGCCCAAATCCAGATCGGTTTCTGCTCCGTCATCCGTAACATAGACTTCTCCATGTTGGAATGGATTCATCGTTCCTGGGTCGACATTCAAGTAGGGGTCGAGTTTGAGCATGGCAATTTTTTGCCCCCTGCTTTCTAAAAGAAGCGCAATGGAAGCAGCGGTCAATCCTTTACCAAGAGAGGAGACAACGCCTCCTGTAATAAAAATGTATTTTAGCGACATAAGACCTCTTCTACCTTGCGGATATCATCTGGGATATCCACGCCTAAGATTTTTTCCTCGACTATTGCTACTTTAATTTTGTACCCATGTTCTAATACTTTAAGCTGTTCCAAATCCTCACTTTTCTGCAAAGGAGTGTCGGGTAGTTTAAGATAAGTGGGCAGAAAAGAAAGGCGGTATGCATAAATTCCCAAATGGGAGTAATAACAGACTTGTCCATTTTTATGACAGGCTGAATGATAGGGAATAGGGGATCTACTGAAATAAAGAGCTCTGTTTTTTTGATCAAAGATGCATTTGACCACATGGGAAGAAAAAATCTCTCCTTCCTCTTTGATGGGGCTTACAGCTGTAGATACAACAGCCTCTTGGTCTTCTAAAATAGCTTCGATTACTGCTTGGATTGTCTTTTTCTCGATGCAGGGGTGATCTCCTTGCACATTGACCAGGATTTCAGCCTGTTGCAAAAGAGGCTCTTTTTTTAGAGCATCTCCAATCCGTTCTGTTCCATTGTTGCATGCAGGAGAGGTCATGATGACCTCTCCGCCGCACGAACGCATCAACTCTGCGATTTTCTCATCATCAGTGGCTACAAAAAGGCGGTCAAAGCAGTCAGATGCCAGAGCATTTTCATAAGTTCTTTGAATCAAACTTTTCCCAAGAATTGGGGCGAGCATTTTTCCTGGAAATCGCTTACTTGCAAAGCGCGCAGGAATAATGCCGAAAATTTTCATAAAATTCTACTTGCCTTCATGCTGAAAAAATATCAAAAAATTCGATAATAATCAATATCGAAGAATTGTGAAATTTTTTCTTGACTCTCAATGTGGAAGAGTGAACCATTTTAGTGAAAAATTTCTTGAAAGGAGATCTATGTCCAGTTCCTTCTTTGTGGGTTTACGAAGCAAAGTACAAAACTTTCTTTCTCCTTGGCTGCTCAGCCCGTCTCTTTTTCAAAGAGTACGTGCTCCTTCAGCCCAAAAGAGCCTCCATCATGAATGCGAAGTTCTTCCGTCTGATCCCGAATGGGATTTTGTGAATTCCTATTTCTTCCAATACGCTCCCTTAACCTACTCCATCAAACGGGTTTTTTGTGTCCACAATCCTTTGCAAACCGAGCAGTTTGAAGCCTCTTTGGTAACCATGGATGGCCAGGCACAAAATCCTGTCTTTTCTCCTAAATGGCAAACGGAAGATCCTACAGGCTGTCGTGCAAAAGTGATAGCTCGATGGAGAGAATTTGCTAATGCTTTTTCTCCTGTTGCCGTGGTGCGCGCAGGCTCTCGCAAAGAAATCTTATCGCATGTATTTGTTTTTCCCTATTGGCATGGAAGCAATCAAGAAAAAGTCCAATCCATTTGCGATACTGGATTTGCCTACTTCGGCAAGCATAATTTTGATAAGGGAGATAAAGGACCTTCTACAGATGTTGGGTTTTTTGGTAGTGGAATTTATTTTACCAATAGCGCTCGCTATGCAGCGGATCTTTATAGTTTGGGCCATCTTCTTCTTGCATGGGTCAGCATGCGCTCTCCCTATCCCGTGATCGAGCAAGATGATCCAGATAGTCCTTCAGATAGGGAGAAATTGGAAAGAGGCCCTGCTTTTGAAAACTATGATGCCCACTATATTCCTGTCATTATTCCTGTCATTGCAGGGGTTCCCTCGAACCCGATGTGCCCTACTTATGTACCCTGTAGAAAAGATCAGATCCCCATGTGGGATGAAACCGTAGTCTTCCACTCGAACCAAACACTTCCTCGATTTTACGTAGAACTGATGATCACTCTTCCAAAAACTCCTGTTTCTCCAGTGGCTATGTTGACTCAACTTTTAGACGCTCTGCAAGATCTCTCTGCCAAGCCAGAGATAGCTCAAAATCCACAACTTCGTTCGCTTTTTCAACAAGAAAAACAGCTATTGTTTGTTATAGGGGATACCTCTCGCCTCTCTGGAGATAGCTCTCATCTTCCTTTGGTAGATCAAAAGTTTTTTGATCTTGTTCGACAATTGCAAACCGGGGCTGCCAAATTGGACGAGTATGCAATACGACAATTTTTAGCTTTAATCCCTTTTCCTAAACCTCCTGCACCTTCTGCAGCTTTTTTCCCCTCTCCTTTTGACATTCCTTCTGTATTAGAGAGAGCTGTTTCTACCGGAGAGATTTTGGACGTTAGTGGAATAAAAAAAGAGGAGGCTTTTGCTGCTCTCGGTCCTCTTTTTCGAAGAATTTTGACTTGTAAACGGATTCATGACCCTGGAGAAAAGGAAAATTTTTTTTGTTCGAACTGGGAAATTCCTTGTTTGGACTTTAGTGCGTCGACTTTTGTTCTTCTTCTAGAGAATGGGCAAATGGTGACTGGAGATTCCTATGCCATGAGGATATGGGATCCTTATGCAGGAAAATGTCTTCAGTCATTCAAGAGAAAACCATATCGTTATCGTTGCTGTGAATTTGAAAGATGTAATTGCCATAAAGTTCTTTCTCTTGAAAAAGAGCGCTTGTTGTTCTCAATAGATGATCGAGAACTCGTGATTTGGGATCTATGCGCTGATAAAATTTTGCAACACTTCTATTTTCCTCACTACGGTGAGATTAGTGATTTTATCCTATTAAAAAATGGTTACATCGCAGCTATTTATGGAGGAACCATTTGTCTTTGGACCCTCCTTACTGGAGAATGTCAAGAGACTTTTGAGGTAGAGCATTATTTTAAAAACTCAAAACTTTTTTCTATGGGAAAAGATTATTTGGGAATTGTAGACTCTTCTGAGCCCACCTTGATAATATGGAGTTTGAATGAAAAAAAATGCATTTTCAGTAAAAAATTCTTGTCAGATTTTTGTCTTTCTGATGAAGAAGTTGTTTATTGTGAAGATGGCAGTCTTTTTGTTTTTCATCCTTCCAAATCTTTTTCTGAAAAACAAAGAGATAAACCAAAGCAGTTGATGGGACATAAAGACAGGGTCCTGTGTTGCTGTCGACTTAAAAATGGCCATGTAATTAGTGGATCGAAGGATAAGACCTTAAAAATCTGGGACACTCAAAACTGTCAATGTGTAAAGACTTTGGAAAGCTGGGCACCGGTATCTAAAATATGGGAGCTGAAAAATGGTTGGATAGTGAGTAGAGAAGGAGATGATACTCTGGGTGTTTGGGACCTACAGACAGGAAAGCTTCTGCAAGAATTTTTTTCAAAAGACGTTAAAAGTATTGAGGAAATTGGAGAGGGAAAGATCTTGGTTGTCTCTAAAGCGAACACTGCTATTTTCGATCTTGTAAAGAGAGAGTGTGTATGTACTTTTGCTGGCAAAGGGTTCTGTCTCAAAGAGGGCTTTATTCTATGTCATTTAGGACACGCTTTACAGTCTATAAATCCAACAAGCGGATGTGTTTTGCAAACCTTTGGGTTTCCTATTATTTCTTCGCCTACAGCCCCTTATCAATTTCCGGACAGCAGAAAGCTGATAATATCCGATCACTCTATCCTTGAGGAAAGAAGAGGGGTTTTTCAGTGTGTGGCACCAGATATGCATCCGCAGCCCTTATTGTTTTTAAAGGAGGGGCTTGTTTTGGTGGAAGAAGATGGGAATTTTCAAGTAATAAATCCAAGAGATGGCAGGGTACTTAATACTTTTCCTTGTTATCAAGGAAGAGGATATACAAAATTGATTTCTGCGCCAAAAGGCAAGCTCGTTGCTTTATCGGACTATCGAGTAGATATTTGGGATAGAAAATGCGATAAAGTCATCAAATCTTTACACCTCAAGAAAGGCCTTGGACCTTTTTGGCTGTCGGAAAATGTTCGATTTTTAGCAAGGAAGCTTATAGAAAGTTTTCAAGTATTTTTAGAGAAGTCAGCAGTTCTTAAAGCAAGATTTGACAATATAATTGAATTACAAAATGGCGGAATCGTAGGAGTTTCAGAAGATCGTTTTTTGAAGGTTTGGGATGCAAAGGGAAAGTGCCTTCGAATTTTAAAAGGACATGAAGCAAAAATCTCATTTGCGATCGAACTCCAAGGAAATCGTCTTATCAGTGGTTCTGAGGATGGTGTCTTAATAATCTGGGATTTACAAAGTGGAGATATTTTATGCACATTAAAAGATCATAAAAGTGGAGTTACTGCTATTTGTGAACTGGAAGATGGCCTTATTGCGAGTGCAGATCGGGATGGAAGACTAGAAATTTGGAATTCGGATGGGTCTCCGAGAGGGTTGCGTAGTAGTTTTTTCCCTCGTATTCATCTTTCCTCTCACGTCTCTTCTATTCTTTCTTTAAAAGATGGTCGATTTGTGACCTTCTCGGTCGATGGAAAATATAGAATTTGGAGCTTCTTCTTAGGACTCTTAACATGTAAACAAGAGGTAGAAACCCACCTAAAGGGATCTTTTTACCTTGCTCAGCGTAAAGATGGCAATCTGTCTATTTTTGGAGATAATGAATGCGCAATTTTTGACTTAGAGACGGGAACAGCTTTAAGTCGACCTTTGGTTGCACAAAAATCTTTTCGGATATCAAAAGAAAAGATGGTTAGCTTTTTTAATGGAAGGATTTTTCTTTGGAATCCTGTTTCTGGCAAATGCATTCGGCAAATGCAAGCTCCTTCGGATCGCGTAAGTGATTGCATTCTTTTACAAGACGGCTCTCTTCTCATAGGCTTCTCAGATGGGACTCTACAGAAATGGGAGCAAAGTGGAGAAGGAGGCGTGAAAACTTGGAACTGGGAGAAGCTAACAGCTCTTCTTCAACTTCGGGACGGACGTATTGTGATTGGGTTAGCGCAGCTTGATCGTAGCAAAAGTGTATTTTTGTGGGGTTCTAGTAGATATAGACATACTTTAGAAATATGGAGCCCTGATATAGAAAAACGTTTATCTACTTGGGATGGATATAAGGGGGGCAATCTTTTGCAACTCGAAGATGGGTCCTTAATCGATGAACTCCATGAAGGCGTGGGATGGGACATAAAAACAGGACAACTTATTTACCCTTCTGCTGACCTCGAATGGATAAGGTATAAGAGAAAAATTCAGGACTTCGAATGTTTCTGTGTGAATTGGGATTTTTACAAAATGTTAGATCTTTCTCAAGAAAGCGATCTGCAATGGATTTTAGAAAATGATGTGCACCAGCTGCAAGTAGGAATAGAGCTTCGAGAAGGATTTTTAGTTCATGAAAACGCACACTTACAAATTTTAGATCCTATAACCAATATCCTTTTACGGTCTTTTGAAGACAAAGGCATGGTAGATGCAGTATTTCTACTCAAGGACGGTTCTCTAGCAACTACCGATGTCTTTAAGGGCTCTTGGGGGAAAGTAGAAGTAAGTGTTTGGAATCCTCATGATGGAGAATGTCTTCGCGTTGTAGGTTTGCCTCCATCAGATTCCTCGGAGCGAAAAGAACCATCCAGCATAACACAGAGTCGTGCTTTAGAAGAAATTGTGCCCAATGGAGCCTCTTCTTCTATATTGAAAATTTGGAGCTCCCTATCGGAATCTTGCAAGACCTCTCTTCAAACCTCTTATTTCCTACCCATGGTTCAACTAGAGGATGGTTCTTTCGCCCTTTTTAAGTATAGGGAGGCTATTATAGAGATTTGGAATAAGGAAGCAAACAAACGTCTAGAAATTTTAGGAGGGGGGTTTTTGCAAGAGGGGCTTTTGCTCCTCCAAGATGGATCTATTCTCAACTGGCTACAAGGAAATCCTTCTATTAGAATTTGGAACCCAGTGGATGGAAAAATGGTTCAAGTTCTTCGTGGCCATCTGGATCCTACCACTTGTGCAATACAGTTACGAGAGGGTCCTGTAGTCAGTGGTTCGAGAGATAGTACTCTGAAGATTTGGGACTTGAAAGGAGGAAATTGCTTACAAACTTTGCAAGGCCATCAAGGAGCCATTACCTCTGTCCTTCAACTACCTGAAAATAGGTTGTTAAGCGGATCAGAAGATAAAACTTTAAAAATTTGGAATCTTGTGACGGGAGAGTGTCTAAAGACCATCTCCTGCGAAGAGCCTGTCCTTTCTCTTTTTCAGCTTCAAGATGGGCGTATTTTGAGTCGCTATGAAAAATACCGCTCCTATTGTCTTCAGCTATGGGATTTGAGACGAGGAGTGCCAATACGAAGTTTGATTGTTCAGAAAGACACGTTTGATCAGATTCGATTTCAGGATCAGGTTCTTGGTAAGGAAAAAATTCACTTAGATCTTTGGCATCCCTTTCTCATGCCTCTTCCCTTCCCCGCTCTTTCTTCTTCTCTTTCTCCATTCCTTAATAGGCTAGAAGAACAGATTATACTGATAACTGCGATAGAAAAACATTCCATTCCCAAAATGACCGATGTGCCTGTTGTAGAAGTACCTGACAAAGCATCTGCTCTCCAGGCCCAGGCACGTTTGCATGTAGAAAAGAGAGAATTTGCGCAAGCTTTGGATCGGTATTTCGAAGCTCTTCAATTTACCAATCGGAGCTCTGCCTATCTTCCCATTGCCCAGATCTTTAAAGAACACTTTCCAAGAAAAGCTCCTTTAGCTTTTCTCCAACTCGCAAGGGCCCAAGCCAAAGAAGAAGATCTTCTTGGAATTCGAGAGACCCTTAGTTCCCTTAGCGGTTTGTTAAAGAGCCCTGAACTTTTTGAACTTTTGGGAGAGTGTGCTTTGCTGGCCAAAGAACCAAAGGAAGCATGCATTTTTTATGAAAAAGCCATGGAACAGTATGAACCTAGAGGCAGAAAAGAAGATATCATTCGGGGATATGAAAAAATCTTGGCTTGCGATTTTAGCAATCTTCCTCTTTATGAAAGGCTTCTAAAACTCTACGAAGAAAAAGAGAAAAAAGTTGCTCTTTTTTACATGGGCATTTTTCAATTTAGAGATAAAGACCCAAAAAGAGCAAAAGCCCTTGTGGAACAAGCGGAAAAATTAGATCCGGGCAATCCGCTTTTCTCTTGGATCTGCAATCACTCCTATCCTTTTTGATCATGGAGCTTAACTGTGAAAGAATTGAAAAATGTTGGAAAAGCAACTTTTGAAGACTTGCTTCTTTTGGGTATTCATGCAGTTAAAGAATTAGCACAGCAAGATCCAACTCTATTATTTCACGAACTGGAAAGGCGAACGCAAAAAAGGCAAGATCCTTGCATATGGGATGTCTTTGCTGCCATTATTCATGAAGCCCCTACAGGAGAACCTACCAACTGGTGGGATTGGACGAAGGGGCGAAAAACCCTTCAAAAAAAGCCTCTTTTAAAGACATCTTTCTTGCAAAAGAAAGATATCATGTAGGCGGCACGGCAGAAATAAATCGAACAAGATCTTCGCGAAGCTCTTTGCAATATTCCCGTTGAAGTTCGGGAAACTTTTGATACAGTTCGTCCAAAATCTGCTTACGAACTTCTTGGGTTTTTTGCACCGTTCGATATTTGTCTTGTTCTTCGGAAACAAAATGAGATATTTCCGAACAATTTTGATCAAGAAAGGTCTCTGATTCACGAGGCCAACCTAACGTAAGCCTTCCCGTAAATCCTCTCGTTGCATCTGACGTCATAACATCACCTCCTACCCCTAAACTCCAAATAGTGTACCATAAATCTGTTTTTTTTCTTATTTATAAATCACTAATAAACAAAAGGCTTTTTGAAAACTTTCCTAAACTAGTTGGTCCCTGGCCTTCGATTCTTACGGATACTTCGACATCATCGAACCGAATTTCTACTCTTTTTTCAACATAGGTTTTTCCTAAAATTTGCACTGCTTGGGTTTGAGCTGACTGTGTTTGCAAAAGCTGAGACATTTGTCCGCTTACGTAGGAGCATGTTTCAGGATTTTCTTCTTCTTTATGACTTAGCGCTGCACATTGTGGACAGGGTGGACACCGAGACGCAATTGCTTGCCAGTCATTAGGTATAGTATACAACTGTTTGAAGGCAGGAGAACTTGTTCCTTCGGAGTGAAGTTTGCTTCGAAAAAATATCACTGGATATGAACAAATAATAGCACATGAGCGAACGCTCCTTTTTAAGGCTTCGAGATCTAAAGGAAAGCATACTCGATCTTCTGTCAAATAGATTGGTGTGGGAACTTTGGCTGGTTGATGTCCGAAGCTTTTTTGAGCTACTTGTGCCATTTGCTGCCATTTCCCCGTCCCCTTGACATAGGAATCTATTTCTAAGAGGTAATCGTCACATTGAAGCACTCCCTCTCCGGTAATAACTGGAGATAATCGAGTACATAGGACACATACCGGGCGAGGAGGAGAAGCCAAATTATAATGATAATAGCAAAGACTGGTTTCTGCAATTCTCACAATTTTAACGCTATCCTCGCATGCTCGGCGTTCTGCTAGCGCCACTTCAGAGGAAGATTTTGGAGTGAGTTGTAAGTTTAATGGTGAAATTAATGGAATTGTTGAAACATCAGTAGTTCTTGTAGTCATGCACTTATCTCTTTTATATCTTTTTATTTTAATTATTATGTTAAATATTATAATATAATTTATTTAAAAATGCAACTATTTCTTTTAAAATTTAATTAACTAAAAGAGTTTGCAAATAACCTGTTAGCAATCAAATACAAAGAAAAAGCTTAAAAAGAAGAGAGCTTTTCGGTATAAAAAGAAAAAAAGGGTTTTTCATGAAAAAAGAGATGAGCCTTTTGCAAAAAGAGCGACTGCTCTATCGTTCGCAGATTCCAGACATTTTACAAGATCCCCTTGAGGTTTCATTGGAAGAAGTTCCAATCGCGAAAGAAAATTCTGCCATTCGGGAATTATTTCCCAAAACTTGGGCTATGCCTCTGTTTTCTCTTGTAAAAGGGAAAAAATGTATTTTGGCCAAACGTCCGTTGAGAGTGGGGGTTGTTTTTTCTGGGGGACAGGCTCCAGGAGGACACAATGTGATTTGCGGCCTTTTTGACACTCTGAAGAAGATCCATCCAGAATCTTCTCTCATTGGTTTTCAAGATGGGCCGGGTGGTATTTTGAAAGATCGCGCCATTGAGATTACGGAAGAGTTACTCAGTTCCTATCGCAATCAGGGTGGATTTGATCTTTTGGGTTCCGGAAGAGGCAAAATTGAAAAAAAAGAGGATTTGGAGCTTTCGGAAAAGGTAGCAAGAAGTCGCAAATTGGATGGTCTTGTGATTATTGGAGGCGATGATTCCAATACCAATGCAGCGCTTCTTGCGGAGTTTTTTTTGCAAAAAGGGTGCGAAACAAAAATAATCGGCGTTCCTAAAACCATCGATGGAGATTTGCAAAACGAACATGTGGAGATTTCCTTTGGCTTTGATACGGCCTGCAAGGTCTTTTCCGAAGAGATTGGAAACATTGCAAAAGATGCTTTGTCTGCAAAGAAGTACTACCACTTCATCAAATTGATGGGAAGATCTGCATCCCATGTTGCTTTAGAATGCGCCTTGCAAACCCATCCCAATCTTACCCTCATTGGAGAAGAGATTTTAGAGAAAAGAATGAAACTACAAGAGATTGTCGATCTGATTGCCGATCTGATTGTAAAAAGAAGCCTTGCAAAAAGGAATTACGGTGTGATTTTGATTCCCGAAGGAATCATCGAATTTATCCCTGAAATGCAAGCCTTGATCCAGGAGTTGAACCAGATTGCAGCAACCGGTGGCGACATGCAAACAGCAACTATTCTCTCGCTCCTCAGCAAAGATCCAGCCACTCTTTTCTCTTCTCTTCCGCACTCGATCCAAGAAGAACTTCTACTGGGAAGAGATCCTCATGGGAATGTTCTTCTTTCTCAAGTAGAGACAGAAAAGCTATTTATTGCAATGGTGACAGAAGCCCTTGCCAAGAGAAAAGACTATGCGGGAAAGTTTCAACCTCTTTCTCATTTTTTTGGCTATGAGGGACGTTCTGCTTTGCCTTCCAATTTTGATGCACAATACTGCACTGCGTTAGGAACGCTCGCAGCGCTTTTGGTTCATCTTGAAGTGACGGGGATGATGTGCGCCATTGGTCATGTAAAAGAATCGGTTAGTCAATGGACAGCAAAAGCCGTTCCTTTGACCTCTTTAATTCACCTTGAAATGCGCAAAGGGGAGAAAAAACCAGTAATCAAAAAGGCGCTGGTAGACTTGAAGAAAAAACCTTTTCTTACTTTCCAGGAAGCTCGAGAGAAATGGAAACTCCAAGATTCCTATCATTGTCCCGGGCCGGTCCAATTTTTTGGAGATAGGAAATTGTGCGATTCTTTATCTGCTTCTTTATATCTTCGTTAGCTACAGATGTTTTTTATAACTCGCGAATAACCAGCAGCTTAAATTTCTTGCGTCAAAAAATTGTTTGTGGTATAATGTAGCTGTTAAAAAAAATTTTGAGAGCGATGTATATGAGTTCTGGTATTGAGTTTCGCCAGATAGAAGAGCGCCATCTGATCAAAGCGCCTGAAGCGATTGGTAAAGGTGAGGAGAAATCTAAAGAAGGGCGAGAAGACCAAGATTTTGATTGTAAGAATTTTAAAAAAATCGATCGCAAGATCATGACTTGGATGCTCTTGCATAATCCTTTAGTTTTTTTTAAAACTCTTTTGCAATATTCTCAGAATGAAGAGCTTTTGATGGAAGTAGTGGGCCTGCATGAAATTCTGAGCTATGCTCTCATGAAAAGCGCTCTGACAGGAGTCGTTCAAAAGGTATTGCAAACGAAGGGTCTCTTTTCCAAGAACGATCGAGAGAGAAAAGAGGCGCTGGTTCATTTGCTTTTAACGCTGCCACGAATCAAAAAATCGATCAAAAAAACGCAGAATTTCTCTATTACGCCCAATGGTTCTGGGAAATGTGCAACTGCTATTTCTACACTTCTCTCTTCTCACAAAAATCCTACTATTCCATTTTAAATTTTTCGTGTTTTAAATTATTAATTTAATTACACAAACATATATATACACAAAGAACTTGGAAAATCGGTTTCTGGAGCACGCCAAAAACTCGGGGATCGTAAACTACCCCATATTTCATTAATATTGGGCAGTTTGCGATCTTCCAACCGCGAGGATTTTCGCGTAGCTTCAAAACCCGATTTTCCAAGTTCTTTGTGTATAGAGAACGAGCTTGGATTTTATCCTTAAAACACATAGTGTAAAAACAAAATCAGATGAAATTGCAGGGGAAATTTTTGAATCCATTTGCCTCTTCGATCAGAAAGCAGCTTTTCCATTTTCTTTTATGGAAACTTGGCTTTTATGCCGATTCTCCCGACCAAAAGCTGAAAGAAAAAGATTTTCTCTATCCTCTCTCCTTGCCCTCGTTTGATGAAAGAGGGCCTTCTTGTGTGTGGATCAACCATTCCACATTTTTAGTAGAAGCAGGGGGCTTTTCTTTTTTGACAGATCCTACCTTTTCTCATCGCTGCTCGCCAGTGCAAATGATTGGCCCAAAAAGACACCACGCACCCGCGCTTTCTATTGAAGCCATACACAAAGTCAACTTTGTTCTCATCTCTCATAACCACTATGACCATCTGGATAGAGACAGCATCATAAAACTCTATCGCACACATCCCGACATTGTCTGGATCGTGCCCTTGGGAGTGAAAAAATGGTTCTTGAAAAGAGGCATAGAAAAGGTTGTCGAGCTTGATTGGTGGGAATCTTTCTCACAAGATGCTCTGAGAATTGTTTGTGTTCCTGCACAACATTTTTCTGGACGTTATCTTTTGGATTTGAATGATACTCTATGGGCTGGCTTTGTCGTTGAGGTTGCAGGTAAAAAATTCTATTTTTCGGGTGATACGGGTTATAACGCGCATGATTTTAAAAAAATCGGAGAGATCTGGAATGGAATCGATTTGAGTTTAATCCCAATCGGAGCTTATCGCCCCAAACAATTTATGCAGCCAGTACATGTGGATCCCCAAGAGGCAGTGCGAATTCACCAAGATGTCAAATCCCAATTTAGCATTGGCATGCACTGGAAGACCTTTCGACTCGCTGAAGAGCCCATGCAAAGACCGCCATATGATCTCTATCTTGCAATGAAAGAGGCAAAATTAGATCCTAAAAGCTTTATTGCAATAGATCCCGGGATCTATGTCAATTGGTAGCCTACTTTCTCTTTATTTTCGTACCAAAGCCTATCTTTTCAAAGAGCAACTGCAAGTAGCTTTTCGCTTTTATACAAACTTTCGCTTTTTTCTCTTTGATCTTCTCTTTTTTCTTTTCTATCTTCCTTTCAATCCCTACCGCATCTGCAGAGCTTGTGCAAAAAAAACAGAAGATGAGGTTTATGGAGAAACACCTCTTTCCTCCTATGCAAGCATTGCTAAAGAATGCGGCGTGAGCACCTCAGACGTTTTTTTTGAGCTGGGAGCCGGTCGGGGAAGGGGAGCCTTTTGGCTTTCATTTTTTATCGGCTGCAAGGTGGTTGCGATTGAGAGAGTGGCTCTTTTTGTGCGCATTGGTAGAATCCTTGCACATTTTTTCCAACAAAAGAACCTATGCTTTTCTCAAGAGGATTTTGCGCATACAGATCTGTCTAAAGCTTCTGTTATCTACCTTTATGGCACTTGTCTTGGAGAAAAAGAAATCCTCCATTTGATCCACAAGTTTTCACGCCTCATGCCAAAAACTCAAATTGTGACGATTAGCTTCTCTTTGCTTGATTATGCAAAAGACTCTTTTATTCTCCGTAAAAGTTTTTCGCTCTCTTTCCCTTGGGGCAAAACAAAAGCGTTTGTACAAACCCCAACTTGTTCCCAAAGAGGGGATGAGATATAGTTTTTTTTTAGTTAGTGAAGAGAAAATCGATGGACAAAGGTAAAAAGACCAAGCGGCTTTTTTTTGGATTTCATCTCGATGCTCCTTGGCCTTTGCAACTTCCGAAGGGAAGGATCATTGCATCGCATTTTCGCCATATGACCCTTGCGTTTTTAGGAGAGATGCCTTTTGATCAAATTGAGCCCCTTTTTGCTCAGTTTCCGAAACCCACCTTTTCCATCGGGCCTACGGGAATTTTTGATCGGGTGATTTTTTTACCCAAACACTTTGCACGCGTTGTCGCGTGGCACATGCAATGGATGGAAGACGCAGAGGTGATGGAATCTTTTCAAAAAACACTTGCTCTGTGGCTCCATGAAAAAAATTTGTTGCCGCCAGGAAAAGAAAGGCCTTTTTTGCCACACGCAACGATTTGCAGAAAACCATTTTCCAGAAGCGTTTGGGCCCGCCATTTTTCATCCATCCCTTTCATGGTTACTGGTTTTCATCTCTATGAAAGTTTAGGCGATTTGCAATATAGTTCTTTATGGGAATATCCTTTGCTTCTGCCCTTTGAGGAGATTCCCCACACAGCGGATTTGGCATTTAAAATACGAGGGAAAGATTTTTCCGACCTTTATCTGCATGCACAAATAGCTCTTCTCTTCACATTTCCAAAACTCACTCCTACCATTTGTAAAAAAGAGCCTTTTTCTTCTTTGGAAGAGGTTATTGCCCGCCTCAATAAATGGATCTCTTATGTGGATCAAACAATGGGAAGTCCTATCAAAGCGATTAGTTATCATGGAGATGCCATCTTATGCACCGACAGTGTGCGCGCTCACACATTTTTGGAATGGGAGATGATTGTCGATGTCTGAGATGAAAGAGCTTGCTCCTGCAATCTACCTTCTGCCCAAAGAGGGAAAGATGCGTGTGCCCGGCCTTGTTGTGGCGACCAAAGAGCTTCTTTTAGAAGAAGAACTCACGCAAGCTCTCGAACAGGTGCGCAACGTCGCGCACCTTCCTGGAATTGTAGGTTATAGCATTGCAATGCCCGATATTCATTGGGGTTATGGATTTCCCATTGGAGGCGTGGCTGCAATGGATGTCGAAACGGGCGTGATTAGCCCTGGAGGTGTTGGTTATGACATCAATTGTGGTGTTCGGCTGGCTCTTCTTCCCGAGAAGCTAGAGAATATTTCTTCTTCCACACGTCGGGAGCTGTTAAAAACCATTTTCCAAACAGTGCCGTCAGGCGTTGGCTATGGCCATCGGGGCATTCGTGGCCTTAGCGACCTTGATTATAAAGAAATTGCGGAAAAAGGAGCTCTCTTTTCGATTGAACAGGGGTTGGGTCTTGTAGAAGACCTAGATCACATTGAGAGCAGGGGAGTGATTCTAGGTGGTGACATTGATCTCATCTCTACTCATGCCAAAGAAAGGGGTAGAAAGCAGCTAGGAAGCGTAGGGTCGGGAAATCATTTTATTGAAATTGGAGAAATAGAAAAAATTTTTCTTCCAGACATTGCCGCTGCTTGGGGTGTGGAAGAAAAACAAGCCTATCTGCTCATCCATACAGGATCGCGCGGTTTTGGTCACCAGGTGTGTCAAGATACCTTAGATGATTTTATGAAACGTGGTTTTGCAAAAGGGCTGCCCGACAAACAACTGGTAGCAGCTCCCATCCAAAGCACGGAGGGGAAAAACTATTTTTCTGCTATGGCCGTTGCGGCAAATTTTGCTTTTAACAACCGCCAGCAAATCCTCCATCTGGTGCGCGAAGCTCTGATGCAGGTATGCGGCTTTCCCCATGAAAAGGTTCGTTTGCTTTACGATGTTGCACATAATATTGCCAAATTTGAAACGCATCTTGTCGATGGATCATTAAAAAAACTGTGTGTGCATCGTAAAGGGGCGACGCGTGCCTTTGGAGTTGGAAACGAAGATCTGCCTCTTGTCTTTCGCAGAACGGGACAGCCAGTGATTGTGCCGGGAGATATGGGACGAGCAAGCTTTTTGCTTGTGGGTCGTGGACACGAGCTTACCTGGTCTAGCTCCTGTCATGGCGCTGGCAGGGCCAAGAGCCGCGTTGCTTCTGCAAAAGCTTGGAGAGGAAGGGACCTAAAAGAGACCATGCACAAGCAGGGAGTCGAGGTGATGGCAGTTTCTCTCAAAACCATTGCGGAAGAGATGCCAGACGCCTACAAAGACGTTGCCCAAGTAGTTAGTGCTGTCGAGCAAGCGGGTTTGGCCGGAATTGTGGCCAAGCTGCATCCCCATCTCGTCATCAAAGGCTAGCAATGCTGTCAACTCAAAGATTCGAGAAAGCGCTCTCGAGCGCTGAGGTTTTCTGGTAGGGAATTTTTTAAGGGACAAAGCCCCTTAAGTTGAGCACAGAGACGTTAACAACAAAAAGGCAGAGCGGAGAGGCTCTGCAGGAAAAGAACTGTCTTTTCTCCGTCTATTTTGCTATCATATAGTGTAAAAAAATTTGATTTTTTGTGGATTACTGCCCTTCTGTTTTTCAAACAAAGCGCTTTGTGACAAGAGAAGTGGTCATTGGAAGAGTTGCTATCGGAGCCAGCCATCCCATACGCATCCAATCGATGACCACCTATGATGCTTGCAACACAGATGCCAACGTAGAGCAAATTTTGGAGCTTGTAGAAGCCAAATGTGAGATTGTGCGCCTGGCAATTCAAGGAAAGAAGCAGGTGGAAGGGATGGAAAAAATCAAAAACGAGCTGGTTAAGCGAGGCTGTTATATTCCCCTTGTTGCTGACGTACATTTTTTTCCACAAGCTGCACTATGGGTCGCAGAGGTTGCAGATAAGGTACGCATCAACCCTGGAAATTTTGCAACGGTTTTGCAAGAAAAGGATGTAAGTAGTGATTTCGCTTTGGCAGAAATCGAAAGGAAGCTAGAACCATTGATCCTCAAGTGCCGGAAAAGGAAGGTTCCCATTCGTCTGGGAGCAAATAGCGGCTCGCTTTCCGAGAGAATCCTCTATCTGTATGGAAACACTCCCGAAGGAATGGTCTTTTCTGCTCTGGAATATGCGGAAATCTGCCGCAAACTAGACTTTCATGACCTTGTGTTTTCCATGAAAGCAAGTAATTCTTTGTCTACAATCGCAGCCTATCGACTGTTGGTTTATGAAATGATGCGAAGAGGATGGAACTATCCCATTCATCTGGGGGTGACCGAAGCAGGGGAGGGGTTAGAGGGAAGAATGAAATCTGCCGTTGGCATTGGATCTCTTCTTCAAGATGGGATTGGCGATACCATTCGCGTTTCGCTTACGGAAAATCCAGTGCAGGAGATCTTGTCAGCACGGACCTTGTCTGCGATGGCAGAAGAGAAAAGAGGACAAGGAATTGCTCCATTTGCCGAAGAGTTTAGGCGTCCTCTACAGATCTCTTCCAAAAAGGGAGCTTTGCTCTTTGTAAAAACAGCTGCGCACGATCTTTTAGAAAAAGATTTTTTTTCATCAATTGGTTGCCAGCAAAAGCAAATGCCAATAGATGGCCTTTATCTGGAAACGATTCCTGATCTTGAGAAAATCAGGCCTATTTTGTCAGAGCTGCAAAAGAAAAAAATTACCGTTGCGAGCAGAACGGAGGATCCGCTGTGCATCCGTGTGTGTACTGCTGCCGAAGCTCCTGTTGCCAAAGAGCCCTTTTGTCTTCTTCTGCCATCCAATGAAAGTGAGTGGGAAGTTCTTTTGAAAGTTCGCCCCTCTATGATTTTTTTTCAACCAAAGCATTATTCTCTTCATGAAGCGAGAAAGTTTTATAATTGGCTACACACGCATCGGATAGAAACCCCATTTCTTTTAGACTTTCCTGTGCAGAAAAAAAGAGAGAGTCGAGAAATCTACCTTGCAGCAGAAATGGGATCATTATTGTGCGATGGAATAGGAGATGGCATTGTGCTTTCTATCGGAGAAACGTTGCACGATTCTCGAACATTTGGTCTGTGTCTTCTTCAAGCCTGCCGCAGGCGTTTGAGCCAGACAGAATTTATCTCCTGCCCTGGATGCGGAAGAACTCTTTTCGATTTGCAAAACATAGCGCGCGAAGTGAAAAATAATTTTAGCCAATTTCCAGGAATAAAAATTGCGATTATGGGATGCGTTGTGAATGGACCTGGTGAAATGGAGGATGCGGATTTTGGTGTGGTAGGATCTGGGTTGCACTGCGTCGATCTCTATGCGCAAAAGAAGTGTATTGCAAAAAACATCTCTTGCGCGGAGATTACCCCTCGTCTTACGGCTCTAATTAAAGAGCATCTAGGGCTCTCTTGAGATTTTCATGAAAGCAGTACCTGAACGACCTCTTTCTTAATGGCCTGTTTTGCGCTAACTCCCGCATTTTTGACGACAGGAGCAACTGTCGTGTCAAAAAAACTGTTAATCTTGGCTGTAAATGCGTCGAAACGTGCTGCAATTGCCGCATCAATGAAAAAAGAATAGCTGAGAAACATTGCAGAAGCAGGTATTCCAACTACAGGAAGGGAGGAGACGGTAACGGGAAGCAGCTTTAATGCTAAATCATAAAGTGCATAGGGTACGGGCTCTTGGACTACTGATTTTTTTAACTCTTCCCAGAGCCTTGGAAAGTAGGGAAGATTTGATACATCGGTAGTTTGTGCAGCACTTGCCTCATGTGACATAGAAACCTCCTTAAGTTAGTGAAGCAAGTATAATTTTTTTATTAAAGAAATTTCAAGAAAAATAAACAATTTTCTTGTTTTCCTAGATCAAAAAGGAGTGTTTTTCAAAAGATTTTGAAGCTATGCGAAAATCCTCGCGGTTGAAAGACCGCAAGCTACCCAATATTAATGAAATATGGGGTAGTTTGCGGTCTTTCAACCCCGAGTTTTTGGCGTGCTCCAGAAACCGATTTTCCAAGTTCTTTGTGTATGTAAATTTCCTTGTCTTGGTATATTCTTCTAAAAACCCTAGGGTAGCCCTATGTCCTACGATCACCGTTTTGTCGAAAAAAAATGGCAAAGCATTTGGAGAGAAAACAAGACCTTCAAAGCAACGATCGATTGTAAAAAGCCAAAATTCTACGTTCTTGACATGTTTCCCTACCCTTCGGGTGCGGGACTCCATGTAGGCCACGTAACGGGATATACGGGCACAGACATCATTGCTCGCTATAAGCGGCAGAAAGGCTACAACGTTTTGCATCCTATGGGATGGGATAGTTTTGGCCTTCCTGCAGAACAATATGCCATTCGCACGGGAACCCATCCCGCCATCACCACAAGAAAAAACATTGCAACCTACACGCGACAACTTGAATCTCTTGGCTTTAGCTACGATTGGGAAAGAGAGATTGCTACCAGCGACCCTACCTATTACAAATGGACGCAATGGATCTTTACCCTTCTCTATAAAAAGGGACTTGCTTATGAAGCTGAAGTTTCGGTGAACTTTTGCCCGGAGTTGGGAACCGTTTTGGCCAATGAAGAAGTGGAGGGTGGCAAATCCATTTTGGGAGGATATCCCGTAGTAAAAAAACCCCTGCGTCAGTGGATATTAAAGATTACACAATATGCAGACCGATTGATTGAAGATCTAAATCTGGCCAACTGGCCCGAAAATATTAAGAAGTTGCAGATCAACTGGATTGGCAGAAGCGAAGGAGCAAAGATCTATTTCCCTCTGGAAAAGAGCAAAGAAAACATCCAAGTGTTTACAACTAGGCCCGATACCCTTTTTGGCGTCACCTTTTTGCTTCTTTCTCCTGAGCATCCCTCCGTCAAAGAGATTACAACATTAGAGCAAAAAAAAGCCGTCGAAGAGTACATCCAGCGCTTTCGTCAAATGAATGCGAAGGATTATAGGGGAGAGGCCGAGAGAGAGAAAACGGGCGTCTGGACAGGCAGCTTTGCCATCCACCCTGTAACGGGAAAAAAACTTCCTGTTTGGATTTCTGACTATGTGCTGATGGGATATGCTGCAGGGGCCGTGATGTGCGTTCCTGCAAATGACGAAAGAGATTTTGCTTTTGCCACAACCTATCAGCTTCCGATCCTTCCCGTTGTAGATCCCGATATGAATCTGTGCACGGAAGAGATGCTCCACAACCTATCGCAAGAGGAATTTCGCAACGAGGTTATTTTGGCAAAGCGCTGCTGGCCCTTGTCAGGAACGGCGATCAACAGCACAAGCACAAAAATCTCTCTTAACGATCTCTCTACTGAAAAGGCCAAAGAGGCGATGATTGCCTGGCTGGAGAAAAACAAAACAGGAGAAAAGGCAGTCAATTATAAGCTCAGAGACTGGCTTTTCTCGCGCCAACGCTATTGGGGAGAACCCTTTCCCATCCTCCATTTTGCCGATGGAAGTTATCGCGTCTTAGACCTCGATGAGCTTCCTCTTATGCCGCCCGAACTCGAAGATTACCAACCCACAGGAAATGGGGAAAGTCCGTTGGCCAAGGTGGAAGATTGGGTCCATATTATCGATCCTAAAACAAAGAAAAAAGCCAAAAGAGAGATCAATACCATGCCGCAATGGGCAGGATCTTGCTGGTATTATCTTCGCTTTTGCGATCCCACAAATGACCAAGAGGCGTGGAGTAAAGAAGCGGAAAAATACTGGATGAACGTCGATCTGTATGTGGGAGGTTCTGAACATGCAGTAGCCCATCTTCTCTATGCGCGTTTTTGGCACAAAGTACTCTTTGACTGTGGACTTGTAACTACAAAAGAACCCTTTGCTACCTATCAACCCATCGGAGTGGTAACGGCGCCTTCATATAGGAAAAAAAGCGGCGGTTATGTTTCTTCTCATGAAGTTGTGGAGAAAGAGGGGAAGTATTACTACAAAGAGACAAATGAGGAGCTTGTCTACCAGATTGACAAAATGTCCAAGTCGAAACTCAATGGAGTTACGCCGGATGACATTATTGAGGAGTTTGGAGCGGATGCCTTGAGGCTATATGAAATGTTCATGGGCCCTTTCGACAAAGAAAAGATCTGGAATACCGATGCAGTTAATGGATGCAAACGATTTTTGCATCGTCTTTATGAACTGGTGATTTCAGACAAGCTTTCCGAAGAGAGCTCGGAAGAAGCACTTCGATTGGGATACCGGCTGGTGCACCTTGTGACGAAAGACATAGAACTCTTGAGCTTTAATACCGCGATTGCAAAGATGATGGAGTTTGTCAATGCTTTTTCCAAACTGCCTGCCTATGGCAAGCAAGCACTCAAAATGGCCGCACAAGTTCTCTATCCCTTTGCTCCGCATATTGCAGCTGAAATATGGGAAAAGCTAGGGGAGAGGGGCATGATTGATTTCGTAGATCTACCTTCGGTTCCCGAACACTACCTGCAGGAAGAGAATGCTACTTTCGTGATTCAAGTGAATGGAAAAGTGCGTTCTAGGGCCACTCTTGCCAAAAACCAGAACAAAGAATCTCTTTTTGCCTTTGCCAAAGAAGATCCGCAAGTGCAAAAATATTTGGCTCGTGGAAAAATCGTGAAAACGATTTTTGTACCAGAAAAGCTGTTGAATATCGTCATCGACGAGAAGTAGATGATCTACAATTTGCTGCTTGCTCTCTACTTTTTTCCTCGATACCTTTTTGAAAGGTTTTTTTCACATAAGCGTCGCAGCTTTCTTTGGCAGAGGTTGGGAGTTTTCGCCTATCCACCTCTAAAAAAGAGAGAAAAACCTCTCATCTGGATCCATGCTGTTTCTGTAGGGGAGACCAAAGCCGCAAAACCCTTCCTTCATCAACTCAGAGAGCGATTTCCAAATGGGACGATTATTGTTTCTTCGACCACCGAGACTGGCCATGAAGAGGCACAGAAAAGCTTAACCGAGGCAACCATGCACCTTTTTTTGCCTTTTGACTTTTCCTTTTCTGTAAAGAGGGTTTTGCAAGCGTTTCCCATCGACCTTTTGTTTTTTGTGGAGACAGATCTCTGGTATAACCTGATTCGCCATGCCAAAAAAAGAGGAGCAAAAATTTTTCTCATCAGTGCAAAAATGTCTAAGCGATCCTCTTCGCGCTACCGCTGGTCTTCTTTTTATTCGAAGCGGCTTTTTTCCTATTTTGATTGCATCTGTTGTCAAAATGAGGATTTTAAAAAGCGGTTTTTGCATGCAGGGGCACCTTTGGATAAACTATGCGTGACAGGTAATTTGAAATTCGACCTTCCTCCCAACCCAATTTCTGAAAAAGAAAGAGAGAAGTGGCGTACAAAATTTACTACTTCTACACAAGATCGATTTGTAACCATTGCTTCTACACATGCGACAGAAGAAGAGGGGATTTTGTCTTCCCTCTCGCTCTTTCTGCAAATGCATCCAGAAACCAAAATCTTTTTAGCGCCAAGACATCCAGAGAGGTGTCCCCAAGTGGCTCGTTTTTTGGAGCAAAATGGGTTTTCCTATACATACCTGAGCAGCCTTGAGCCGAACAAGCAGATTATCCTTATCGACTGTCTGGGATTTCTTTCGATCTGCTATGCCCTGAGCTCTCTTGCCATTGTGGGGGGAAGTTTTGTCGACAAAATCGGGGGGCATAACATCTTTGAACCCGTCTCTTATGGAGTTCCCGTCTTCTTTGGCCCCTACATGTCGGCCCAAGAAGAGATGGCAAAGTATGTGTTAGAGCACCTGTGCGGCCATCAGGTCGCGCTTCAAGAGATCAACGCTTCTTTGACGCGATATGTTACTGAAAAAAAATGGGCTGACGAGCTTTCAAAAAATTGCATACACCTTTTGAAAAAAAACCATTACGCAAGAGAAACATTGCAGACGATCGAACCTTACTTTTAAGATTTTTTTCATGAGAAATTCACATGTCGAATAGCAACGTATAAGAATTCATTTTCCTTTTTGCGAGTATTTTGCTAGTATCTCTATAAATTCTCGACGCGGGGTGGAGCAGTGGTTAGCTCGTTGGGCTCATAACCCAAAGGTCGGAGGTTCGAATCCTTCCCCCGCCATTTTAATTAGCGGCATAGCTCAGTTGGTTAGAGCAGCGGAATCATAATCCGCGTGTCGTTGGTTCAAATCCGACTGCCGCTAATAACTTTTAGGTAAATTGAGGCTTTCGGCCTTTCTTATAAGTTTTTTTCAATGCAAGATTTATACACAAAGAACTTGGAAAATCGGCTTTTGAAGCTATGCGAAAATCCTCGCGGTTGGAATTGGGATAGTTTGCGATATTCCATCCCCGAGTTTTTGGCGTGCTCCAGAAACCGATTTTCCAAGTTCTTTGTGTACACAACTTTGAATGTTAAAAACTTATGTTGATTAGCATATGCGAGGATTGTAAGAGTACTCTGAAGAGAAAGTAGTCGTACATTTCTCGACATATCGTGAAGTTACAGGTGTGGAATGGGTATCGAAACTCCTCACGTTTCCTAACATAACATAAATTATCAGACGTTCATATACTTTGAATTACATTGTAAACATGAAATCAAATGTACTATTCCCAAAAAGAGCGCTGGGCAGAACCCTTGCTCTCCTTCCCTTGAGTTTCTGGGCCCGGTGGCTCTCGATTAGAAGAGTTCTTTTTCCTCAATTCGTCCAATAGCAGATTGTAGTGAAAATAGCCGCGCTCTATCAAATAGCCATCTTTGAAAACCAGTGGTGTGAAGCTTTCCTCTGATGGCTTGGCTTTTGTGCCATAAAACAAGATTCTGTATTCCTCAAAACACTCTTCGCGGTCTGGCTTTCCTAAAATTTGCACTACTTTTTGCAGGTCCGCTCCCCGCTTGATCTGCTGGATTTTTGCGTATGTGATATCCTGAGGCGCTTGTGAAGGACGGGATTTTGCACAGCTTAAAAAAATGAGGGTCGATAAGATCATGAGAAAAAGTGCACGCATACTACCACCTTGTCCAAAGTGGATCTTAAGGCAACAAAAGTGGAAAAGTCAAAAAAATTGTAGTAAGAGTTTAAAAATTCATGGCAAAATAGTATCAAACTAAAAAAATGGGTGGAATAATGTCAAAATTGATACAAGAAGGTTGTATTTTCTGCGAAATCGTTCAGGGAATCAAACCCTGCCATAAGATCTGGGAAGATGAAAATTTTATCGCTTTCCTCTCTATTTTTCCCAATACCGAAGCTTTTTCCGTCGTTGCTTTCAAATCCCACTTACCCAGCTATTGCTTTGATCTGCCTGATGAACAACTAGCTCTGTTGGCTTTGGCTGCCAAGAAGGTAGGAAAACTTATCGATTCCAAACTGGACGACGTAGGAAGGTGCGGCCTTATTTTAGAAGGCTATGGTGTCGATCATGCTCATGCAAAGATCTTTCCTATGCATGGAACCAGACATTTGACAAAATGGACGCCAGTCGCTGCACAAAATGATAAGTATTTCACTAAGTATGAAGGATATATATCATCTCACGATTGCATCCGCGCCAAAGATGAAGAGCTGGAAAGAATCGCCCGCAAGATCCACTCTTGAATTCCTAGTGTTTTTTAAATCCTTGCACTTCGATTTCCACGTCCATCTTCTTGGCACAGGAAGAACAAAAGTGACATGCTTTTTCGATTTGCTTTAAAAAGTCTCCTTCCTGTCCTGAGGAAAAAACGAAGATACAAACTGCTATAGCACTTAACAATAGAACAATTCTATGGAACATAAGACCTTAAACAACTTACACTATATGTTACTACATTTCGACTTTATTCGCACGACACCAAAATGGTTTGTGTCCAAACAAAAGTCTTCTTTTATTGTAAAAAATTTTCAACGACCCATTTTCTAAGATTGTTCCATTCTTCAGGAGAATTTTCTGGCAGCCTCTTTGCCTCTTCGATGAGGAAATCCACTTCATGCCAGTCATCCAACAGCAGATCATTGCTTAAAAAAGTATTGAGACGAAAGTAGTGAGAATTTAAAAGGCGCGAACACTGGTAGTGAGGAACAGAGATGTTTCCATTATAAAGAATATCTAGCAACGGATGCGGAGGCGTCGGCAGAGGGAAAGAGGCATGAATCATCCATCCATACCCACCCCAGTCTACATCTTCGGGAATGTAGTTGTTCACAATACCCGTGCCGACCGAAAGCATACGTATATCTTCTAACGCAACACAAGCTCCATCCATGTCGAGAGCTCTTGTCAAACCCATCATCGCAGGATTGTTTGCCACGGCTCCCCCATCAATGTGTCCCTGATAGGAAGGAAAATAGGTGGGCGCTGCAGTGCTGCGCAAAATGGCATCAGTAACGCTAATCCTTTTTGCTACTTCAGGATCAAAGTTATCTTCCAGCGAAGGCGACCAGCAATTAATCGTCGGGTTGTATAACTGAAAGGAAATGCAAACGACCTTTTTGGGAAGCTGCGAAAGTTGGAGATTTTTTGGGAAAATCGATTCCAATATGTCCTGAAAATAGTCTCGGTTATATTTTGCTTGTAGAAGGTCGAGTGGAAAATAGCTATAAAGCCCTCCTTTTTCGGTAAAAATCCCTTTTGCATGAGTACGGTAAAAGTTCACAATCTCGTTTGGAGGAATGCCGTAAGCTAACGCACAGGCTAAAATGGATCCGGTAGATGTTCCTACAAAAAGGTCGACATGCTGCAAAAAGTGAAACTCTTCTTCCAACATTGCCAAGAGCTGAGCAGAAAAAACCCCTCGAATTCCTCCCCCATCAAGGGTAAGAATGCGATAACCATTTTCCCGTCGATGGGCTTTTGTAAGAGTGTTGGTTTGGTTCGAACCCCATTCTTGAGAAAAGAGTGGTGTTGCAAGAAAAAAAAGACAAGTCAAAAAGATAAAAATGCGATGCATATGACCTCAAAAAAAATGACAGACAATTAGCATAGCAATTCTCAAGTTTTTTATAAAACTTTTTTCAAAGGAGGACTTTCGGTTGCGATCTCTTCGGTTTTAAAAAGCCGCCAAACACTTCCTAGCCAACAGAAAAAAATGAGAACCGAAACAAAACTAAGAGTTTTAGAAAGCGCTGAAGAAAAGATTTGCAAAAAGAGGATCAAAAAAGAACCCAATGCTCTGGCTGAGCGGGAAGCAAACACATCAATGAAGGCTTTTGCTTGAAATTTCTCGTTGATTTTCAATGGAATGTATAACATTTCCCGGGCAATGCCAAAGAGAGAATAATCTAGAGTTTTGATGGCAATAAGCGCATAAGAGATCATCCCAAAGGCAGGAACAAAAAAAAGAAGAAGGCTGTTACAGAGCAAAAAGAGAGTTATGAAGAGATGGCTTTTTTTCAGTCCCAAGAAATGAACCATTGCCCAGCCGCCGAAAAACTGAAAGAGAGCTGTGAGGCCGTTGATGATCCAAATCAGTCTACCATAATATTGGGTCCTGAGATCCATGTTGGGAAATTCTTTTTCAAGCGAAAGGTTGAATTGAAAGTCGATAAGAGAAACGGAGAGCTGCATGAAAATTGCAATCGATAGAAGAAAAACAAGAGAAGGAGAACTGCGAATCAGTGCTATTCCCGATTTTTGGGAACTAGCTTCATTATTTTGCAAGATACGCATCTGCTCGCCCATCGCACTCGTCCGCAAAGCCATAGTATATGCAGAGAAAAGAAGAAGATAGAGCGGTAAGGTAAAAAAGAAAAGAGACTGAGAACCAAGGGCTACTGCAAATAAGTTTGCCGCAAGTCCCCCTAAAACTGCCCCCACTCCGCCAACGCCTGCGATCAATCCATAAAGAAATTTTGCACGCGAGGAAGAAATCGTCGTGTGAATGAGAGACCAGACCTGCTTGAACATGAGAAGAATGTAAAAATCCTTGCAAAGGGCTTGCACGAAGGGAAAAAACGACCAGGAAGTTGCGAAAAAGCCAGCAGTGGTATTGACGATGATCACCATTGAGACTACAAAGAGAAATACCTTCCAACAACCAAAACGGGGCAAATATCGATTGTAGAGACAAATTGCAAAAAAGTTAATGGGTATGGAAGCAATCCAGACATAGGGAATCCAAGAAGCAGAATAGGCAGAAATAAAAATCGAGCAAGATGCTGGCCTTGTAACCCCATATTCACATGAGATCAAAAAGATAGAGAGCATCACGCTGAAAAGAAAAATGGTATCTTTTGAAAGCCTCTTTTCCAAAAAAGAAAACATCACAAAAACTCCAAAAAATAGGTCATCAACTTTTTTTTGGTGGAATTGTTGTGAGCGCTTTTTGACTTGCAGAAGTAATGCTGGTTCCAAGCGCAGTCAAGATTACCAAAGAAACATTACTTGAAAAAAGCATGGGCGAGATGATGCAGATCGGTAAAGTCCAGAGAATTGATAGTGCTTGGCCCGCAATTTTCCAATAATTTTTTTCTTGTTCACGAAACTTCGCGCATATGGCCGCGCAATTATGAGAGATAACATAGTTCCCGAATAGATATCCGGTCCCGAGCGAAAGAATAACGAGAGATACCTGATAAATGGAAGAGACAATAAGGCCAAGGCAAATAATGCCGAACAATGCGCATGCAACAGTAGTAACGACGCCAGCGAGCGCAAACAGTATTTGTTTTACCGGATGATCGGTTTGCTGCAAGTGTTCTCTACTTTCATAAGCACAAAAGCCAGCGGAAATGGTCACCACGCTGAAGCCAACGCCTGCAGTTAACCCAGGGATTATTGACCATGCTAAAAAGGTTGCGCAAAGCGCGGAAAAAACAATAGTAATACGACGCAGGTGATAAAAACCTGTTTCCACAAGATTGTAATGGCTGGGGGACTCGAAAAGCAAACTGTGGATGCTAGGAGTGGTCATGAAAGTTGCGGGGAAATGTGGACTGATTTGTTAAGAGGCATCTCATTCTCCCTTACTGGCTTTATTGAGAGCACATTATATCTTGCTTTCCCAAATTTTTCCTAATAGAAAACGCTCTTATTTATTTTTGCCAAATGTATTGAGTTTTCGTATGAAAAAGAAGCTTTTCAATTTTTTGAAATTTTTTTATTCTGCATGGTGGTTAGCGCTGCAAACCCCACAGCAAGAAGAAGATAGAGAATCACGCTGATGATAGGATAAAAGAATGGTTGTGCATTTGCTGCAACAAGGCCTGTGATTGTGAGGATTGCAACAAAGATGCCACTGCACGCATCCCCGCCTACAAGACCCGATGCAATCAACATGCCAAGCTCGTTTTTTTCTTTTAAATAATCTTTTAAATACCAGGATAAAATACCGCCCACCATGGTCCCAGCACTCAAAGAAAGAGGCAGGTAAATTCCAAGCCCGACGGCTAAAACGGGAATGCGTAATATTCTTAAAATCATGCCCAAAACAACCCCGATCAGCACGAGGCCATAAGGAAGACTTTTACTGATAACCCCTTTTACAATCATGCTCAACAATACGGCTTGAGGTGCAGGCATGTTGCTAGAGCCAATCACATAGGTTTTGTGGAGAAGGGTGATGGTGAATCCCAGGGTAAGAGCGGGAATCAAAAGGCCGAAAATTTCCGCAATCTGTTGCCACCGCGGAGTGGCTCCGATTAAGAAGCCCGTCTTAAGATCTTGCGAGGTTGTGGCTGCCAAAGAGATGGCAATATTCGCAACGCACCCTACAGAAACGGCGGCAATCAGATGCGCTCTTTCCGTCCATCCCAAACTTAAAAAAAGAAGACAGGTGACCAAAATGACGGTGATGGTTACCCCGGAGGTAGGGTTCGATGTGCTTCCTACCATCCCAACCGTGATCGAGGTAACGGCAACAAAAAAGAAGGAGAGGATCACAAGCAGGGAGACGGTAAAAAGATTGAAGGAGGTTGCAGGCAAAAGCCAAAGGGCCAAAATAATGGCAACTGGGCCCAGGATCAACCAGCGAAGAGAAATGTCGCGGTCTGTTCTTTTTAAAGTGCCAGGAGAAGAAAAAAGTTCCTTCAACCCTGCGTGAAATGTTTTAAAGAGCATGGGCAAAACGTTCAGAAGACTCATCAAACCACCAAAAGCCACAGCACCAGCGCCGATGTAGCGGACATAACTTCCCCAGAGATCTTCTGGACCCATCTGGTGTACGGGGATTTCTGACGGGAAAATAATGGCAGTTTGCCCGAAAGTTTGTATGAGCGGAATAATGACCCACCAGCTCAGAGCACCACCTGCAAGCATCAAAGAGGTAATGCGTGGCCCAATAATGTAACCTACTCCCAAAAGAGCAGGAGCGGTGTCGAGACTAAAGTAGGTGTTGCGCAGAGTGCTCATGATCCAGGTGGGCGTCTCCTGCCACCAGTGAAATGCATCCATGCTAAAGCGGTAGAATGCCCCAGAAAGAAATCCCCACCCTGCGAGAACGGCAGCCTTTTTACTAGATGAGGCTCCAATTTTGAGAATTTCTGCGCATGCTTTTCCCTCAGGAAAAGGTAATACGTTATCCTCTTTCACAATAATATAGCGCCTCATGGGAATCATCAAAAGGATGCCTAAAAGCCCTCCTAGAATAGAAAGAATGAATGTACGCGTAGCAGTAGGGGTCTCTCCAAGAAATAAAAGAGCGGGAATAGTAAATGCCACTCCGGCGGCCATTGCTTCTCCAACGGTTGCAACCGTTTGCACAATGTTATTTTCGAGGATAGTGACATTTCTAAAGAAAATGCGCAAAACAGCCAGAGAAACGATGGCGGCGGGAATAGAAGCACTTACGGTGGTCCCAGTTTTTAGCGCAAGATAGGTATTTCCTATCGCAAAGATGAATCCCAAAACAATTCCAAGAAAAATTGCACGAAACGTAAATTCTGCAATCTGTTTTTCCGGAGAAATGAAGCTCTTTGGAGAAGTTTTCACCTTGCCACAACTTGTTAGACATTTTATTTTCCTTATCAGTCTTTTTTTTAAAGATCAAGGAGCTTCATCAGATCAGCAGTGTATCTCCTCTAGTACAATACATCAGTTCCTAAGAGAAGATTTCTACAACCTCAGTTAGGAGCAGTGAAATGGTTTATTTTATTCTTGGACGGTTCCTTAGGAAAATGATTCGAGAAAAAAAAGTTCAAATTGGGGAGCAATGAAAACCCAGTGAGACAAATGGGAAGGGATATGCAACAAAAGAGAGGAGTGTTCTTCCGCTCTGCAGATATGTAAAGGAGAACAAGAGACGGGAAAAGTAAAGCGAGGTTTTGCCTGCTCCAGCTCTTCTTTGGACACCAATTGCCACTGCATCTTTTCGTCATCGATGCCATGTTTTTGTTTAAAAGCGGCAAGCTCCCCTTCTGTAATTTTCTGAGGCAGTGGAATGGCCTTGAAGAGGTTTTCTCTGCTTACAATGCGTTTTGCATCTGCATGGCCTTTATGCGAAGAGTCAAAAGCTGCGCGATGCAGCTCGACAATAATTTGAGAATCATTGGTCATGAGCATGTGATCCAAATTCTCAAGAAAATCTTTTTTTGCAAAGCTTGTGCGCAAAAAACGGCGCATATGGAAATTGTAGGATTGAATTGTGGCATATTGATAAACACGTCGGTGCATAAAATGGCGAGCAAGCAAAAGCGCTTCGCAAGACTCCATTCCGTTTTCATCAATTCCGAGCTCCAAATACCCTTCTTCCGGGTGTTCTAATGATGGCAAGATGCGCAAGCACTCGATGAGTTGCAAATAATCAAATAAACCATACACAATGCCAGTTCCTCGAGCATCACGGAGGAGATAATCCATGCGATCAGCGCCAAAAAAATCGGCAGTAATAATCTGAGAAAGAATTCTTTCCCAAGATGAAAAGAGGTTGTTACTGCCACAAAACTGTTGGTACTTCTTTTCCCCTATTGCAATCTTTATTACATCGTCTCGTATGCTGGTTTTTTTGCTTCTCTGAAAGAGAGGCGTCTCGTCGAGCTTATCCCACACTTCTTGCAAATAGGGGCTGAAAATCAGTTCCATGGTGAGTTTTTCATGCCCATTGCTTCCCAAATACTCTTTTTCTGCAACATGAGAAAAGGGAAGATGTCCCAAATCGTGGCATAACGCTGCCATGCGCACCACCTTCTCCCAATAGACAAACTCTAAAGAACCCTTGCGTGGAATGAAATGAAACAGATCGGGTCGCACAGTACGACATAGCTGACGATACATGCGGGAGGCAAGCTCCATCACCCCAAGAGAATGCTCAAAACGAGTATGAGTGGCTCCCGGATATACAAAATAGGCCATCCCCAATTGGTGGATATAGTGCAACCTTTGAAAAGGAAATGAGTTGATGAGCCGCTTTTCATGCTCGTCGAACCGGATAAATCCATGCACGGGATCGTATACCCTTTTTGTGGCGTGGGCAAAATCTTTGACCATGATTAATCCTCTTTACAATTTTACGACCAGCTCTGAGGCATCATACAACTATTTGAAGCCCAATTCAAGACACTTAGGATCTCTGTGAAGAAAAATCGGGAGTAAATCAGGCAAAACGAATTCCGCTCAATAAGCCGGTAAAAAACTCTTCTGCTTGGGCGGCTCTCTTCCTTGTCTCCTTTTGCGCTTCGATAAAAAATTCTTCTGTTTTGGTAACTATTTTCTCACGTGCCTGTGTAGTAACTTTTTCTGCTTTTGTAACCATTTCCCTTGCTTTCTTCTGTGCTTCGATAACAATTTCTTCCACTTTGGTAACTATTTCCCCACCTACTTGTGTAGTAGCTACCGAAGCAGCAGCCACAGTGGAAACTAGATGATCAGCAGCTACACCTGCTTGTGGTTGCGTTGCCGGTTTTTTTTCTTCTCGCAATTTTTTTGCCTCTTCTTCACGCTGCTTTTTCGCCTCATCTATGCGACGAAGAGTATCCATTGCTACTTGATCTACATGTTTTTGAAACTTGTCAATTTTTTCTAGTTGTTTTATGCATAGGTTTTCTTTGTGTACCAGTTGTGCAAATTCATCTGTGTATGACTGAATTTCTCTTTTATAGTGCTGCATCACTATCCATTTCACCTTTCTTGCCATCCAAGGGGAATATGTGTAGACGTTTGCGATCAATTTCGTCCACCAACGACCATTCCATTTTATCAACAGATCAGTGCATTGGGTCCGTGTTGTGTCAAGTTGCTCACTAAGCTCTTGTTTTTTTTGTTTGCACATAGATGCCCAATTCTCATATCGCCCATTGAGGCATGACGCACGAGATGCGGTGGCAGAAAAACGTCGGAAATAGTCCTCATACATGTCTAATATAAAGCCATCAGAATTGTAGGGTACTTTCATTACTAATTCTTTATTAAGTATTAAAACCGAAGGAATGGTTGTCATAATAAACAAAATGTTGTTAAATATGTAATACATTATAATAAATTATTAAATAATAATCAACTAAAATTTTTATTTATTATAAATAAAACAAAAATCGCAAAAAATGTATATAAGAACTTAAAAATAAGAAGTTTGTTAGAAAAAAGTACCGAAAAAGAGAGTAGAATAGCTAAAATGAGCCAATTGCAAAACTACAGCGTGTTGCTCAAATTTTGAGATTATGTAGGATTGAGTTTATGATTAGTGCTGTGTTACTGACAAAAGACAATCAAGAAACATTAAAAAAAACTCTCGACTCTCTTGTGAGTTTTGCAGAGGTTGTGATTGTCGACACGGGGTCGAAGGACAAAACGCTTGTGATTGCAAGCAGGTATCCCAACGTAAAGGTTTATCAGACTCCCTTTACCTCTTTTGGAGCTCTTAGAAACAAGGCCGCTTCTTTTGCCTCTTACGACTGGATCTGCGCCGTTGATAGCGATGAAGAACTTTCAGAAAAACTCATTTGCGAAATCCAAGCGACTTCTTTGGATGAAAACAATGTTTATGCTTTTCCTCGATTGAATTTTTTCAATGGAAAAGAGATTCGCTTTTCCTCCTGGTATCCAGAAGAGGTGGTTCGCCTCTACCATAGAAAGAAGTGTTCTTTTAGCGACTCTCTCGTGCATGAGACGCTTCTTTTTTCTCACCTGAGGCTAGAGCGATTCCACTCCCCTCTCTACCATACCCCCTATCGCTCTTTCGAAGATTTCTTACAGAAAATGCAGCTCTACTCCTCTCTTTTTGCAAAGCAGCATCAGCATAAAAAAAAATCTTCTCTAACTAGGGCATTGCTCCATGCTTTTTTTGCTTTTTTCAAAAGCTATTTTTTAAAAAAGGGTTTTTTAGGAGGGAAAGAGGGGTTGATCATTTCCATTTACAATTGCCATACCGCCTTTTACAAATACCTAAAACTTTGGGAGCGTAATCAAAAAAGTGATTCTCAAAACCCCTCTTAAGGAGCAGAGATGAAAGCGACGCTATTTCACTACAAACATGCTGTTCTAACCGTTTTGGATTTACTGCTAAAGGGCCTTCTTGATTGTGAAGAGGTGGGGTTTTTGGACCCCGATGATGTTCTATACAATCGAATTTTCGACCTTTTGGAAGATGCAAAAGCTGCAGAGGATTTGTTGGAATTAAAAGAAGTTGTCGAAGAAGCAAAACAGGTGGAATCATTCTTAGAAGCTTGGGTAGAAAGGAACGGGATGAGCTCTCTTGCTCTTGAATGGCCCTCTCTTCCTGAAGAAGGTTAAAATACACGTTTCTTCTTGGAGGAGCTATCTTTGGCAGAACCCTCTAATGCAGAATCGTTTTGGACCTTGCAAAAAGGAAGACCGATGTTGCTTGAGCTACATTGAGAGATGCGATTTTTCCTTTCATCGGAATGTAGACAAGGTGATCCGCCATCTTGCAGATGAGAGGCTGGACGCCTTTTTCTTCCGATCCCATCACCAAAACGCTTTTTTCGGGAAAAGAAAAAGAAGCTAAATTTTCCCTCGCAGATGAAGAAGCGTCGGCTACAATGATTGCAAAACCAGCTTTTTGCAAAACACGTAGAGACTCTGCCAGGTTAGAAACCTCGATCAAGGACAAAAGCTCGCTTGCTCCCGCACTTGCCTTTGCCACCGTTGGAGTCATGGGAGATCCTCGATTTTTTGACGTGATCACCCCACTTACGCCAAAACATTCTGCTGATCGCAAAATGGCACCAAAATTCTGGGGATCTGTAATGGTGTCCAATAGCAAAAGAAATGAACATTGTTGCTCTTCCAAAAATGAACGCAAGTCCCAAATTTTTCTTTTTTTGATCTTGGCCACAAAGGATTGGTGCGAATCAGACCCAACCATAGAAGAAAGTTTTTCTTTAGAGACATAAACAAGAGAGATGTTTTTCTCTTGCAAAAGGGAAAGAAGATCATCTTTTTCCTTGTGCATTGCAACATAGACCATCAACAGACGGTGAGGTGCATGCAATAGAAGTTCGCGAATGGTCTGCTTCCCCATAATCAGATCAAATTGCATCATTTTCTCCTAAAAGGCATAAGAAATATCCAAAAGAAAAGAAAGCGCATATTCCCATGCATGCAAGCGATCGCGTAGTTGTGCTGACGTGGTCGTGGAGATGGGAAAAACCTCTTGCGTTTGTACCGTGCGCGTAATGAGGGGATCTTTGGTGGAAAAATAGCGATAATCTGCCACGATCGACGCTCTCCAAGAAGGAGCGAGGTCATAGAAAAGCTTAGCCCTGGCCAAATGTCCAAATGCAGCAAGTTTTTTATCCTTTTCTTTTTGCAATACATTTCCCTGCTCAAGAGGCGTGAGAAAGTCGAAAAAAATGCGAGAGGAATGGCGCAAATGCAACCATCCAAAAAGATAGCTAATTTCAAATCGCCACAATTTATCGGGTTGTGCAAAAACCCCGCCTCCTAAATAGGGACCAAACCAGGTTTGTTTCAAGGAGCTGTGCTCTTGTTCGACGAACAAAGTAGGGAGATGATCTTCTGCTCCATTTTTCTCTCGAAGTTTTTTCCAAAATCCGCCATATCCAACCAGGGGAGTCAAAAAAAAGTGAGAAAAACGATCCGGCGTGAGATCTACTTCGTAGCCAAACAGAAAAAAGCTATGGGCCTGATATCCTTTTGCCTTGCAAGAAAGATAAGCATTGACATCGTTGATTAGCAGCTGCTCTTTTAATCTTACCGGAAAAACGTAAGCATAACCTCCTTCGAGGAAAAAATAAAAATCATATTGAATAGAGCGCAATGCGGCGATACTTTCCAAAAAATGCAGCTTGCGATAACTTTCTCGAAAATTCAGCGTCCGAGGTTCAGTGTCGCTCAAAGATTTCCATACGACTTTCTCCTGGCCATAACCGCCTCCGACCTCCAGCATTAAAGGTTCATTTTCCGTTCCCTGAAGGATCCATCCACAAAACAAACTTAGCAAGAACAATATCAGTCGCCTCATCTCTCTCTCCCCTGCAATGGCATTTCTCTTTTTGACCAGTAAGTTGGTCCATAATCATAAGTCAATTCGCAACCTTTGGCAACCGGCTGGTTTGTGAGAAGAACCACATGCTGCAATCCGTTGCAAAAGGCCAGCTGAGGAGTAAGGTTAGAAGAAGAATTATGGTTGATAAAGCGGACAAGATTTCCCTTATCTTGCGCATCGATCGTATACGATGAAGCACCCCCCAGATGGATTTTATATTCAAAACAGTAACAGTTTTTTGCATCCTTTCTCTGAGAAAAAGGACGAACAACACCTGCATACTCTCCCACGTAATATCCCTTCGGAAGATCTTCTGCTGCAAATAGACCATATCCTATATGGGGCTTTATCCAACGAAGATAAAGTGCACCGACCTTTCCTTCTAGAATTTCTTTTTCAAACACGGATCCCAGCCAAATTTCTTGTGGCAAAACATCTCCTCTCTTTTTTGCTTGTGCGCAAGTAGCTCGGACTTTTTTAAAAATTTTGGCGCTAGCAAACTCCAACCCCAAAATATAGGTTATTTCCATCTCCTTTTCGAACTCCGGCAGAGTCCATCTTTGAATTTTACCTTCCTGCTCGTAAAGAATGTGCATTGTTCCTTTGCTACTTGCAGATGGTAGAGAAAATGCATGCGGCGTCTCTTTTTGGAACAACGGCATGAAAAAGTCTAAAATTTTTTTCAAAATTTGACGCATTTCTTCCCCCACAAAAAAACTCCTACCCTCAACCAAAAAGAATAAATTTCAAAGATGTTCCATAGTAGAAAAAAGTCTCTTTCCGGGCAAATTTTTCCGCAAACATCAAGACAATAGTTCTAAAATAATTTTTTACCGTTTGTAAAACAAAATCTTTAAAACTAGAAATTTTTAAAAATTAAACACATGTATTTGACAAATTCTTGATTTATTTTTTATATTTATTTTAATTTTTTCTTTAACCCATGGAGTTAGCTATGTCAATTGGAGAAAGAGTTGATGAATATCAAGGATGTGCAAAGAAATGTTTCGATATTGCAAAAGTAGGAGCAAAAGAGGTTTTTCTACCAGATGCGAATCGAACACCTGTAGGCTGCTACTATACCCTTGCACGCAGCCTACATCCGAAAATACAGATACTACCAGATGTAAATGAAGATACATTTACTTCAAGCGTTGTAAAAGGAAGCGCTCTTTTTGTTTCAGGAATTGCTTTGCATTATCTCTCATTTTGGGGAACTATCTGGCGTGCCTGGGGAGTCGTTACTAATACCCACTTTTACCTGTATTTTGAAATGTTCGGGAAAAGAAAAATTTTTGGAATAGAGAAAACACAAGTCAGCAACAACATGAAAAGCTGCTTGATCCAATCGATCTTTGATTTTGCTCTCTATCAAATACCATGGTGGGCGTTAGGTATAGGACTTGCGTCTGGTATTCTTACCTATAGACTATTTTCTAAAAATACATATCCGGTAGAGTTCTTACAGAACAGCATCTCCTCCATTATTGAAAAGTGGTTTCAATGCCCTCTTCTTTCAGAATCTCCACCGGGAAATAAATGAAAACGGCTCATTTTAGAGGCTCGCGCAATGCGGGCCTTCTTTTCTTAGCGAAGAAATAAGTTTGCAAGAAAATTATCCCATGATATGAAAAAAAAAGGAGAGCATCCATGATCCATTATCCACTGAAATACGAGGTGCATGCAAAGGCAGGGCCGGGTATTCGTAATTGTTGGCAGTCGCAGAGTGATGTTTTGCCATTAATTACTTGCTCGATTCCAACGGAATTTGGAGGGCCTGGCGGCGGGTATACCCCAGAAGATTTTTTTGCTCTCTCTCTTCTCAACTGCCAAATTGCTCTTTTCAAAGGGGCTTGCGAAAAAAGAAACCTTACCTACAAGGAAATAGAAGCAAGAGCTGTTGCCTATCTTGATAAAGATCGCAGCACGCATCAACTTTACATCTCAGGAATGGAAATTAGTTTTACCATTACAGGAGCTAGTGACGTTGATTGCGTTAAGTCTTCTCTTGAAAGCGCGATCAAAGAGTGCCCTATTAGCAATTCTATCAAATCAGGCAAGACCTACCACATTAAGGTATCTTGATTTTTTCTTCGAAAAAGTTCTAAAATTGTTCTTTTCGTACAGATGAGGTTCTATGAAAAAAATTTTTGCTATATTGTCATTGATTGCTTTAGCGTTTGTCGGTTTTTTTAAAGGAGAAGCCATGGCTACAGAAAAACAAACTGTCATTATTCTTTTGGGTCCCCCAGGTGCCGGTAAAGGAACCCATGCTGTCGAATTGAGTAAAAAGTTACATCTTCCTCACATTTCCACAGGAGATATTTTGCGAGAGAATCTCAGAAAACAAACTCCGCTTGGGGAGAGGGCAAAAACCTTCATGGATGTGGGAAAACTGGTCCCCGATGACCTAGTAATCCAAATGCTTTTAGACCGCGTAAGCGACACAGATTGTCAAAAAGGTTATATTCTAGATGGGTTTCCAAGAACGCTTGCACAAGCAAAGATGCTCGACGAGCACCTTAAAAATCGAGGAGAAGTAGTTACTGTCAATCTGAGTGTAAGCGATGATCTTCTCGTTGAGAGAATTACGGGCCGTCTCGTTTGCAAAAAATGTGGAACACCTTACCACAAAGTTTTTTCTCCTCCTAAGAAAGATAGCCTCTGCGATAGGTGCCAAGGAGAGCTTTACCACCGAGATGATGATAACGAAAAAGTAGTCAAAGAGCGCCTTGCTGTCTATCGCAGCCAGACAGAACCTTTGATCAACTATTACAAAGAGAAAAAAGGTCTCTTTTATGAAGTGCTAGCAGCAGGAAACAAAAGCGAAATTTTTGAAAATTTGCTACACACGATTCAAAAGAGCATTAAATAATGCAGATTTCTGGCTCTACACAAAGAGCTTGGAAAATCGGTTTCTGGAGCACGCCAAAAACTCGGGGATCGAGTAGGAGGGAGCCTCTTGGCTCCCGTCCTCTCACACCACCATACGTACGGTTCCGTATACGGCGGTTTCTTCTAAGTTCCCTACCAGCTTTTCCCATTGTTTCTTTAGGGGCTTTAACCCTAATTCTTCCAACCATAGATTTCCCATGCCCCTATGAACCGCTGATGTTCGTGATCGTCTCCATACTCTAACTCCTGATTTGGCAAGTTCTTTGTGTATACAATAGGCAAATGATCTAAAAGAAATTTTCCGTCAGAGTATCGAAACAGCTATTTGCGCGACTCTTTGTACGAAAAACGCTCCTGATATTGCTTTACAAGAGTGTCCCAGAGAGGAGTGTCTAATCCATCCTGTTTTAATATTTTACGGTCTGCATCATATTTCTGGATAAAATTTTGCAGAGCGCCTTCGTCTTTAATCAGTAAAACGCCATGGTCAAAAACTGCTGCTAAATGTTCTGGCAAAAAGAGGTCATCACTCCAATAAATATACAAAACATCTGCAAGAGAAAAATAGACGGGCATTTTGGCAGTAAAAAGTTTTGCTTTGGCAATCACTTCGTCAGGAACTATCTGAAATCTTTGCTCGTTTACTCTATTATAAATTGCATAGCGTCTGAGAGAATCCTGACAAGAACAAAGAAGCAAAACGATGTCAAAATTGTTCTCTTTTAGTTTCTTGAAAAAATCAAAAACATAATCTCCTGTAGAAGTGGTTCCATAGACAATATTGAATCGTGAAAGCAAAGCTTTTTCCAAGAGAGTAAAGGTGATATATTGCGAAGCGGATCTCCATTTGTCATAGGCTTTTTTAGTAACTAAAGAGAAATCGATTTCATTTGCCATTTCATAGGCACTTAAGGAAAGCGCCTGGTAGGTGTGGACCATGTATTTTAATCCTCTGTGATCGGGATCGAGATAAATGAAATCAGCATATTCTGGATGTGTTCGCAAAAATCGTTCTAAAATCGTACTTTTTCTAGTGACCGGCCCGCCTGCCGTTGCTACGAAAACAGGTCTTTCCCTCCCCTCTTTCCAATTCCCAAAACAGATTGTTTTTACAACCTGCAAATCCTTCTCGACAAGAGCCTTTTCTTCGGGAGTATATTCTTTCAGATAATAGCGCGTGGTTTTAGGAGGAAAAAAAAAGTAGTCACCTTTTTCTGCGCAAAATCCCAAATGAGAAAAAATTGTACACAAAAACACAAATACCCATTGTTTCATATTCGCTTCCTTTTTAAGAGAATAATGATATCATTCCAAAAAATTTCTCTCAAGAATAGATTATTCTCCTTTTTCATCAAGGTCGATTGGATGATCGTATATTTCCTTGAAAGAACTTTGTATCAATGACAAACCTTTGTATTATAGGCAAAAAGAGACTTTCGCCATGAAGATCATTTTGGGCTCTTCTTCTCCGAGAAGAAGAGAAATTTTACGCTTCTTTTCTCTTCCCTTTATGCAACAAAGCCCTGATGTGGACGAAAGGCAAGTGATTTTTGATGGGAGCCCAGAGCGATATGTCTCTACAGTTGCCAAGGAAAAAGCAGAAAGCCTCCAAAAAAAGTTTCCCGACCAGGTGATCCTCACTGCAGACACAATTGTCTATTGTAACAACAGGATTTACCATAAACCAGAAACAGAAAGCCAGGCGATCAAAATGTTGTCGGACCTCTCGGGAAGTTGGCACCAAGTATTTACAGGAGTGTGTGTTCAGAAAAACGCGCTCTTCTATTCACAGGCAGAAGAAACAAAGGTTCTTTTGCACCCATTGTCAGAGCAACAGATCAGAGCCTATTTTCAACGTTTTTCTTTTGCCGATAAAGCAGGTGGATATGCAATACAAGAAGGTGGCGCGATTGTGGTAAAAAAGATTGAGGGTTGCCCCTACAATGTGTGGGGTTTGCCCATAAGCACAATGCGCGAGCTTCTGCTGAAGGTAGGTATTGACTTATGGGACTATTTAAAATCAACGAGTATTTAAAGCAATGGGGCACCTTGCGATTGCTCTTTGAGCAACTTTTGTCTGGCATCAACAGTCGATGTTTCAAACAGGCACACTTTATTCTCATTCTCTTCGCCACCCAGCTTCTCGCAATTGATGATGTAAGTTCTTCTCATGTTCTTTATCTCATGCAGTGTGGTGAGATAGAAAAGTCATTAAAGTCCTACGAACTTCTCGCGCAAAAAAAAGGTCAAAATTTCGATCTCTTGCAAAAAATGGCTTCCCTTCTTTTGCGTTTGGGAATTCAAAGCAAAGACGCTGAAATTGAACAACTTACTATCTTTGGCGCCGGCCTTGCTGCCTCTTCTCACTCTCTACCCATTCTGGAAAAAGGACTTACCAGCGGCAACATGCAGACATCTCTTCTTGCGCTCCATTTTCTATCACTGTTTCAAGATGACAAATCGGATGAGCTTATTGAAAAGGTTCTCTCTTCCGATTTTTTGATGCCGCGTCTGGAAGCCCTTTATGTGATGGCTCAAAAAAAGCATCCCCATGCGATTGGACAAATCGAGTCTCTCATGTATCGTCTTCCTTCAGAAATTAAGCCTATCTTTCCCTCTCTCTTTGCACTTGTGGGAACACCAGCTGCTACCCCCATTCTCAAAGAACTGCTAAACGACCCAAATCCCAGTGTTCGTGTCGAAGCTTTGTTAAGCGTAGGGCGCTTTGAAAAAGACGAGCTTCTCGCTTTGATTCGACAAAAAGGATCGCATCCTTCATTAATGGAAAAAGAGGCGTTGAGCACCATATTGGGATCTTTGAAAGATTCTGCGAGCATTCCTTTATTAAAAAATCTCGTAAAAAATTCCATCGATAATGTGCAGACGGCAGCCGCTTTTTCCCTCTTTCTTCTCGGAGATGAAGAGGGAGAAACACATCTGATAAAAAAGGCAGAAGAGAAAAATCTTTTTGCCATCTGTTTTTTAAGCGCACTCCCAAAAACAGAAGAGCTTCTCGTTCATCTCATGCATGATCCACATCTAGACGTGCGCGTGAACGCAACCTTTGCCCTTTTGGAAAAACGCGATGCACGCGCTCTTGCGGGTTTGCAAGAGATTCTTCTTTTGGATAAAAAGAACTTTCTTCTCATGCCGCTCATCTCACCAGGAAGATCCATGCAAGCATGGCGCGTTATGGGGACACCCTCTTTTTACCCCAAAAATGAAGAAGAAGCCATCTTTTGGGAGGTTTCTCTCAATATTAAGGAACTCTTCTTGAAAAAGGCGTTAGACCTACCTGAAAAGGTCTTTCTTACTTTAGCCGCCACCCTCTTCGAGCATCAAATCAATGAGCTTATTCCTTCCTGCGTCCATGCACTTGAAAATCTACGCACTCCCCTTGCAATCGATCTTCTTAAAAAACAGATACTAAAACCAGGGGCTCCCCTCATTCGTGACTATGCCCATCTGGCCTTGTTTCGGCTAAAAGCAGAAGGTTCCCATGAACAAGCCATCTATGATTGGGTAGCAAGGCAGGGGGGAAACCAGCTCATCCAACTGCGTCCTTATGTTCCCTGGAAAAAACGTGTCGATTCTCTCTACTCTTTAACACCTGAGGAGACCTCTCGTCTTTTAATTGAAACCTATAGCGCTCTTGCAGAAAGCCACAAAGAAAAAAGCGTTTCTCTGCTTTTTGAGGCGATTCAAAAAGGAAATCGTAAAAACCGATTTGCCCTCGCAGGTCTTCTCTTACGTGCTATCGAATAGTTTTTTTTCCCAAGTCCAGATATAGTTTCAATATAATTGCAGAAAAAAACCAAGATGATGCGTTCCTTTGTCTACTGTGTTATTTTTTTGACCCTCTTTTCTACCTATCCAAGCACATTGGAAAAGGGTCCTGCCGAACTCATAGCTGGATTTAAAAAAAATCTGATCAAAAAAACGATCAAATTCTACCACGTCAACGAACAAACACCGCCCCCTTCCACGGCAAAAGAGCTTTTTGTCGATCTCAAAAATCCTTCTTTAAAGGATGGAGTCTTATCAACGCAAGAAGGAGGAATCTGTCAAAATCAGGACATCCGCATCCAGGCAATGAAGATCCAATATACGCACAGAATGGAAAATAACAAATTGATTCATCGCATCGAGGCAGAAAAAGAGCTTCTTGTGCAGTATAAGGGAAGAGTCTTTGTTGGTGAAAAGCTCGAATATGACCTGACAACAAAAACAGGCGTAGTCTTCCACGGAAAAACAAAAGAAACTCCCTGGTACGTCGGCGGAGACCGGATTCATCTCAAAAGCGACGGCACCTACCGCATCAAAAATGTCTTTTTGACCACCTGTGAAAATAGTGACAGCTCTTGGGATATTCATGCAGGACAGGTAGATCTCGATAAAAAAAAGATGTTTGCCGCATCCAAAATTCGTTTCCGTCTCTTTCGTGTTCCCGCTCTTTGGCTTCCTTCTTTTCGGATGTCGACAAAAAAGTTCTTCTCCAGCTCTCTTTTTCGCTACAAATTGGATTGGGATAAAAGTTCTGGCCCCCGAGGAAGCATACGCTACCAGTTCTATTCTTGGCACGATCTTGTTCTTTTTGCCAGGCTCGACTACCGGCTCAAGCGTGGATTTGGCGGTGCTTTAGAAAGCGAATATTACCCCGACGATGGCAGAAGTTTTTTTGAAACAAAAAGTTACCTTGCCACAGACCTTGTCCCCAACAATCCCGTCATCAAAAGAAGATACCGCCTCCAAGGGCACTACTGCACCACGAGTGCTTCATCAAAAACCTCTGCCGAAATCATGTGGGACAAATATAGCGACCTCTATATGCCCACTGATTTTCGTAGTGATGATTTTGAAATCAACAAAGCAAAAAAAACAGAAGGGACGATTCGGCACCAAGAAAAAGATTTCATCACGATTCTCTTTGCCCGGCCCAGAGTCCATCCTTTTGACACCATTAAGCAAGATATTCCCACTTTTTACTTGAGCACACGCACCTTTTCCATCCCTTATATAGATCTTCTTACTTCTCAAAAAATCAAGGCCTCCTATCTTTGCTATGCCTTTGCCCATGATCTACATGTACACTTAAAAAATTTCCATTCGGGAAGGTTTGAGGCGGCTCAAGAAATTTACCGTCCCTTTCTTTTCGGCCCCATTCGCTTTACTCCATTGGTCGGAGCAGAAGGAATTGTCTATACGGAAAATCCACAAAACCACAACTCCAGGTTATTGGCCAGTCTCTATTACAAATTTCTCGCCTCCACCTTTTTTTCTGGCTCTTACTCCTGCCACCAGCACATCATAGAGCCTTACATAAAACTACAAGGATGGACACATCCCACTCTGACCAATCACCAGCACTACACCTTTAGCATCCAAGATGGCTACCACAAATTACAACAGCTCACTTTAGGCCTTTCCAATAGAGCCTACTCCCTTTGCCACGACAAGGCCACGCCTTCCTTTCAGGTAGATGTCTACAGCCATGGCTTTTTTGACGAGCACAAAACCTACGTTGCTTTTCCCAAAATTTATCTCGATTTTGAGTGGAACTTACCCTCCTTTGTCTTCACGGCACAAAATGGATGGAATATTAAATACAACACTCTCGACCACAGCAATCTTCGCGGTGGATGGACGATCAACCAGGATGTGGCTCTTCTTTTGGAATTTCGCTATCGCTCTCGCTTTGACTGGAGAAAGGCAGATTTGGAAAATTTCATTCTCGACGTGACAAGAAGCCAGCAAGAGCTGCTCTTTTCTCCCCTGTCGGACCGAAGAAACACCATTTTGGCCAAGATTTTCTTGCGCCTTCACCCTCTTTGGACCTGTACATTAGAATCCCATCATGGCTGGAATCGCGCTTTTGAAAAACCCTACCACGAGTTCCGCATCGATCTCTATTCCCTGTTGAGCACAAGCTGGAAATTGCGCATTTCCCTGGAACACACAGAAAGAGATACCCGCGTTACCGCCGGCTTCGATCTGATAAAGAGATAAAGATTCCAGAAAAAAAGATATTACTGCTGCCCTTGGCGCACTGTGGAATAAAATCGCGACACCAGAAGCTCTTGTCCATATGTAGAAAGCTGACTCCACGAATATTTATTGGCACGAGCTTCAAAAACGTGCTCTTTCTGACCATTTGACCGGATAGCATCAGTCCGATGTTCCAGACTTTGGTACAGAGTAAATGCAATGATTCCCAAACCTGCAACAAGAGCTGCAACTGCGATAAGCGGACCTCCTAGAATAATAGAAGAAAGAGAAAGAGCAACAATGGCAGAACCAATCCCAATGTGCAAATAATCTAGCTGGAGTTTTGTTGATTGTTTTTCAGGCAAAGGATTTTGAATGTAGAACAATCTGTTTCCTAAAACGTATTTCAAATAGGACAGATTTTCAGGATTCTCTGGATGGTCAAAGTATGCTTGCATACTTTCCGAGGGAAGATAGAGAATCGCATAAGATTTATCTTTTCCAACAAAAACACGTCGTTGTCCTTCTTTTGACTCTATAAGAGCCACTTTTGCTAGAGCAGAGCCTTTCAAAGTTTTGAACGCTTGAGAGTTTCGAACCGCATCTATTAGCGCTTCTTGTGTTTTTCTCTCCCTGTCGGCATAACACATTAGACTTACCTCAGGCAACCCCTCAGTCCGAGTGGCAGAAAACCCAACTGTGCCGCTTGTGCTCATAGACATAATTGTGCGCTCCATTAATAATATAAACATTGTAACAAAAATTCTATTTTAAATAAAACTATAAAATTAAATAATAAAAATAAATTTTCAAAAACGGTTTTATTATAAAAAGTTTTTTAAAATCAAACATAAACCTATCCC
>JAJZPH010000034.1 GCA_021811265.1 bacterium
GGATTTCATGATCAAAAAAATTGTTTTGTTAGTAGTTCTTGTTTTTTTGGGTTTTGCCATCTTCTTTGTAAAACATGAAGAAAAAGCAAGGGGATTTCGGATTGGAATGGATCCCTATTTTTATTCTTTGCCATTCCAGGGACAGGAAAAGTGGATTTCTGCTTATATTGGAGATCTTGTTATGGAACTTGCGGCAAAGGAAGGGATTGATCTCGAAATTGTTCCTGCCAACTGGGATACGCTGTTGGAGGATTTGGGAAAGAACTACGACGCTGTCGTAGGGTCTATTCGTCCCTATAATTTTCTTGAGGAAAAATACTTTTTTTCTCCTATTTTTCTGTCGACCGATCCCGTGCTCGTTGTTCCGTCACATGCATCGTATCGGTCCTTGGAAAAGATGAAGGGGCTCATCGTGGGCATTGAAAAGGGAAGCCGCCATTCTTTGATTGTCCAAAGATATCCCGAAATATTTGTGAAAGAGTTTTCCTCTCTTGCAGAGCTTTTAAGTGCTCTCGATCAGGGCCAGATCGATGGGGCTCTGGCGGGGCAGATCCCTGCGGCGACCTACTTAAAAGATCTCTATGCAGGCAGAATGGAGATGAGTGAACCTTTATCGGAAGAAGAGGGGTTGCGTTTCATTCTTCTCAAGCCTGAAAAGAAAGAGCTTTTTTCTCTTTTGAGCAATGGGATCAAATCTTTCAAGAAGTCCAAGCTACTTCAGCTTGAACGCAAATGGAACCTGCGTCCTTGAGAGAGGAACATAGCTTCAATACAAAGCGTGTTCTTCGAAATCTTCTTTGATCTTTTTAAAGATTTCAGCATCAATGGGGCATTTTTCCAGATGCCATACGGAATCGACGTAGTTTTGGATCGATCTGTCGGAGGAAAAATAGCTCATGCCAGCGATATTGTGTATTGCATATTCAGCCCAACGCAGAGGATTGGCCCAAAGCTCCTCCACTTTTTTTTGTGTCTCATAATAAGCATGCAAATCACCGAGAACAAAATAGGGATCGGCTTGTTCTTGTTGATAGCCATCCATTAGATGTTCATAGAGGCGTAGCAGCGCCTCATGCTCTTGCTGTGTTTTGACCAGGCTGCCATCTTTGAGTGCATCGACCGCCTTTTTGATGAGAGGATCTGAGAGGTAGATTTCCCAAGCAGGATTTGTTTTTTCTCTTTTGTGCTTTTCGATCTCTTCTGCTTTCATGCCAAAGGAAAAGGGCCACCAGGTTTCGGATATCCTTTGTTTCATTTCAATATTGGCGCCATCTTCGGTTCCAAGTGTCAAAGCGCCATTCATGGCAAGCTTCATGTTGCCGGTGCCCGATGCTTCCATGCCGGCCGTGGAAATTTGTTGGGAGAGATCTGCGGCTGGAATGATGACTTCTGCTGCCGTGACGTTATAATTTTCCACAAAAGCTACTTGCAGCTGTTTGGAGACCACGGGGTGGCTGTTGATCGTTTTGGCACAGCAGTTGATGAACCTGATGATCAGCTTGGCTATTTCATATCCGGGGGCTGCTTTTCCTCCGATTACCACCATGCGTTTGATCTTGCGTGCGTTTGGGTTATTCTGAATTTCATGAAAGAGCATGATGAGATGAAGACCGTTGAGGAGTTGGCGCTTGTATTCATGAAATCGCTTGATATGGACGTCGACAAGAGCATCGGGGTCCAACGTAGAGGAGTGGCTGATGATTTTTCCGGTAAAGTCACGAATGGGGTTTTCCGTGTAGAGAAAGTGAAAGAGATCTTGCTTGTTTTGTTTTTTGATTTCCAAAAACTCTTTTTGGCTCTCCACATCATTTGCAAAAGCCGCTAGTTTTTGTATTTGGGAAAAGTCATGGATCCAATCGCCCTGAATGCGTTTGGTGATGAACTGAGAAAGTCTGGGGTTGCAATGGTGGAGCCAACGTCTTTGGGTGACTCCATTGGTAACGGGAAGAAATTTTTCAGGGAACAGGTCGACAAAATCGTGAAAGGTAGATTTTTTCAACAGTTCAGTATGGAGCGCAGAGACCCCGTTGACTTTTTTGGATCCAAAGATGGCCAAATTGGCCATGCGGATCTGACCATTTTGGAGAAAGGACATGCGTTGTACTTTTGCTTCGTCGTTGGGAAATCTAGCACGTACCTGGTTGCAAAAATCCAGGTTGAGGCGTTGGATGATGTTATACTGCCTTGGTAGGAGGTAGGCGACTCTTTTTTCGTTCCATTCTTCCAGAGACTCTTTCAGCATAGTATGGTTGGTGAAGTTGCATACATTTTGTGTCATTGCAACCGCATCTTTCCAAGGGATATCATAATTGGTGATCAAAGATCGCACCAGTTCGGCGATGATGAGGGCAGGGTGGGTATCATTGATTTGGATTTGCACTTTGTCTGCCAAAGAAGAGAGATTTCCATACACGCGCAGGTGGTGTTTGAGGATATCTTGTATAGAAGCCGAAGCGAGCAAAAACTCTTGTTTGAGCCGGATACGTTTTCCCGTTTCATGGTTATCATTGGGATAAAGAACATCTGTCAAAGAGGTGTTTTCGGACGCCTGGTCCAACTGCCCTGCGTTGTAGCGCTGGAGCTCGAAGTTTTTGGGCGACTCCTTTGTGGACCAGAGCCGAAGAGATAGGACGGAGAATTTTTCCCCCTGCGGAGCATAACCGATGACGGGAAGGTCATAAGGAAGGGCCAGCACCTCTTCTTGATCTTCGAGAAAGTAGATTTCATCTCCATGCCGATTGGATCCTGGGATCACTCTTCCGCGAAAAGGAATTGTTTGGGCATGAGAATCTGTGCGCCATTCCCAGGGATATTCATTCAGCAGCCAGCAGTCGGGCCTTTCTACCTGTACGCCATTCCAGATTTCCTGCTCGAAAATTCCATATTGATATCTCAGACCATATGCCCAAGCGGGATAGTGGAGCGTTGCCAAACTATCTAAAAAACAAGAGACCAATCTGCCAAGGCCTCCATTTCCGAGTCCTGGTTCTGGGTCAAACTCCCCGATGGCAGAAAGTGAGCGGTTCGCCTTGGCAAGTATGGCTTTTAAAAGTTCTATGGCATGAGTATTGGTTACAGCACTAGAACAGAGCTTTCCTGGAAGATACTCCATCGAAAGATAGTACAAAGTGCGAGCTTTTTTGCTTTCAAATGTTTTGAGTGTTGCTAGCCAGCGTAGTTTGACCTCTTCTCTTAGGGCCAGAGAAAAAGCGCGATAAAACTCTTCATCCGAAGCATCTTTTTCCACCCTTCCCATATCGGTAATGAGAAAGTGTTTGATCTTTTGAAACAGATGTTCAGCTGTTAAAGAAATGGGAATCGACACACAACCGCCTTTTTTTCCTTATTACAAGAAAAGTCCCATTTTTTAAAGAGGGGAAAATGGCGTGCAGTTTCTGCGAATGAAAAAAATTGAGCGCTTCTTACATAGATGCGGCCATGGGCATTGCCATAGCTGCTCTGTGCCGACTGTATTGTTTTGCTTGCTGCGCGTGAGCGGCTTGTTGTACTTGTACAGCAGCCTCTGCTGCTCGGGCTTTCAAAGTGCGCAAGACCATCTGACCAAATGGGCCGCCAGAATCACGAGAAGAGGGCCATTCGGCGGGTATTCCCATATGCTGTTGTTGGATGGTGTCTAAATGATGTCTTGCCTCTTCAAGAGATATTACCTCAATTGCTCTTCCGGTCCATGCTTTACAATTGTCGCTCAGGCGTTGGCTTTTGTCATAATTTCTTTCTTCGAGGATGATGTATGCTAACGTGCTTGCGGTGACAGGAATATCTTGCGAGAATCCCGCCCAATAATTTGAGCCCACCTCAAAACCGTGTTGCAGGGGACTCAAACGCTCGATGTTGCGATAAAAAGCTAAAATACAATTTCCAAATCCTGTCTCTGGCTGTGTGGATACAAAAGCGCCCCGAAATGCCTTTTCATGCCGCACTTCGACTTTTTTTGACTTCAGGATAGATTCAAGAGCGCTTTCGGAAGTTGCGTGGTAGAAAAACGAATGGTCAAAAATGGTCGCTGATTCCCATGAGTGAGGTGGAGAGATTTCTTGACTTGAGAGCCATTGTATGTTGCGATCTGCTAAACTACTAATGGGTTGGTAGACGACGCTTGTCAATTCCTTACGTACTGTTTGAAAAATCGCTGTGGGGCGACCATCAAAAGTGTTACCAGAATTCAGGCTAAAAATTTGGGCAAGACAATGTTTTTCCTCTAATGAGCATCGTCTCCAAAATTCTCTCAGCTGAGTGAATGGCTTTTTTTCTTTTCCATTTTGAACTGATGTAACGAGTTGCGAAACTCTAGTAGAGATATTTCCAAGGAAAGGAGTAGGTGGCGGGGGAGAATATCGAAAATATTTGAAGATACCGGGCCAAACGAAGCCCGCGGCAGATCCTATCAACGCAATTGCCGAAAAGCGTATAGCTTGACGAAAGTGTGCGTAAACAATGGATTTGTTATGTCGACTAGGTAAGAAGCAGATTTTTCTTGCAATAAGAGAAGCTGCTTTGTAAACACCTGTCGAGAAGTGAATCACAGCGTCGGCTACTGCAAAAACAGATGCAGAAATGGCAACAATGCGAGAGATCATCTCAGATTGGACCAACTGCCATGCGCTTTCTTTCCAAGTAACCCCTTGGTCTTTTTCTTTAGGAGGAAGCGGTGCTCGCAAGGTTAAAATGGGGTTAACAATGACTTTTTCAGTTAAAGAAAATGAGATGGTTGCCATACTTTCCTCCAAAGTTCGGCAACAATAATGGTCTTCTTTTTCGAATAGTTCCAGCACTTTTTGTCCTTTTTCGGAGCTATAAATGGTAGATATTGACCCTCTGCTGTTCCAAAGCGCTCGAACAGGACTGTGTTGAAAAATTCTAAAGAGAGAACTTGAGAAAAAACCCCTAAAATAAAGAAACTCCTTTGCTGTCCTAGCAAGACAAACGAAGGAGTTCTAAAGATGCGTAAACGCAACTGGCGCGAGTATAACAAAAAACTGGTTCAAAGGGGAAGTCTTACTTTTCTCATCGACCCCAAAGTCATGAAAACCCTATCGCCTCAAGTTCAAAAGAAGAAAAAAGGGCGCCCCTTGGAATTCTCAGATCAGCTGATTTTTCTCCTCTTGATGACCAAAATTCACTATAAGATGCCCTACCGAATGCTAGAAGGCTTTGTTCGCTTTTTCTTCGAAGAGTTAAAATAAAGGTTCCTTCCTATTCACTGACGTGTAAGCGCGCTAAAGGATTATCGACAAAACTACCCAAGCTATCCTCTTGTAGACCTCACACTGTCATTGTTGATGCAACGGGAATCAAGGTTCAAGGAGAAGGAGAATGGAAAGTAAAAGTCCACGGGAAAGGTCGTCCTAGGAAGTGGATCAAACTGCACGTGGCCATCGACGAACGAACTCAAGAAATTGTGGGAGAAATATCAACAGAAGCAACAGTCGATGACGGAGAAGCATTTCCGAAGGTTATGCAACAAGTAAAAGGTCGTCCCAAAACCGTGATTGGAGACGGAGCCTACGATGATCGAGATGTTCGGGACTGGATCCGGAAGAAAGGAGGAAAAAGCTTGATTCCTCCTCCTAGTAATGGGGTGTGTCATGGGACAGACCTTGAACGAGATGCAACTATTAAGGTGATTCGAGCTTTTGGTGGAGACAAGATAGCAAAGTCAATCTGGGGAAAGTTGTCTGGCTACAGCAGGAGAGCTCTGGTAGAAACGACATTTTCAAGGTACAAGAAGATGTTTGGAGAGCGTGCATTTTCCAGAACTCAAGAGAGGATAGTCTTAGAAAATCGGCTGAGATGTATTCTTCTGAATAAAATGACGAAAGTTGCTGCCTAAAGTTTTGAGGTTAGGCTGCTTCCTCGACTGCGTTAACTGAATTTTTCAACACAGCCTATCAAAGGTGACATTTCTACTTTGGAAAAAGGTGACATTATCATTTTGGGCTTACACTGTAAAATTTTTTCTTGATTCGCGATGTGAAAAAGTGCATCGTTTTTAGTAAAAATTTCTTGAAAGGAGGTCTATGTCCAGCTCCTTCTTTATAAGTTTACGAGGAAAAGTACAAAACCATCTCACTCCCTGGCTGCTTAGCGACTCTCTTTTTCAAAGAGTACGTGCTCCTTCAGCTCAAAAGAACCTTCACCATGAATGTGAAGTTCGCCCATCCGACCCTGAATGGGATTTTGTGCATTCCTACTTTTTCCAATATGCTCCCTTAACCTACTCCATCAAACGGATCTTTTGTATCCACAATCCTCCGCAAACAGAGCAGTTTGAAGCTTCTTTGATAACCATGAATGGTGAGGCACAAAATCCTTTCTTTTCTCCTAAATGGTCAGAGAAAGATCCCACGGGTTGTCGTGCACAAATGATGGCTCGGTGGAGGGAATCTGCGAATGCCTTTTCTCCTGTTGCCGTGATGCGCGCAGGCTCTCGCAAAGAAGTTTTATCGCATACCTTTGTTTTTCCCTATTGGCATGGAAGTAATCAAGAAAAAGTCCAATCCATTTGCGATACTGGGTTTACCTACTTCGGCAAACATGATTATCTGACGGGAGGAGATAGAGGACCTTCTACAGATGTTGGTTTTTTTGGTAGTGGGATTTATTTTACGAGTAGTGCTCGTTATGCAGCGGACATTTATAGTTCGGGACATCTACTTCTTGCATGGGTCAGCATGCGATCTCCCTATCCCGTGATAGAGGAAGAAGGCCCAGATACTCCTTCAGATAGGGACAAGCTACAAGGAGGCCCTGCTTTCGAAAACTATGATGCCCACTATGTTCCTATCATTGCGGTAAATACCTCGAATCCGATCTGCTCTACTTATACCCCCTGCAGAAAAGATCAGATTCCTATGTGGGATGAGGTCGTAGTCTTCCAGAAGAGCCAAACACTTCCTCGATTTTACGTAGAACTGATGGTTACTCTTCCAACAACTCCTGTTTCTCCGGTGACTATGCTGACCCAACTTTTAGAATATCTGCAACAGCTCTCTATTCAGCCAGAGATAGCCGAAAATCCACAACTTCTTTCAGTTTTTCAACAAAAAAAACAACTGTTGTTCGTGATGGGAAGTAACACGCACCTCTCTTCTGTAGATCAAAAGTTTTTTGATCTTGTTCGGCAATTGCAAACCGGTGCTGCCAAATTGGATGACTATGTAGCAAGACAATTCTTAGTTTTATCCTCATCCCCTTTTCCTGCGCCTGTCGAACAACCTTCTCCCAATTTCATTTTAATAAAGGATAAGGATAAGGAAATTGCTATTCCAAACAACATTCAAGATGCTTATGGGGTCTTAGGTATATTGCCTGACCATGAGCTGACTCGAACTGAAGTTGATCGCGCTTATCGTCGAATGTCTTTTTATGTGCATCCGGACATGATTGCTTTTGCTGGCGGTATAATACAAGAAGATCATGGTATGATGCAGAGCATTGTAAATCGTGCAAGAGATATGCTTTATCAAGCACATCCAGAGTGGCAAGGAGCACCTTCTGCTACTCTTCTGCATTAAATGGCTACAAGAAAAGTAGATCTTGTTTATGATGGTTAAAGAAGGAGAATGTGTATATGCAATTTTTTAGATTGTTGTTGTATTGTTATTTCTTCTGCCTTGGATTGCAGGCGGATAATGCAGCTCCTTCGAAAGAAGAAAATAGCGTTTTGGAAGTTGTTCAAGAAGAAGAGAGGGAAATCACAGCAGAAGAGGATGATGAAGAAGAGTGATGATCAGAGGCTTTTTTTCTTCGGAATGGCCGAAAGAAAAGGTGTTATTTCCTTCAAAGAGAGATCTCGATAAGAGCCGGGTGGTAATGAGCCTAAAAGAAGAGAGCCAATGCGGATCCGCTTTAGTTTTAGAAGTGTTAGGTTAGCTTGTGCTACCAGAAGGCGGATTTCATGTTTTTTCCCTTCTTTTACGGCAATTTTCATCGTGCCATTGCGTACTTTTTTCACATGCAGGGGACGGACAAAACTTCCTTCTATGTAGATCCCTTGGGATAATTGTGTCAGATGTTCGTGAGAGAGATCTTCTCGAACATGCACGAGATACTCTTTGGTCACTTCAAAAGAGGGGTGCATCACTTTGTGGGCAAGGGTTCCATCGTTGGTTACGAGAAGAAGTCCGGAAGTGAATTTGTCCAGCCTTCCGACACAAAAAAGGCGTTGCTCCTTTTCAGGCAAGAGGTCGAGAATAATTTTTTCTGTGCGCACTCTTCGGTTGCTGCAGAGATAGCCTTCAGGTTTATGGAGCAGATAGTAAAATTTTTTTTTGGCACCTGTTCGAGAAATTGCGGAGCCATCAAAAGAAATTTGATCGCTTTCGTTCACTTGGTGATAGGGTTGTAGAGTGATGGTGCCATTGATGGCAATTTTTCCAGAAAAAATGAGTTTTTCGACCGATCTTCTAGAACCCAGTCCTAAACTTGCTAAAACTTTATTGAGCCTTTCTGTCATGCTTGTGCCATTTGATTTAAAAAGTATAATCGTAGATCTTAGAAAAAGGCAATCTGAATACCCGATTTTCGGCATATTTTGATTTTTTATATTTGGGGAGAAAATGAGCAAGAAGAAAGAATCTATTTTAATTTTGATGCGCCATGGCCAATCCATTTGGAATGAGCGCAACCTATTTACCGGATGGGTGGATGTCCCTTTGAGCAAAAAGGGGATCGAAGAGTCTCTTCTTGGAGGAGAAAAAATTAAAGATATTCCCATTGATGTCGTTTTTACCTCTGCTTTGATCCGTGGGCAGATGACCGCCTTTTTGGCGATGACGTCCCACTCGAGTGGTCGGACAGTTGTTTTTCAACACCCAAAAGAGGGAAAGCTTGAAAAATGGGCAAAGATCTACTCAAAAGAGACAGAAAAAGAGACGATTCCCCTTTTTGCCTCCTGGCATCTCAACGAGCGCATGTATGGTCAGCTCCAGGGACTCAACAAGGATGAGATGAGGCGCAAATATGGAAAAGAACAGGTGCATATGTGGCGCCGCAGCTTTGACGTAGCTCCGCCTAAAGGAGAGTCTCTTTGCATGACGGCAAAAAGGACCATTCCCTATTTTAGGAAAAAGATTGCTCCTTTGTTGCAAAAAGGAAAAAACATTTTTATTGCAGCCCATGGAAACTCCTTGCGCTCTATCATCATGGATTTGGAACAGCTTTCCAAAGAGGAAGTGGTGCATTTAGAACTTGCAACGGGAAACCCGCTTTTCTACCAGTTGTCTCAAGGTAGATGGAAAAAAATGGAACAAAAGAACTAAATCTTGGAGAGATATATGCAGGAGTGGAAAGAACTATCTCATGAGGAAAAAATTGCTAAAATCGAACAGGTGATCGAAGAAGATGTGCGCCCCTTTGTTGCGCGCGATGGAGGGGGGGTGAGGCTTGTAGAACTGAGAGGAGGGGATGAGGTGGTCATTGCATACGAAGGCGCATGTCGGGGTTGCTTTGCGGCCACTACTTCTACTTTGGCAGTGATTCAAGAAATTTTAAGAGATAAACTTGCTTCCCACGTTGTGGTTGTTCCGGAGGAGTTTTGAAAAAAGAAGATTTTGCCTTTTCTGAATCAAAAGATTGCAATCCCAATCGCCTCATCGTCGATCTTAGCGCCATTGGCAAGAATGTGGAAAGGTTGAAACAATATTTGCCTCCTCGTATGCGCATGATGGCCATTTTAAAGGCCAATGCCTATGGCACAAACTACGCAGTTTTGGGCAACTATCTAAAAGAAGCGGGGATCGATATTGTAGGGGCTGCCAACCTGATCGAGGCTCTTTTTTTTAAGAAAATTGGGATACAGCAAGAGATTTTTATTTTGCACACCTATCCACCAGAAGCAGCTTGGGTGGTGGAAAATGGTTTTGTAGTAGCCGTAGATGATGCTGATTTGATTGAGGCACTGCAAACAGAGGCAAAAAAGCAGCAAAAAATTCTCAAAGTGCATCTGAAGGTCGAAACGGGCATGGGGCGTTTTGGCTGCACGCCTAAGGAAGCTGTAGAGCTGTCTTCCATGATAAAACAATCGGATCATCTTTTTTTAGAGGGACTTTCTACCCATTTTTCTTGCGCAGACAGAGAAGAAAAAGAAGATTTTACATACGAGCAATACACTGCTTTTTGCAAAGTACTGCGTCTTTTGAGAAATGAAGGAATCGATCCTATCTATCGCCATGCGGCCAATTCGAGCGGCGCTATACGATTCGATCTTCCAGAGTGCAATATGGTGCGCATTGGCCTTGCCCTTTATGGCATAGAGCCCGACCAGCGGTCGAAAGAGCTGGTTGCTTTAGAGCCTTGCCTCTCGCTTCTTTCGCGTATTGTCAAAATTTCTACCTATGAAAAAGGTCACCCCATTGGCTATGGAAGTACGTACATGGTGCAAAGGGACAAAGAAAAAATTGCCGTCATTCCCATTGGCTATTTTGATGGGATTCACCAACAATATCGAGAAGCTTCCTTTCTTATTCATGGGAAAAAAGCTCCGATTGTGGGAAAGATCTGCATGGACTATATCATGTGCGATGTTACGGATATCCCAGAGGCAAAGATGGGCGATGAGGTGCTTATTTTTGGGAAAGACTCTTATGGTAATGAGATTTCTCCCCAATTTTTTGCAGACCTTGGCGGGTGTGACGTTAGGCAGTTTATCTGTTGCTTAGGTCCTAGGATCAAAAGAGTATTGCGATCTGAAAGAAGGCCTGTTGTTTCTTCCGCTGTTTAAGAGTGTGTTCTCTCAATGATGTCAATTTAAGGGGCTTTGCCCCTTAAAACCCCACCAAAGGATCTCAAGTCCTTTGGAAACCTAATACTGGTTTCCAAAAAAGCTCGCTCTACAGGCATACCCGTAGAGCAAGCTTTTTGGGGAGAGATCGAAAGCACAGCTCTCGAATTCTTAAGTTGACAGCATTGTGTGTTCTCTAATTGCGCACAATTAGAGAACGCACCTTAAGAGATGAGCTCGCTCAAATACCTTTCCCCTCTATCTGGAAGAATGGTGACGACTTTTTTATATTTTTTGGAAAGCTTTTCCGCTGCGAGCATGTTGGCACCTGAGCTGACACCTACTAAAATGCCATGATCTCTAGCCAATTCTTTGGTTCTTTTGAAGGCCTCTTTGCTTGAAATTGTAATGACATCGTCGATTACATGACGGTGCCGCTGGATGATATTGGGTATAAACCCTTCTCCGATTCCATAAATTTGGTGGATGCCAGGTTTTCCTCCAGAGATCACTGCCGATTCTTTGGGCTCGACGACAACGATCCGTACTTTAGGATTGATTTTTTTGAGCGCAAGGCCTACTCCAATGATGGTTCCACCGGTTCCAGCACCGGCCACAAAGGCATCGATTTTACCCTTCATCTGCTGGATGATCTCATGGCCGAGAAAGATCTGGTTTTCTTCTACGTTATCCTCGTTGTCAAACTGTCTGGGAAAAAAGGCCGCTTTGTTTTTGGAGACGACGCGCTCATACTCTTCAAAAGCTCCCGCAATATCTAGTTCTGCCGGAGTTACAATGATTTTTGCGCCGAAAAGCTTCATGATTTTAATCCGCTCGGGACTCATGGTTCCTGGCATGATGGCGATGAATTTATATCCTTTGATGGCCGCAATCATGGCAAGAGCAATGCCAGTACTTCCCGAGGTGACTTCGATGATAGTTTGTCCTTTTTTGAGTTTTTTTGCTTTTTCTGCTTTTTCGATGATGTGGATTGCCATGCGGTCTTTGATGCTTCCGCTGGGATTTGTCGTCTCAAGCTTGGCATAAATCTGACCAATTTTAATCATCGGTGTGTTGCCGATAGTTGCCAAGAGGTTTGGGGAAAAGGTGATTGGTTTCATAAAATAATCCTTGCTTTCTAACCACCAAGTTCTTGCCTTCGCATATACTAGATGCTGGCTTGCGCACTTGGAAGCTCCAGGTTTCTACATATCACAGAATGGGAAAAAGATCTCCCGAAAAAAAGCTTTTCGTTTCCTTTGTCTTTTCGAAAAAAAGGTTGAGAGCACCCTCTTCGCTGATGGAGTCTACAACTCCTTCATAGCGCTTGTTTCCATCAAAAAGTGCTACTCTCTTTTTTTTGTAGGCCAAATGAGAGTCGAGGAAGGAAAGAAAGGAAAAAAATCCTTTTTTTTGAAAAACTTTGAGGTTGCGAGCAAATTTTTTGTTCAGATTGTCGAGCAAAAGGGTGCGATCCTGGATTTGCTCTGATTCTGCAAAAAGAGAGGTTGCGATCTGATCGATAGAAGAGAGCTCTTCTTTATCCATGTTGACGTTGATGCCGATTCCTAGAAAAATTGCAATGCTTTCTTCTTGGAAGCTAGTTTCACATAAGACTCCAGAGAGTTTTTTATAAGAGAGAAGAATGTCGTTGGGCCATTTGATTTGAGGGGAAAAACCCATCTTTTCTAGCACTTGTACTAGGGTGACGCAGAGGAGGGATGCGAGAGATGAGAGATGAGAAGAGGTCCTGGGTAGAGAAAAATAATAGGTAATGTAGAGATTTTTTTCTTTGGGAGAAACCCAATTTCGATTCCATCTTCCACGACCTTGCGTTTGTTCATCGGCCACAACGCAAGTGATTTGACCTTCGGGAAAAGAAGTGTAATTTTCTTTTGCAAAGGTCTGGGTCGAATCGATCTGATCCAAAAAAATAGTATGCATCGCATTTTTTAAGTTCTTGGAATGTTCCTTATATCGAACTATAAGAAAAAGTGACATTTTGTGCTTTTGAGAAAATTTTGCACTTTTGGCGCGAATAGAATGGTGATTTTTCATGAGTTTCATTATACATGAAAGCTGCTGAAAACAGCTGCTTTTGCTTGCTCGCAAAGGCAATGGTGAAAAAAATTCGGTAGAGATCGAAAGGGCTTTGAAGATTGTGTGGGATCATCGCTATCTCTTGAGAATAGATCTTCGTCTTGTGCTGGTCGTTGTGGCGCTCATGACCATTAGCCTGATCACCATTTCTTCCATGACGGTTGAAGTGAGCGAATTTGGGCAGGAAAATTTTTTTTCCCACTATGTAAAAAACCAGATCCAATGGTTTTTATTGGGATGGGCTGTCTTTTTCTTTTTTGCAGGCCTGGATTATCGAAAATTTTCTGAGTGGGCCTGGTTTCTCTATATCGCGATGCTTCTGTTGCTTTTGGGACTCTATTTTGCCAGGCCTATTCAAAGCGTGCATCGCTGGTACCGCATTCCTTTTTTGGGAGTGAATATGCAGCCCTCGGAATGGGCAAAGCTGATCGTCGTTATCACTCTGGGCTGGTTTTTGCAGCGAAAAGAGCAAGAGAGGTCTTCTGTGCGCTGCGGGCTTCAGCTTTCTCTTATCGTAGGAGTGCCTTTTGTGATGATATTGAAGCAGCCTGATTTGGGAACAGCTCTTGTCCTCTATCCCATTTTTCTCACCATCTGCTATTTTGGACAAGTGCATCGCTGGATTTTGAGAGGATTGATAATGTGCGGAGTTGTGGCACTTTGTATGGTTGCTCTTTTGTTTAGCGGAACTATTTCTCATGAGAAGATGTCGCCCTTTTTTTTGAGCTTTTTGAAAGAGTATCAATATGAAAGGCTCAATCCCAACACCTACCATCAAAGAGCTGCGCAAACGGCCATTGCGATTGGAGGCCTTACAGGCAGCGGCTGGCACAAGGGAGAGTTTTCTGCAAGAAAATGGCTGCCCGAAGCACATACCGATTCTATCTTTGCCGCTTTTGCTGAAGAATTTGGTCTTTTTGGCTGCCTTGTTCTTCTCGCGCTTTTTTATGCTTTCATCTACTTTGCCATTCAAACAGCAGCGGTTGCAAAAGATGAATTTGGCCATCTTTTGTCTTCTGGGATTGCTGTTTATCTTGCAATGCATATTATGGTGAACATGGCAATGATGTGCGGTTTTTTGCCGATATCGGGAGTTCCTCTTGTTTTAGTGAGTTATGGAGGAAGCTCGATTTTAACCACAATGGCTGCACTGGGAATATTGCAAAGCATTTATACAAGAAGGTTTATGTTTTGATGGCTCCACATACTTTTATTTTATCGCCCCATGCTTGGATGGGAGAGGGAACGATTGTTCTTAACATGGTAGAAGAAGAGCTAAACTTCTTTACCAAATGGCATGTGCAGGAAAAAAGCTCGCTTGGCCACATTGTTGCTATTCAAGAAATTCAGATTGCAGGGATTTCTGAGGTGATGCGCAACGAGATGACTTTTTTTGACTTTTCTCCCAAAGGGTTTTCCGTAGAGATGGAAAATGCAAATATAGGAAAAGTTACGGGTATTGGAGTCGTTGATGATAACTTGATTGCCTGGGAATTTCGTCAAAATGATCTGAATTTCGAAGGTTTTGAGACCTATCATCGGTTAGAAGATGGAAGCTATCAAATGCATGCAGAGTATGTAACAAGCGATCAGTTTCGTACCCAAATCAACGGGCGCATCTGGGTTCCTCCCAACGGCTTTATTACCAAAGAAATGAATGACGATGAAGGGGAAGACGAATGAAACGGCTTCTTTTTTTGCTTTTTTGTATTCTAACAGCTTGCAATGCCCATATGGTCACAATGGAAAGATATCAAGATGTTTCCATTGGTCTTACCCGATCTGATCTGATCGAGCTTTTTGGCAATCCTTATGAAGTGCGCCAAAAAGGGCCAGATGCAGTAGAGTACGAATATATCGAACGCGTGACTGCGGCCGATCGAGTGCTCTTTCTTCGCCACTATTTCTTTCTCATTCAAGGAGGAAAAGTGGTTGCCAAAAGAATGGCCAACGACAAAGAAGTTCCTTTGGACGATCGCAACGCTTACGATCTACAAACTTCGAAGAATTCAATAGACTATTGAGGCGTTGCTGCTCGCAAAAAGCATATGCAAGACAACCTCATTTTTCTGGAAAGCTCCTTGCGGAGTTCTTAAATTTTTTATTTTTATATAATTAGTTGTGAGTAACTTACGAAAACATGGAGGGCGAAAACGACATTTGCATGTTTACAACTCCATTTTTAAACAGTAAAATGGAGGGCTAAATGATCAAATTAACAGGGCTTCCTCCTGATCATAAGCCGACAGCTCAGCAACAACTAGATGAGTTCTCGCGTCAAATAGCACGTCAATTTCATACAGCCCCTGCACGATACGATGAATCGAAGTAAAATTGAACGAAATACCTTTGCTTTCAAATCGCTTACCTCGCTGCCCGAATGGAATTCTATAATGGGACTGCAATGTGAAAACCTAGTTCTTCATAACAGGCCACAACTTCATCAACTTTTAAAAATTCCTCCCGAAGACATAATTTGCGAAAATCCATTTTTTCAGAAAGCCACTTCACGTACCTCTGGATGTCAGATCGATTATCTGATTCAAACAAAGTTTGGTACTCTTTAACGCGAGTTTTGGATAAGGCACTCATGAAAAAGGGCTATCTTTCAGCGATTTAACAACCAAAATTGGGAAAATGAGGGCGCCTTCGACCTCTATTTTCCCAATTTTGGTTGTTAAATCGCT
>JAJZPH010000035.1 GCA_021811265.1 bacterium
TCTTTTAGCGCAGATTATTCTTTTTTTAAAGTGGTCAAAAAAGGTAAAATGAAGGGATCTCATGTGAAGTTTTTTTAGAAATGTGAGGGAGGCTTTTTTTGAAGAAAATAGGGGGATTGGTGAAGAATAAGACGTTGAAAGCTAGGATTATAGGGATTGGTTCTTATGTGCCAAAAAAAATTCTTTCCAATGCCGATCTTGAAAAAATGGTCGATACCTCCGACGAATGGATCGTGACACGGACGGGAATCCGCGAGAGGAGAATTGCTGCTGAGTCTGAATATACCTCCCACATGGGTTTTGAAGCAGCGAAAAAGGCAATCCAGGAGTCAAAGATTTCTCCAGACGCGATCGATTTTATTCTGGTAGCTACCATTACACCTGATTACATGTTTCCGAGCACTGCTTGTTTGATTCAGGAAAAACTTGGATTGAAAAATGTCCCTTGTTTGGATGTGTCGGCGGCCTGTTCGGGGTTTTTATATGCTTTAAAGATTGCTGCGTCTTTCGTAGAGAAAGGAGCTTATAAAAATGTCCTCGTGGTCGCTGCCGATAAGATGTCTGCAATTACAAATTATAACGATCGATCCACCTGCGTGCTTTTTGGAGATGGAGCTTTTTCTTGCATCGTCAGCATGAAGGGCAAAGGATTTGAACTTCGCGAGGTGGCGCTCGGCGCCGATGGAGAGCAAGCTGATCTGTTAAAACTGCCGGCCGGTGGGTCTCGGAAACCTGCGAGTCTGGAAACGGTGAGCGAAAAAGAACATTACATCTGCATGGGAGGCAACGAAACCTTCAAGCATGCAGTGCGTCGCATGGAAATGATTTCCAAAGAGTGTCTGGACAAAGTTGGGTTTACGGAAAAAGACATCAGCTGGCTCATTCCCCATCAGGCCAATGAACGCATCATCACCGCAATTGCCAAGCGTTTTGAACACCTAGATGACGATCGCGTCTACAAGGTCATCCAAAAGTATGGCAACACTTCGGCATCCTCTATTGGCATCGCCTTGGACGAGCTCAAGAAAAAGGGGTGCATCAAAAAAGGAGAACATCTTCTTTTGACTGTTTTTGGCGCTGGATTCACCTGGGGAGCGGCTTTGTTGACTTTTACGGGTGGAAAATAAGATGAAAAACGCTCTTTTGTTCCCAGGACAGGGATCGCAATACGTTGGTATGGGTGCAGATTTTTTTGCACAGTATGCAAGCGCGCGCAGCATTTTTCACAAAGCCGATGCACTTTTGGGCTTTTCTCTTTCTCAATTGATGTTTCATGGCCCTGAAGAAGATCTCAAGAAAACGCTGCATTCGCAGCTTGCGATCTTTGTAATGAGCACAGCGATTTTGCAGGTAATGCGAGAAAAAATCCCCAATATGGAGCCTTTTGTTTGTGCAGGTTTGAGCCTTGGCGAATATACCGCTCTTTATGCATCGGGAAGAATTTCCTTCGAAGCGGCGCTGGATTTGATTCAAGAAAGAGCTCGTTTGATGGGACTGGCATGCGAAAGTCATGCAGGGACTATGGCGGTTGTCCTGGGTCTTCGGGGAGATGAGGTAGATGCGGTGGTGCACAAACTCTATCCAGAAGAATCAATCTGGGTGGCCAATTACAACTGCCCGGGCCAGGTGGTGATTTCCGGTAGCATTAAAGGTGTGGAAAAAGCCTCTTGTTTATTGAAAGAAAAAGGGGCTAAGAGAATACTTCCTCTCTCTGTGCAAGGAGCTTTTCATAGCGGTCTTATGAAGGATGCCGAAGAGGCTTTTCGCACAAAAATGCAAAAGACTACTTTTCAAGAAAGTAACATTGCCCTTGTGATGAATGTTCCTGGCGACTTTGTATCGTCTACCAGTGATTTGAAGAATTTTTTGGTAGAGCAGATTTCCCATAGTGTTCGCTGGGAAGAGGGAGTGCGCAAAATGCAAGAGGGTGGAGTGGATCTTTTTGTGGAGATCGGCAGTGGGAAAACTCTTTCGGGAATGAATAAGAGAATTGGAACTTTTGCCCCAACGATTTCTGTAGAAAAGGTGGAAGACCTTGTAGAGTGGGAAAAAATGGCAAGGAGTTGATATGGAGTTGCTCGTTGGAAAAAAAGCTCTTGTAACGGGAGGAACCTCCGGCATTGGACTGGAGATTGCCAAAGTATTTGCGGAAAATGGTGCTGATGTAATGATTTTTGGTACCAACGCACAAAGAGCAGAACATGCAATTCGGGAGATCGAAAAAGTAAGAAAAGCTGGTTCTCAAGAAGTTTCATCAGAGCTGGTCAACGTGGCCTGTTGCAAAGAGGTAGAAGAAGCGCTTTTGCGCCTTTTTTCTCGCTGGGATCATTTGGACATTTTGGTGAACAATGCAGGTATTACCCGAGACAATCTATTGATGAAGATGAGTGAAGAGGAATGGGATGAGGTGCTGGCTGTGAATTTAAAATCCCTTTTTAATACCTGTAGAATAGTTTCTCGCCAGATGGTAAAAGCGAAAGCTGGAAAAATTATCAACATCTCCTCTGTCGTGGGCTTGACAGGAAATGCAGGGCAGGTGAATTATGCTGCTTCAAAGTCGGGAATGATTGGATTTAGCAAAGCGTTGGCACATGAGATTAGTCGCAAGGGTATTTGTGTGAATTGCATTGCCCCTGGATTTATCGATACTCCCATGACGGCCACTCTTTCCGATAAGGTCAAGCAAGAACTTGCGGAAAAAATTCCCACGAAGCGTCTGGGAACTTCTCGTGACATTGCGCATGCAGCGCTCTTCTTGGCAAGCCATTTATCAGATTACGTGACGGGACAAGTGCTAGCTGTAGATGGGGGAATGGTTTTGTGCTGATTTTCAGCATATGGATTTTTAAGTATTTGCATATAATCAAAACTCAAGGAGTAAAACATTATGACAATAGAACAGGAAGTCATTGACATCATTGTAGATCAACTGGGCTTGGATGCAGCAGATGTGACTCTTGAAAAGTCTTTTGTTGAAGACTTAAATGCGGATTCTTTGGATTTGACAGAGCTCATCATGACTTTTGAAGAACGCTTTGGCTTTGAGATTTCTGAAGAAGATGCTGAAAAACTCAAAACGGTCAAAGATGTTGTTGACTATATTAAGGCTAAGAAAGATACGAATAAGAAATCATAGTAAAAAACCCCATCAAAATTTTGATGGGGTTTTTTGTTGAACAATTGTTGACAGAATTAGTCGGGTATATATACTCAAAAGTTAAAGAAGGTTTTTTATGAAGCTTTCCCGTCGTGGAAAATATGCGCTTTCTGCTCTTTTGGACCTTGTGGCTTTGCAGAAAAAAGAAGAACTGGCATCTGCCAGAGAAATTGCAAAGAGGCAAAAGATCCCGCTGCCCTTTTTGGAACAGCTTCTTTTGGCGTGCAAGCGCCATCATCTAGTGGAATCGAAACGCGGGCCCAATGGAGGATATGCGCTGGCGCGGCCTGCTTCTGCGATCAGTGTGTTTCATGTGTTTTCCGCAGTAGAAGAGAGGGTAGTTCTTGTGGAGTGTTTGAAAAGAGAGACGAGCTGTTTGCGCATGAAAAGTTGTCTTACTCGGCCTTTGTGGGAAAAGATGCACCGAGCTCTTTTTCAAATTTTGAATGAAACAACACTAGAGGACTTATGCCAGCAAAGAAGCTCTATTTAGATTATGCCGCTACCAGCTATGTAGAAAAAGAGGTTCTCGATGCCATGATCCCTTACTTTTGCGATCGATTTGGCAATGCATCCAGCATTCATCTGTGGGGACAAGAGGCAAAAGGCGCCATCGAAGATGCGCGAGCGACTATAGCCCAGTTTTTAAAAGCAAAACCAGATGAGATCGTCTTTACATCTAGCGGCACGGAATCGAATAATCTAGCGCTTTTTGGCATGATGCAGAGAGAAAAAGAGCGCAAACACTTGATTGTTTCTGCCATCGAACATTCTTCTGTTTTATCTCCGGCCAGACAACTCGAAAAGAGGGGATTTCGCGTCACTTATCTGCCCGTGGACCCTTTTGGAAAAGTAAACCTTGCTGCATTGGAAAAAGAGGTGCAGAAAGATACCTTTTTGGTTTCCATTATGCATGCAAGTAATGAGGTGGGAACGATACAGCCTCTTTCCGAAATCAGCCAACTGTTGAAAAAGAAATCCAAAGAATTTGGGAAAAAGATCTATTTTCATAGCGATGCTGTGCAAACGGCACCGATCCTTCCGCTCGATGTCGATCTTTTGGGCGTCGATTTGATGAGTATTTCTTCCCACAAGCTCTATGGGCCCAAAGGGATAGGGGCCCTCTTTGTGCGCAAACAAACGCCCCTATCAGCTATTTTGTATGGAGGCCACCAAGAGAGAATGTTGCGTGCCTCATCGGTGAATGTAGCGGGAATTGTGGGATTTGCAGCAGCCGCTTCTTTGACCGTCCAAAAGCAACCCCTTTTTGCACATCAGATGCAAGAATTGCGCGATTTTTTTCACGAAGAGCTACAAAAGCGTGTTGATGGCTTGATTCTCAATGGTCATCCGCAGGATCGTTTGCCCCATCTTTTGAACCTTTCAGTTACCTGCATTGAAGGAGAGTCTTTAATCCTGCATTTGAGTCAAGCAGGCGTTGCCGCATCTACGGGCTCTGCTTGCTCTTCTCATTCTTTAGAGCCATCGCATGTGCTTCTAGCGATGGGCATTTCCCATGAATTGGCTCATGGGTCTGTGCGCTTTTCTTTGGGAAGATCTGTAACAAAAGAGGCTCTTATAGAGGCTGCCCAGATTTTTGCCTCGATTGTGGAAAAACTAAGAGAGATGTCACCATTAACGGGAGAAAACCATGACCTATAATGAAACAGTTCTCGACCATTTCGCCAACCCCCGCAACGTAGGGGAGGTCTCTTCTCCCGATGGCATTGGCAGAGTGGGAAATGCCAAATGCGGCGATATCATGCAGATCACCATCAAGGTCGAAGATAATCGAATCACCCATGCAAAATTCAAGACTTTCGGTTGCGCGGCTGCGATTGCGACGAGTTCTGCTCTCACAGAAATGGTAATTGGCAAAACATTGGAAGAGGCGCTCAAAATCTCCAATCAAGACATAGTCAACCATTTAGGGGGCCTGCCCGACATCAAAGTTCACTGCTCTGTTCTAGGGGCTGAGGCCTTGAAAAAGGCTATCGAGAATTATCGATCGAAGAGGCTGATCCCAAGCAACGCCGTCAACTTAAGGGGCTTTGCCCCTTAAAACCCCACCAAAGGACTTCAAGTCCTTTGGAAACCTAAAACTGGTTTGGGGAGCGCGCAAGAGCACAGCTCTCGAATCCTTAACAGCAAAGGAATCAATAAAGTAGTTGAAATGCCAGCAGGTGCATGTCGTGGAGAAGCTCTTTTCTTTTGGTGGCAAACGAGAGCTCTTTTTGTAGCATGCTGACGCAGATCTCAAGGCCATCTTCTGCAAAGAATTTGAGTACCTTGACAAGAAGAGTTGCAATCTCTTCTTTTCCTTCAAAAAAGCTGACCAGGCCGGAAGAGGAAAGAAAGAAAAAATCTCCCGGCTCGAGGGCAAAAGTTTTTGCCTTATAGTCGAGAAGTTTTTGCTGCTTTGTGGACCATACAAAGGGAGCGATAAATTGGTTGGAGCGAACCGACATGTGTTGTTTTTCTTTATCTAAAGAGAGTTGCAAAAATGGAAACTCTTCGCCAAGATCATTTTTTGGGTTTTCTTTGAACAGTTTGTAATTAGTGAGAAGCTGGTACATCTCTTCGAACCCTTTGTCTTTGGCTTCTACCAAGTGAATGCGGAGAGCCTCTTTTTCGCTTGTTTCCGGCAGATCCAAAAGAAGGCCGCGAGGATTGCGCGAAAAAAAAGAGATTGCTTTCAGGCCAATGGCGTCATTGTCGCATTCGTCAATAACCTTTTGCAGCATGTGGTTTTGCAAAAAGAGGGCGCACTCATACTCTCCATACATTTTTTCTTTTAAAAGAGAGTTTTCTTTGAGACGGTTGATGTTTTCATAGAGGCATTCGCTCATAGTAGAAAGAGTGTTGGAGAGTTCTGCGATCTCCTTGGGCCCTTTGACCTGAATTTGCTGTCCATAGCCACCTCCTGCAATGGTGAGGGCCGAGTTGTTGAGCTTTTGAACGGGATGAGCAATTTTATTGGCAATGATGAAGAGGATCGTGGTGATGAGAAGCATGGTCATTCCCGAGGAGAGAGCAATCATCCACAACCCCTCATGCAGCTTTTTGTCGATGATCTTGACATTCACATCGGCTGCAACAACGGCAATCACCTTTTCTTCTGCGTCGAGTATCGGAGCGTAGCCAGTCATGATCTTAGATCCGTCTTTTGCCTTGTAGATAGGAGTGATAAAAACTTCACGTGTAAAAAATGGAAGGTGGCTTTTGGCGCAGGTGGGAACGTGGGGCTTTTGTGCGGGTTCGGAGGGAGAAAGGGCAACGGTATGAAAAAGATAGGGAAAGCCCTCTTCTTCGCGTCTGGGATCGGGCTTCATCTGGATGATGTAGAGACGGGTAATGTCCAATTCTGCCTGAATTTCTTTTAATGCTTCCGAGAGAAAGGCTCTCGGGTTTTTGTTAATTTTTGCATTGGAAGAGGGGATCTCATCTGGGTGGATCATGGCAGACGAGGTAACGATCGCAGATCGAAGGCGAGTGCGAAAACCCTCCAACAGCTCTTGGTACCAATAATATGCTAGAGCAGAAGAGATAAAAAGAATCGCCGCAATCATTGGCGGAAGCAAAAAGAGCAAGAGCCGTGAGCGAATGGTCATGCTTTTTCTCGAAGGTAGCGGCTTTTCATGTGTTGCGCATAGGACTGCAGAAGAGCAATCGCGACAGGGGGACATTCGGAGAGAATGTTCATCAGATGGCTTTTGGAGAGAGTTAAAAAGAGAGTCTTCTCTTCACAGATGGCCAAATAGCCTCTTTCTTTATCATTGAAGAGAGATTCATCTCCAAAAAAATCTGTCTTGTGGAGCTGGGCGATGAGCGATTCATTTTCATCGAACAGCTGCACTTTCCCACTTGCAATTAAATACATGCGATTGGCCCTCTGATTTTGATCAAAGACCTTTTCGCCAGATTCGTAGATATCCTGGTTCATCTTGTCGGCAATGGCGACGAGAAGATCCAGATCGAGATCTTGGAAAAGACGCGTTTTTTTTAGAAAAAAGGCTTTTTCTATTAAACTTAATTGTTTCATGTGTCTAACAACTCATAGGCAAAATGGTGAAAACGTTCATCACTAGTTTTGATCTGCTCTCTTAATGACTGCTTCCAGTTGGGGATTTGCATTTGTGCTTTTAAATGAGCGCTTACGGTGCGGTCAAAAAGAGAAAAGGAGTTTTCCAAGCGGTCCAGCAGTTGGGACAGAGAAAGTTTGGGATATTTACTTTTTAGTTCAGAAAAAGACTCAATTTTGCTTTCCCAGGGAACGTCATCGAGAAGAGGCGCAATTTCGCGAAAGATCTTAAAATCAGAGTTTTTTTCGAGAGTTTCAATAGCATTTGCTCGCGCTTTGGCATTTTTTCCATGCAGGGCATGGACGAGAAAATCGCAAGCTTCGATGGAACTGGCAATTCCTAAAAGATAGACGATGAAGTCGATGACCGATTGGTATCCAGAGAGAAGAGTATTTTGCAAAAGGCTCAGATCATAGAGGGGATATTGTTTGGGGATCGTGTGACCATAGAGAAAGTAGAAATAGGCCCTCTCAATCTCCGCATTGATGATGTCCATCAGGTTGGCCTGGAGCTGTGGAAGGGCAATGGATCCTAAAATTTTGGCGGCCAAAATACGGCAACGATTATGGAGCGAGACATTTTTTATGATGGAAAGCAGTATGGGAACTGTTTTTAGTCCCATGCCGGTGATAATGCTTTCCACGACTCTGCGTTCATTGGGGCGAAAATAGGTGGTAGAGAGGATGATGTCGGAGACGGTGGTAGAGTCTTTGATTTTTCCAAGAGCCTCCAAGCATAATATACGAAAAGAGGAGTCGTTGCACGATTGCAATGCTTCGAGAATCATGGAAGCAGAGAGGCTTTGTGTTTTATCTGCTAGCTTTTCTACGCATTTGGCAGCAGCTCTTTTTATGCACAGAGAATCATGGTTTAAAAAACAAAGGGCTTTTTCCATAGCCTCTTTTCCATTTTCCATGCTTAAGATTTCCAGCCCCATAGCAATCTCGTCGAGGTTTTCCGATTTGAGCAATAAGTCGCGTTCTTTTGAAGCAATCGTTCGATGCAATCCTGCCTTTGCCGCAGATTGGTTGGCCAAAGATTTTTTCAAGGTGATGATTGCAGCGGTACGTTCATAAAGATCTTGGCTATCCAAGTAGGGGATCATCTTTTCTGGGTGCAACAGGCCTCTCTTTGCCAGAAAAAGAGATGCGGTTTTTATCAAGAGTTCAGAGGAAGATGTTTCTGCCCAAACGTCGATTTTTTCGATGAGTTTGGGATCTTGTGAAAAGCTGCTTTCATCAACGAGGTGAATCCAAGAAATTTTTCCAGAAACGCTCAAGGAGTCTGCGTGAAAAAGAAGATCTTCGAGAAAGGAGGGGTCTTGCAATGCAAGGAGCGCTCTAAAAGAGAGAAGCTGCTCTTCTTCGTCCTCACTTTGTAGGGCTTTGAGCAGATCTTTTTTCACCTCTCTTTTTTCCTTGATATTCCACACGCTCAGCCAGTCCCGAATCTGTTTCTCAAAGCGGATGGCATTTTGCTTCAAATGGGAGAGCATGGATTGGGAATAGATGATTTTCATGAAAAATGAAAAAACCAAAAAAGCGCTTGCCAAGCCAAAGCCAAACCACTTGCTATTTGCCTGCATGATTAGAAGAAAGCTGGAGCTGAGCAGCATGCCGATGGGTTCAAAAAAGGAGTCGTTGATAATGCGCAATACGCCTTTGAGCTTTGAGGGGCCCGCGTTGACCAGAAGGTTAAAATTGTTATCTTCGATGGAGAAGAGGAAAAATTCGACAGCAATTACTCCTAGTACCGCAACGAAAAGCGCGTCGTAGATGAGCCAGTCGCCAAAAACAAAAAGGAAGAATATGGGAGGGATTAAGAGCATGTTGGGAAGTTGAAAGCGTCTGACGCAATTGCGATAAAAGAACATGGCGAAAATGATGTTGCCAAAATAAATAAAGGCCTTGAGCTTTCCGATAAATTCGGCAATGAGGTTCTCACCTCTTGGAAGCTCTATCGAAGCATGAGAAGGATCAAATGCCTTGCTGAAGGTTTCCATAAAGTTGATCTCTGTACAGGTGCGCAAAAGCTGGGCAACTAGGCTCATGCCGACAAGAATCAAAGCGTAGGGCGATTTACAAAAATTTTGCAAAAGGGTAATTAGCCCCCGGTTTCCAGAAGAAAAGACCTCGTCGAGAGCATCGTCTTCCACAGGACTGCACTTGTGTACGATTTTTCGAATTTGGCCCATGCACAAGAAAAGAGAGATGGCGGTGATCGCAAAGAAGGGGACAATGCCAAAGGCGCCAATGAGCTGGTTGATGAAAAGGCCAGAGACCACATAGCCCAAAAAAATAGCTGCACTATAGATTCCGTAGAGTCGTTTTGCCTCTTGCAGGTCGTGGTATTGATCTACAAAGGTCCAATAACAGGCAATGAGGGCGGATTCTACGATGTAGGAGAAGATGAATAAAAAGGTCCACATCCAGGCCTCTGGATGGTGAGCAAGAACTAAGGCGGTCAAGAAAAATACAAGAGAGGCGATACCGGTTGTCCATAAAAAGATGCGATGGGAAGATGTTTTTCGTAAGAAATAGATCAATAAAGAGGAGACCCCAATCATGCCCGATGCGATGATGAGGTAGACAAGAGGCAAAAAGCCAATCCCGCATTTTTCCAAAAGGAAGCTCATGGACAATGTGTTGGCCGTACTTGCGGCAAAAGCCCAAGTGATTCCAAGTAAGCCAAAGCGGAAGGTATTTCTTCCCTCTCCGATGTAAATCCCAAATGCTCTACGCACAAGTCTTCGCATCATTTCTCCCAATAACTGCTAAAAGAAAAAAAGTTCAAAAACTTTTTTTGCCCCTCACTTCAAGGAAAGCCGGCAACGCTCACTTCCATGTAAAACAATTTTTACTCGAAAACGATGAACTTTTTCATCTTAATCGCTGCAGTATATATTCCACATTAGTTTATTATAAAAAAAACCTCTCTAAAAACTTCGCTATTTTATAAGTTTTGTCAATTAAGTGACATGAATTTAATGAAATATGGGGTAGTTTACGATCTTCCATCCCCGAGTTTTTGGCGTGCTCCAGAAGCCGATTTTCCAAGTTCTTTGTGTATGCCTGTTCATCTCTCTTTTTCGTCGAGAGGCGAAAAAAAATTTTAAAACTTAAGAAAAATGCTTTAATACCCTGGGATGAAAGCGATCTTTCTCTGCTTTTTCACTGGTGTTCGGCATAGAGTCCTGATATAAATGTTTGCACAAACGACTCCGAAATCATAGGCTATGAATACTGTAACTTCTTGGACAAATCCCCTTATTTCTCCACATCCCATTCGGGCAACAGTGGTAGTTCTTACGACTGTGGGAGCTGCAACTATGGTCACAAATCTTTTTTTGGGAGGCATATCTGTATTGATGGTTGCCGCCATTACATGTGTCGCTATTGCAGTTTTTAGCATTTATACAGCTAGAATTGCCCATACACAGCAAATAATAGCTGCTAGTAGCGCTTATGAGGCTACTAGTAAAGAAGAAGAATGCATTAGTTCCGATGAGGAAGGAGATTCGGTATCAACTTATGAGGAGGAAGAGGCTTCGACATCCACTGCGCCGCGGTATGACGCAATGTCTGCAACTTCGAGATCATCACTGCTTTGTTGCGATGATGGAGAAGGGTGCACCACTTGCGGGAAGGATGAGGATTCGATATCAATTTATGAGGAAAAAGAAGCATTGACACCAAGTGTTCCAAAAGAATTTGCTTTAGCGGAAAATTTTCAAGAGGAATGGAAAAGTTTTGTTTCGCAAGTGCATGCAACTGCAGCAAGCTTCGCGAATAGTTTTTCGGGAAAAAAAGTTGAAGAAATTACTCTATCAGACTTTATTAACCATCGCCATGCCTACTTTTTTTTAGGTGAGACTTATGAAAAAATAGCGAGTTTCATCTACCGAGTAATGAAACAACAGCCTGAAGTTATTTATGTTCTTCCGACAAATTTTTTGCTAGCAACAACGACCTTGCTTCTTGAAGCGATGAGGTCAAATTCTCGTATTGCAGAGGATTTCTGGTCTCGTCTAGAAAATAATGCTGCTTTTTCTTTAGGAACAATTGTTTTTCATAACCCAGAAATTTTTTCTTTACTGCAAAAGGTCATAGATCAAACGGTCATAGCTGACGAACAACGCTACGAGGCGCACACAAGGCTTTTTGAGGGCATAGCTTTAGCTTGTGATGAAGAAAAGAGTCGAGCTAAAGAAGTTCTTTTGCGTTTTCTAACGGAGAACCCTGAGGCTTTAGCATATCCTGGTATTCGCAATATTGTTGTGAACGAACCAGACATATTGAAGCAACATTTGGGTTCAAATCCTCAAGCAGTCTTTTTTTTGTTTTCGAACCGATTTACTTCAGTGATTTTTCCTTTTAACAAGAGTATCCCTTTAGTTTTTCAACTGATTGCCTCACAAAACGTTTCTGAACTTTTACAAAATGTAGATATCTTTCTACCTTTTCTTTTAAAACCTGACGTGTTTGAAAAATTGGACTCGGCATGTCCAGAATTGAAAAGCATGCTTATTCATTTTCTTTTGTATGCGATAGAAAGATTTCGGTACGGGAACTCTTTTCCTCCGACACGCTACAAAGTTCACGACACTTATCTTACTCTAATTTCATTATGTTGGCAGATTCCGAAGGCATTACGAGAAAACCGTGCATTTATACAAGGTGCAGTTTGTGCAAACATTGAATTTCTTGAATGCCTTTCACTCACGGATTTTCGTTTGACAAGTCAATTAATAGAAGAAGAGGATAACTCGTTTTGGGAAAAAGCTATCCGCGCAAACGAAGAGTGCATTCGTAGAGATTGTAAAGTGCCAGATAGCGGAATTATAAGCTTGATCAAACAGTATCCAAAATTAAGGAAATCTATCCAAGTTCACCTGGGTTTGTCCATCCTGTAAAGATCTAGGGTGGTCGTAAGACAAGGTGTTTGATTCCAATAAGTTGTATTCCATACGGGATGAGTCTTGTTTCTCAATTCTCTTGGGTTCGGAATTTTTCTCCGCGCTCACTGCGCCTATTTAAATTCGCCGCTTCTTTGACAAAAAATAAAAAAAAATATATGTAAAAGAAATAACAATTCAAAAGAAGTGGTATATGAAAAAAAGTCTATTGAGCGTTGTTATCTTTTCTCTTTTTTGTATAAACCCGTTTCATCTTCAGGGAGCAACAAAGACGTGGGCAGGAGTCTCTCCTAGCTGTGACCTTGCAACTAGTACCAATTGGACCGGTGGCCTACCTAGTGCAAGTGATACTGCCGTATTTAACAAGACCGACACTTGTTCTGGCCCTTCTTTGTCTGCACTCGCTTTGACTGCTTTTACCTTGCAGTTTAGCGGACCATCAGGTCCTGGTTATACGTTTGGTCTTGATAATGCTCTGGTTGATATTAATAATGGAGGAATTTCCTCTCCGCTTCCTTACAATGTTACATTTATTCTTACAACTTCTGCCAATGCTCTTTTTCACGGAGGTTCTTTAAGTGGAATTGTCATTAATGCTGACAGCTCCACTGTTAATGTACTTTCGGGTGTTTCTTCAGCAGCAGATGCTGCAATTAATTTGACAAATGGTGGGGCATTAACTACTAATGGTTCTCTAACGTTGGGAAAGCTTTCGAGTGCTTTTTTATCAGATGCAATTTCCATAGCGGGTACTTTTTCCGTAGGGAGTCTAAATGCCACTACAACGGTTGCTGGAGCCATTTCTGGAACAGGAAAACTCGTTAAAGTGGGAACTGGAATTTTGACAATTTCTGGAACTAATAACTACTCGGGAGGAACCGATGTTGATGGAGGAGAGCTGCGAATTGCCAGTGGTGCTGCATTGCCTTCGAGCGGCAATATTACTCTTAATGGAGGAACATTAAATACAGCGTCATCATCTTTAAATACAGCGTCATCATCTTTGAGTATCACAAATCCTATAGTTTTAAATACAACCAGTACTGTTAATGTCGATGCAAGTGCATTCACGACCTTTAGCGGAGTAACGAGTGGGGTTGGATCTCTTACAAAAACGGGAGATGGAACGTTATCGTTGCAGAATACGAATTCATATAGTGGCGGAACCAATATACTAGGAGGAGTTCTTCAAGTTAATAATCTATCTACTTCTGGAACTATTACTCTTTCTGGTAATGGAACTTTGCATACGACATCAATTTTTTTGTCTACCATGCCTAACAACATTAATTTAAATACTAGTGGGACGCTTCAGGTTGATGGAGGGTTCACTTTGGCGGGACAGATTACTGGTGGTTCACTGACTAAAACGGGAAATGGTTTTATAATACTTTCCAACACGGGAAATAACTATAGCGGAGGAACGACGATCGCTGGTGGGTCAGTTATTATTTCAGCTGCTAGCAATATCTCAACTGGACCGATTACCTTCAATACAGGATCTTTATCAATCTCAAATGGTGTCACCCTTCCCAACAACATCACAATTCCCACGTTCGGAGCTGTTTTTACGCTAGGAACAGTTGAGTTGAGTGGATCGATTACAGGTAGCGGTTCTTTGTTCGCTCAGGGAGCAGGAACCATTCGTCTTTCTGGTTCTAATAACTATAGTGGGGGAACCGATATTACCGGCGGAACGCTCAGCATTTCAGCCCCTGGCAATCTTCCCTCAAGCGGAAGCGTTACATTTAATGGTGCGAGCGTGGCGCTGGATACGACAACTGGTGTTGCCATTTCCAATCCAATGGTTTTAACAACAAGCGGAACTGTGAATGTAAACAGCAATACGACAACGCTCAGCGGGCTGATCAGCGGCAGTGGCGCTTTTACAAAATCGGGCGTTGGAAGATTAATTCTTTCCAATGGTGGCAATAGTTACGGAGGAGGAACCAATATCACGGGAGGCACGCTGAGCATTTCAGCCGCCGGCAATCTTCCGGCGAGCGAACATGTCACATTTAATGGTACAGGTGTGGTGCTGGATACAACAATTGGTGTTGCCATTTCTAACCCCATCACTTTGACAACCAGTGGAAGCGTCAATGTCGCTAGCAACACGTCAACACTTAGTGGAAATATTGGCGGGGCTGGTGGCCTTACGGCGACTGGTGCTGGCGCGCTCATTCTTTCTGGTACCAATAATTATACAGGAGGTACTATCGTTTCTGGCACGACCACTCTACAGGGAAATACTTCGAGCCTGCAGGGAAACATAACGAATAATAATTCTGTTGTTTTTGATCAGACGGGAAGTGGTACTTATGCAGGTGTTATGTCAGGAGCTGGTTCTCTTACAAAACAAAACACAGGAGCTTTGATTCTTTCTGGCTCCAATAGTTACGGAGGCGGAACCAATATTACTGGAGGAACCCTGAGCATCTCGGCAACCGGCAATCTTTCTTCGAGTGGAAATGTCACATTTAATGGTGCAAATACGATACTAGATACGACAACTGGC
>JAJZPH010000036.1 GCA_021811265.1 bacterium
CTCTGGATGTGATGGAGTTTAAGAAGTATCCACAAGCAGTAGCAGGTAGTGTTGTTCGGGGCGTTAATGGAATAGGAAAGCATCCGGTAGCAACTGTAGCGACAGCTATCGCCTGTGTTGCAGTACCTATTGTTGTTCGTTTTTTTTTTTACAAAAGAGATTCGAATAGCCGTTGTTGCAATTTCCATTTTAGGAATTGTGGCGATGTTCTTAAAAGCGTGCAAATAATGGAGAAAAAGTTATGACCACAAGGCCACCTGATCCACTCGAGCAGCATGCAGCACATTTCATTGCAAGGAAAAATGAAGAGGTAGCTTCTTTGTGTGGTGGTGTGCATGGGGCTGAAAGTGTTAGTAGACAAATGTGTAAAATTTTCTATCAAAAAATTAATAAAAAATGCTGTAATTGCTTCAATTAAAATTTTGAAGACGCGGCAAGAGTATTAGTGACACACTAACTTTAGTGAGGAGAAATTATGACGCATGGTGTTGTAGCGGCAAGAGATCAAGCTCCAGAAAGATATCCAGTTTATCTATCCTTTTTTAGAGAGGTTCGAAGCGAAGAGCGGTTGATGTTGATTGTCGATCGGGTGGCACGAGTTATTTTTTCTCCTGATGAAGAAGCTGAGAGGGCTCAAGGTATAGATGACATGCGCCATGCTATTGAAGCTGAACGAATCGATTCTCTTGAAAAATTTTTTTCTTCTCAATTTTTGTCTGAGCGACTGGGAGCTCCTAGGATGGCCCGACTAAAGGACAAAATAATTGCTAGTTTAATGGGTGAGCGAGGAGAGAGATTGCTGACCGATTTATATCCTGCCAGAGACTATACAGAAGAGCAAGCTTTTGAGGTTTTCGATCAAGTTTCGCGAGAACTCGACACTGAAAGGGATCAAGAAGAGTGGGATGAAACGATGAAAAGAATTAGTTATGCTGATTTGCCACTTCTCTACCTCTTCTACGGCCTAACAGTGCTTGCGGATGCGCCTCGTGATGTTAAGGAATATGTCTCGAGAAAGTGGAAAAAAAATGCGCCCATCATTGCGAATAAAGTTCATGCTCTAGCACGGAATGTTATGGAGATGAAGAAGTATCCACAGGCAGTAGCAGGTAGTGTTGTTCGGGGCGTTAATGGAATAGGAAAGCATCCGGTAGCAGCTGTAGCGACAGCTGTCGCCTGTGTTGCAGTACCTATTGTTGTTCGTTTTTTTTTTTACAAAAGAGATTCGAATAGCCGTTGTTGCAATTTCCATTTTAGGAATTGTGGCGATGTTCTTAAAAACGTGCAAATAATGGAGAAAAAGTTATGACCACAAGGCCACCTGATCCACTCGAGCAGCATGCAGCACATTTCATTGCAAGGAAAAATGAAGAGGTAGCTTCTTTGCGTGGTGGTGTGCATGGGGCTGAAAGTGTTAGTAGACAAATTACAAGATCTAATTCCGTTGTTTTAGGCACACTTGATCGGATGCGATGGGTCCAACGAAATGATCCTATTATCATAAGAATAAACATACAGGTAAAACAACGTGCGACGAAGGAAGCTGTCATCGATGCTGTTGTAGGAGGTGTTGCTTGCGGGGCTCTTATGGTAGCTGCTCCTGTGGTTGCTCCCACTGCTCCTCTTGTAGGAGTTGCTATGTCTTGGGTAGCGCGAAAAACTTTATGGCAAAAAATTGCAACTGTTGGAGCCGTTGCTCTTGGAGGGTTTGCTTTTGGGTATACTCGCAGATATGTGTATGAACTCACTGCTCTTCGAACTTCACCGGACTTCATTCATTCCGTACAAGAAAGGGCGACGCATGCAATGCGAGCCCATTTTGAAGGACTGCAAAATTTTGTTGGCAGAGTAGATCGAAGGCTTGTATGTCCTATCACCGACTGTTTTCCAGTTATTCCTGTAACATTTAATGGTCAAAGTTATGAGATGGATAGACTTTTGCGTTGGGTAACGGATAATCCTGACGGGAACAATTCTCCTAGAAGAGATGGTCATATTACTTTGGAACGAGCACGAGAATGCGACTTAACCTATTTTTCTCGATGGAATGAGGAAATGAACCGCTTGCTTAGAACACGCGCAGAGTGGCTTACTCCAGAGGTGCGTGATTTTATTCTAGAAGAGGTAGCAGCTAACCACGGAGAAGCGAACGGAATAATTAATGTGCTGCGAAATAAAATTGATGAAGATTTTTATGATCTTCATAATATGACTGAAGAAGACCATGCACAATTGGGTCAGGTTTTACACAATTTGAGAAGAGTTCTTGCTCACCTTACAGCAACGCCCCTGCCAGCACCTGCTCCCGCTGCTGCTTCAACTTCAACAACTCCAACTGCAGCTGCAGGGGTACCGACTCCAGCGCCAGAAGGCCCTGCTTCTGCTGCCGCTTCTGTATTGATAACGGCAGCTGCTGGATCAGTACCAATCTCCACTCTTGACGATGGTGCAACTTTTGACGATGAACTTGATGCTACTACTGCTGTAGCTGATGCTATTGGTAATGAGTTTGAACGAGAGACAACGCAGCAACATCCGACTCCATCAGCCCCAGCGCCTGCTACGACAACGTGAAACTTGGACGATAATAAAATTAGCTAATGTGAGTGGAAAAAAAGCGATTCGATTGACAATAAATTCATTTTATTTTTTCACAGATCCTTAGCATGCCGCTCATAGAGAGAAATATTATTGGAAGGCAAAGGTTTTTTTAGAAAAAAACTTCTGATTTTTTTAAGCAACAGGATGAAATATAAAGCAGGAGGAAAAATGAGGCAGGCAAGTGTTGCAAGTAAGAAAAGATAAGACAGAATGCTTGTTCTGTGATTTTTTTTGTATCGAAGCGCATAAATAAAAGATTTTTTAAAATTTTTCTTAAATAAGCTGGAGAGAATAGATCCTCTGTCTATTTGTTTGATTTCTCTGTCAAAGAGGCAAACACAATTGTTCGTAATCTGTTTTGATAAAGTGCTTCGATTGATAAAGTTTTCCTTCAGTTTGTTGAAAGAATTTCTCCAAAGGGCATAACTTTGAGAAGAGGAAAAAGAAGATGTATGCTGCATAAAAATTCCTGTGGGCTCTTTAGATACGAAAATCGGAAAACGAGAGGCAATTTGCAGCAGAAAGTCACAATCCCAAACGAGGCAGTTGGCTGCATCAATGGTAGTATGGTCCAAAACTTCGCGTCGAAAAATAATACAAGTAGGTACAGGATACCGAGAGATCATTTCGTAAAGACTATCGGGAGGAGAGAAAAATCCTTCTTTTTCCCAAAGGTCCAAAGGAACCCTGATTATTTTTTTTTCGGGAGTCATAATGATGGCAGATGTTGCAGAAAAAAAGGCTTCGGGAAATTGTGAAAATCCTCGCAAAGTGGCTTCATAAAAACAGGGAAATAAAAGGTCGTCATCAGAAAGCAGAGAGAAGAAGGGGGTTGTTACACGAGAAAGGGCATATTGATAATTGGCCATCATTCCTATGTTTTGAGGATGGCAAAAGTATTTTACTCGAGAGTCTGTTTTGATAAATTCTTGGACAACTTCTTTGGTTTCATCGTTGGAGGCATTATCATAAACGCATACCTGAAACTGGGTGTATGTTTGTTTGACAACGCTTGCAAGCGCCCTTTTGAGTAGATGGGGACGTTTAAAGGTTGGGATGATGGTAGTAATGAGTGGATTTTCCATAAAACGTCTTAAAAATTGATTCTAGTTTTCTTGAGAGTGTTTTCGGAAGATTGTAAAGACCAAAACTTGAAATAGGATCCTTTTTTTTCTATTAGTGTTTGGTGTGTCCCTTTTTCTATTAAGCGCCCCTCATTTAAGACGATGATCTCATCTGCCTTGAATATGGTAGAAAGGCGATGGGCAACGATAAAAATAGTCTTTTTCCTTTGAATAAAAACTTCTATGGCCTTTTGAATCAGTTGCTCGGAATGGCTATCCAGACTACTAGTTGCTTCATCCAGGATTAATATTTGAGGGTCTCGTAAAAAAACACGAGCCAGCGCCAATCTTTGCCTTTCACCACCAGATAAGCGATATCCCCTCTCTCCAACAAGGGTCTGATAGCCTTGTGGCAGATGTTGGATAAAGTCGTGAGCATGAGCTAGTTTTGCAGCTTCAACCATCTGGTCGAAGGTTGCCCTCTCATTGCCGAAGAGGATGTTTTCTTCGATAGAGTCATTAAAAATGAAGGTGTCTTGACTAACCACTCCTAACTGGTCTCTCCAGCTTCCAAGCTCATAAGTGCGTAAGTCTACCCCATCGACTAAAATTTTTCCCTCAGTAGGATCGTATAGCCGAATAATTAAGTCGATAATGGAGGACTTGCCAGCGCCCGAAGCGCCTACGAAAGCAATGATTTTTCCTTTAGGGACAACGAGTGAAAAATTTTGAATTGCGTAACGCTTGTTTTTCAAGTAGCTCAAAGAAATGTTACAGAATGCAATTTCCTGGGTTAAACGAAAAAATTTTTCCCCTCGAGCATTGATAAATTCTTTATCCTTTTTTTCGAGGATTTCTTTAAGCCTTAGCAGGTAACCCATTTGTACTGCAATTCCTCCAAATCCGCCAATGACAAATTGCACTTTTGTGGATAGCCTGTAGGAAACAAAGAGAAATGTCATCAAAATGGGCAGGAAGTTTTTAGAAGAGTCTTTAAAGAAAAAGGCTCCAAAAACCAAAAGAACCCCAACTAATAAAATACCTACGATTTCATTGATTGCAGGGATCGCATTATTCCAAAGATTGACCTTTTGGCTTGAAAAAACAATCTCTTTCAATGTGCCTACAATTTTTTTAAAAATAGTTTCTTGCCGATTAAATGTATGAATGGCTCGAATGGCATAGAGACTTTGTACTGCATGTTTTGAAAATTCTGTGACGTGGTCGGAAAGATTCTTGGAAAATTCAATAATTTTTCGAATGATAATTCGTTGCAAAAAGCCGAAGAGAGAAAATAAAAAAAAGGCGACGCAGGTTAGGGGAGTATTCAAATACAACATCATCCCCATTGCAACGATGATCATGGAGGAAGAAACCATGATCTGATTGACGTTGAAAAAAAGAGGAGGAATAACCGTTGCTGGGGCATCTGCATATTTGATCAGATCGCCAACTTTATAGTGGCTGACAAAGGGGAAGCTAAACTGCAAAATTTGCTGATATACCTTTGCTTGGGCATCCATTTGGATTTTCAACGATAATTTCGCTGAAAGGTATTGGGCAGCATAGCTAACGCCGCTTCGAAATGTTTGAAGAATAACGGCGGAAATGACAAATAGGACAAAAACATAATTCTGAGAAATATTTTGCAGTGGAAGGTTGCGAAGCAGAGGATAGGAGGATATATTCAATGATGCAATGCCGTTGAGCGAAGAAAATGCCAGAAGAATAGCCCCAAAAGAAACACCTTCAAAAAGAGCGGCTGTTAGGTTCAATAGCAAAATGATCGCTGCCAGCAACACTCGCTTTTTTTCAAAAAACAAGGACCACAATGGATCTGATTTCCACCGATGCAGTTGCATCAATTTCATGAAAAGCTCATCTTTTTTCTGTCCTGCATCCTAATCTATGAAGAGCGTGGTTCAGCGTCAATAGAAAAAGACGATAACAGGCAAATCGATTATCTTTTAATGATAATTGCCAGGCTATCGTAAAAATGAATCGACGCAATTTCTCTTTGGTATTGTGAGAGACTGTTGAGAAGAGAGGGCTCGAGATTGCGATGGCTTGCACGTGTTGTGTGATTTCCCACAAAATTCAACTCATCAATTAATCCTTTTAAAAAAGAAATTGTAGTTTTGTCGCCTCCTCCCCCATGAGAGGGCCAATAGGAGGTGTGCAGGTCTTCAATGATATACATGCCTCCACTTTTTAGGTGCGGAAAGAGCGTTTGAAAGCTAACGATCTGCATGTTCATCGTATGACCACCATCATCGAGAATGATGTCAAAATTGCCTCCTGCTTCTCGAGCTACAATCTCTAAATCAAGAGGATTTTCCTGATTGGCTAAATGATAGTGGGAGCGCTTGGAAAAATATTGAACTGCTGCAAAAGTAATGTCGATGAAATGTAGATCGGCCTGTGCAAAATAGGACTCCCATAATTTCACGCTATTTCCCTGAAAAATTCCAATTTCTAAAAACTTGATCGGACGTTCTTTGAAGGGTGCAAAATATTGTGCATAGACTTCCGTATAATTATGGTAATTCGAAGCTTTATCAGCCCCTGATTGTAAAGCCAAGCCATCGAGATGTCGATATTCTTCGCAATGGTTTAATGCTCCTAAAACAAAAAATAGAAGCGCAAAAAAACAACAGAGAATGATTTTTTTCATGACCCCTCCTGTGAGAAAAAAATTGTAAAGAGACGTTTGAAATAAATCAAAAAATTTATTTTTAGATTTGGCTTTTTCTTGTGAAGAGAGTAGCTTTTTTGTATGGATAACACATTGCAGATGAGAAAAATTTGTGTCGATGCTCGTATGATCGAACACTCCGGCATTGGAACCTACCTGAGGAATCTTATCCCCCTTTTGGCCGAAAGGTTGCGTTTGTCCTTGATCGTTTCTCGAGTTTCTCTGAAAACCTGTCCTTGGCTTATCTCCTATCCTCTTATTTTTTGCGAAGATCCGATCTATTCCGTAAAAGAGCAAATCCATCTGCCATGTCTGATTCCTTGGTGCGATCTTTTCTGGTCTCCCCACTTCAATGCGCCGCTTTTTCCCATTCGGGCAAAGAAGAGGCTGGCAACCATTCATGATCTTTATCATTTGGCCTTTTTTTCTACTTTGAGTTTGAAAAAAAAGTTGTATGCAAAGGTGGTAATTTCTCAAGCAATGCGGAGAGCCGATCGGGTTATTACCGCTTCTTGTTTTACACTTTCAGAAATAGAGAAATTTTTTCCACATGAGAGAAAAAAGGTTTCTGTGATTCATTGTGGCGTTGATGCGGAACATTATTCTGAGAGGATAAAGAAAAATGAATTTTCAAAGAGGGCCTCTCTTCCTCAAAAGTATTTCCTGTTTGTGGGAAATGTAAAACCTCATAAAAATCTTTCTGGCCTTTTTCGAGCATTTGATCTTCTTGCAAAAGAGAAAAAGGATGTTTTTTTGGTCATTGTAGGCAAAGATTTTGAAACATTGTTGCAAGCGCTTATGCGGCAATTTGCAAATATTCGAGATAAGGTATTATGGCTTAATGACGTGCCGCATGAAGATCTTCCGATAATATACCACCGATCTCTGGCTCTGGTTTTTCCCTCGTTTTATGAGGGGTTTGGATTGCCTCCATTAGAAGCAATGGCGAGCTCTTGTGTTGTCATTGCTTCTCGTATTGCAAGTATTCCTGAAATTTGTGAAGATGCTGCTTTTTACGTGGATCCCCATGATCCTCTGACAATTAAAGATGCGATGCAAAGAGTGCTTGAAGGTGCTGACTTGAGAAAAAGTTTGATTGAGAAAGGAAACAAGCGGGTGTTACAATTTTCATGGAAAAAAAGCGCTGAGCAACATCTTGCCCTTATCGAGGATTTATTGCATGAAAACAGCGCTTGTTCATGATTGGCTTGTAGGGATTGGCGGAGGAGAAAAAGTTTTACAATCTATTCATGAACTTTTTCCCTCTCCCATTTACTGCTTGGTTCGAGATGAAAAAAAACTGCAAGAGAGCTATTTTGCAAAAAGAGAAATTCATACATCCTTCATTCAAAAGTTTCCCTTTGCCAAAAATCAGTATCGTTACTATTTACCCTTTTTCCCAATGGCAATTGAACAATTTGACCTTTCCGATTTCGAGATAGTGATTTCTACTTCACATGCTGTGGCGAAAGGAGTGTTGACCCATGCAGAGCAGCTGCACATTTGTTATTGTTTTACTCCCATGAGGTATGCCTGGGATTTGTATCATCAATACTTGCATGAAGCAGATTTACAAAGTGGGGGGAAGGGTAAATTGGCCAAGATGATCTTGCATTATATGAGGATGTGGGATTTACACTCTTCTTCGCGGGTTGATGTCTATAGCGCAATTTCTCTGTTTGTAGCCAGAAGAATACAAAAAATTTATGGGAGAAAAGCTACGGTAATTTATCCTCCTGTGGATGTGGAAAAATTTACTTTTTGCCCTCAAAAAGAAGATTTTTACCTCACGGCTTCTCGGATGGTGCCTTACAAGAAAATGGATCTGATTGTTGAGGCTTTTTCCAAAATGCCGAATAAAAAACTGGTTGTCATTGGAAATGGGCCAGACTTTGCAAAAGTGCAAACAAAAGCTGGAAAAAACATCGAGATTTTAGGCTATCAGCCCGATCCTGTTTTGAAAGAGTATCTCCAAAAGGCTAAAGCCTTTGTCTTTGCAGCTGTCGAGGATTTTGGCATTTTACCCTTAGAGGCGCAAGCATGCGGGACTCCGGTGATTGCTTTTGGCAAAGGGGCTGTTAAGGAAACGGTTATCGAAGAAGAAACGGGTCTTTTTTTTCCGCAGCAACAAGTAGACTCATTGATTCGAGCTGTAGAAATATTTGAAGAAAAAACGTTTGATCCCTTTCGCATACGCCAGCACGCCGAAAAGTTTTCGACCGCGCGGTTCAAAAAAGAGTTCAAAGAGTTTGTAGATCAAAAAATAGAAACTTTTCAAGAGGGCCTATGAAAGTTGTGATTTTGGCAGGCGGAGGAGGAACCAGACTCTGGCCCTTTTCAAGACAGGATTATCCAAAGCAGTTTTTGGTTTTTAAAGATCAGGAATCTCTTTTGCAAAAATCGGTCAAGCGTTTTGTAAATTGTAAGTTTGTTGAGAAGATTTTAGTAGTCACTCATGCGCATTATGCCCATCTTGTGGAAAAGCAGCTTGCGCAAATTGACCCCGATAGAAAAATTTGTATATTAGTGGAGCCCTATCGAAAAAATACCGCACCTGCAATTGCTCTTGCGGTGCACTATATCGAAGAAAAACTGGGAGCCAAATCAGATAGTTCGATTCTCGTGCTTCCTTCCGACCATTTGATCAGTCCCGAAGAGGTTTTCCTTTCTTTTCTTGAAAGGGTAAAAGAGAAAAAGATCAAAAATAAAATCGTGACCTTTGGCATCCTGCCCAATCGTCCCGACACTGGGTATGGATACATTCGGGTTGGAAAGAAAAAAAACAGCTTTCTTTTCGAGGTGGAAAAATTTGTAGAAAAACCCGACCAGGAAAAAGCCAAGCAGTATCTTTTCGAGGGAAGCTATTATTGGAATGCGGGCATTTTCTTTTTTACTCCTGAAATTTTTTGGAAAGAAATCAAAACACATGTTCCGCACATCTACTCAACTGCACAGGGGAGCTACTTGGATCTTTTTCATGCCTTTGATCAAATGCCCGAAATCTCCATTGATTACGCTGTGATGGAAAAGACTAAAAACATTCTTCTCTGTCCCCTTCCTGTTTCCTGGTCCGATGTGGGTTCTTGGGATAGTGTATATGATGTTTTGGACAAAGATCAAAATTCCAATGTGAAAGTGGGCAATGTTGTGGATATCGATACAACAAATAGCCTTATCGTTGGAGGAAAAAGACTCATTTCTACGATTGGACTTCGCGACGTGCTTATTGTGGAAACTCCCGACGCTCTTTTCATGGCCAAGAAAGGAGAATCACAAAAAGTAAAAGAATTAATAAAAGAGCTGCAGAAAAGAGGACAAAAAGAAAGGTCTGAGCTCTCTTCTCCTTTTGAAAACCAAGCAAAAGAGGTCTTGAAAGAAGACAAAAATTACAGAATTTTTTCACACATCCTTCCTGCATTTTCCACGATTTCCATTGAAGAAAGCGAAGGAGGAGGTATACGTCATTTCATAGCAAGTAGCGGGAAAGCCTGTGTGCAAAGCGCAGGAGTGGAGAAAATTTTGACAATCGGCGCAACGTTTTCGCTTCTTCCCCATCAAGTAGCAAGGGTGGAGAATCTGGAAGATATGGGTTTCGAAATGTTGGAAATTGATTGCGGCAGCTTTTGTAAGGACGGGGCTTTTTCCTTAAAAGAATAATGGGAAGATCCTCTTCGAGGATCAAACTTCGTTAAGCGTATTTCTTCTTGGACAGTTCCTAAGAGAAGTCAACGACTGGATGCTTTGCGAGAAATAGGAAAAAATTGAAATCATGGGAATGAGCCAAAATTGGTAATAGAGCAGATTGTTGAAATGACAAGAAAAGAAAACGATGATGCACAAGTAGCAATAAAACAATCGAAACGAACGATGCAAAAATGGATTTTCTTTTTTGATAGCGTTAATTGCATGAAAATGATTGTAAGACCAGAAAAAAAACAAAAGAAAAGCTGTCAAAAAAGGGATTAGTCCAAAGTAGACCAACGTGGATAAAAGAGAAGAATCAACGGATGAGTATTGCGTAGAAAAAATGGATAAATAGTTATACCCCACACCGAATAAAGGATGCTCTCGAAACAAATCCCAGCCAAGTTGAAACGAAAAAAGACGTCCCAGAGCAGAATCATCAGAGTTCATGTGAAGGAATCGGTCGAGAAAAAAACTTATCTGATCCATGAAGAAAAAGGGTAGGAGCATCAACAAGCCAAGAGAAAAAATTGTGTAGCCGAAATGAGAGGGATAAATTTTGAAAAATTGTGAAGATTTCAGAAATGAAAAAAGGATGCAGCAGGAAAGAAATGCAAGCGTTGCGATTCCACTTCGAGACCAAGAAAGGAGGATGGAAAGAAGAAAGAAAAAGGAGAGAAAATAATAATTATTTTTTTTCGTATATTGCCTCAAAAGTAGAGACTGAAGGAGGGGGATACAGGCGATGGCACTATAAAAATTGGGATCAAAATAAGGAGAAACAAATCGTTTTATATGGGGGTCTCCCCAAAAAACAATGTGGAATTTTTTAAGAAAGACCCACAACCCCTCAGAAGATATAAATGTAAAAAAAATAAGAAATCCCAGAAGTGTTGTCATGGCGTAGGTTTTTAGAAAAAAATGAAAAAAAGAGATCAAATCATTGCCGTATCTTAAAAATGCAATTTTTCCCAAAACAGTAGCGGAAAAGATCATTGCAATGAGTCGAATCGAATAGATAAAAGATTTAAGATCAAATCCATGCAACATTATCCCCCAAAGATTAGAAGCTAGAATGGAAAGACTTAAGAGAAGAAGAGAAAAATTTTTGGATTTTAGTTTCGAGGTATAAGGATATGCACAAAAGCAAATCAAGTATAAGAGGATTTCAGAAAGAGATAGGTTATTGTCAAAAAGCTCTGTTCTGATCAAACGAGTAAAGTTGCCAAGAAATAGGTAAATGGAAAAAAATCCAAGTAAAAATGTGAGAAAAAAATCCCGAAAAGACCTTTTTTTTAAGAGAAGAGGCATAAAAAACAAATTAAAAGACAGTTGTACTAGAGAATTGCAGCGCATGGTTTATACACAAAGAACTTGGAAAATCGATTTTTGGAGCACGCCAAAAACCGATTTTCCAAGTTCTTTGTGTATAACGCCACATGTGCGCTTTTGCACTCTCTTTTTATTTTAGATGATTTTTCAAAACTCTTGCTAGCTGCATCATATCGAGCCCTTCCTTCGATCCAAAGACTTTGGACAATTTTTCATCCGGAACGATTTCTCTTTTATTCTTGGGATTTTGGAGTTTGTGGGTTTTGATGTAGGCCCAAAGTTTTTTTAAAATATCGCTTCGCGAAAGCTCTTTTTCCCCAACAACAGCTGCAAGTTCTTCAGAAAGCTGGAAAGTGCGTTTTTGAGAAAATCCTTTTTTTCCGCCTTTGCCCTTTTTCTGATAGGGAGTTTTTGGATGGTTTTGATACTTTTTTTCCAGATCGGCAATGTCATTGACAATCACATCGCAATCGGGAAAAAGAGAGCAAGAGTAAAAGATTTTGCCGAATCGAGATCTTCTAGAAAGAAGCTGTCCCTCGCATCCAATCGCTGGGCACTTGGGAAGTTTTTTAGCAGCAGTGAGAGTTTCTCCTTTCTTGGGAATCGTGACAATGCCCTTACATTCGGGATATTTGGAGCAGCCTAAAAAAGGGCCAAAACGTCCATGGCGTAGAGTCATGGGAGATTTGCAGATGGGGCATTTTTGCTCCCAGTCGAAATCTTCTGGATAATCCTCTTTTTTGAATTCCAGGGCTTCTAATGGCGCCGTAAAGTCGCAAGTAGGATAGTCGGAACAGCCATAAAAATATTTATTTTTTGACCAGATTTTTTGCAGGGGTTTTTTACATTTTGGACAGGGAACATCGGTCATAATTTTGGGAACGAGTGCTTCTTTGGCCGCGCGTTCTACCATAGGAATAAACTCTTTCCAAAACTCCTCTAATAGCTCTTTCCAATTTCTCTTGCCTTCGGCCACAAGCTCTAGATCATCTTCCATGGCAGCAGTAAAACCAGGGTCGATGATGGCTCTAAAATTTTCCTCCAGCATTTGGGCAATGATTTTGCCAAGCTCGGTTGGTTTGAGGGTGTTTTTTTCTTTTGTCGTATATTCGCGGCTCTGGATTTTGCTCATGATTGAAGCATAGGTGGAAGGACGGCCTACACCCGATTTTTCCAGCTCTTTGACAAGAGAAGCTTCTGTATAGCGAGGTGGTGGTTTGGTAAAGGATTGGATGGGATCGACTTCTTTCAAAAAAAGCGTCTCTCCCTTTTCGAGAGGAGGCAGAATTTGCGATTTTTCTTTGTCTTCTTCAGATAGTTTATCTGTCTTTTCTTCATAAGCGCTCAAAAATCCAGAAAATCGAATCGTAGAACCCGAGGCTTTAAGTATGAGATGGTTGTCTGTTGCGATCTCCACGCTGACTGTATCGTAAATTGCAGGATTCATTTGAGAGGCGATAAAGCGTTTCCAGATCAGCGAGTAGATTTTGAATTGATCGGGAGTGAGAAATGATTGGATCTTTTCAGGAGGATGAGAAAGGTTAGTGGGCCGTATAGCTTCATGGGCTTCTTGGGCTGTTTTTTTTGAAGAATAGTAGATCTCTTTTTCAGGAAGAAATTTCTCTCCAAATTTATTTTTTATATAGTTGCGGGCGGACACAAGAGCCTCCTTGGCGACTTGTACCGAATCGGTTCTCATGTAGGTGATCAATCCTTCCAAACCTTCATCTCCCATGTCTACGCCCTCGTAAAGAGTTTGGGCGATGTTCATCGTTCTTGCAACGGGAAAGCCAAAGTGTCGGCTTGCCTCTTGTTGCAAAGTGGAAGTTATGAAAGGAGGTACTGGAAATCGTTTTTTTTCTTTCTTTTCGATATCTGCAACGGTGAACGCAGCTTTTTTTAACCGCTCAGAGAGCAGCTCTGCATCTTTTTGTGAGCTGACGAGCAGAATATCTTTTTCTTTGACCTTTTCCTTTTCGATTTTCTTCCCATCGACGGAATAGAGTATGGCTTCAATGGGTTTTGTATTTTGCTTTTTATGGAGAATCGTTTTTAAAGTCCAATATTCTATAGGAACGAAAGATTCTATTTGGCGTTCTCTCTCGACCACGAATTCTAGAGCAACCGATTGGACGCGTCCTGCAGAGGTTCCCTGCTTTCCCCTGCGAATCTTTTTTGTAAGAATGGGAGAGATTTTGTATCCCACAATGCGGTCCAGAAGACGTCGTGCTTGTTGTGCATTGACGAGGTCCATATCGATTTTTCGTGTATTTTCGAGCGCTTCTAGCACTGCATCTTTGGTGATCGAATGAAAGGTCATCCTTTTAACAGGAGTGGTTTTGGGGAGAATTTGGGTAATGTGCCAAGCAATGGCCTCTCCTTCTCTATCTGGATCGGGGGCAAGCAGTACCAGTTCAGCATCTCTTGCAGCTTTTTGGAGTTTTTGGATGACCTCCTTTTTGTCTGCAAGATTGACATAGTGCGGGGCAAATCCATGCTCCGTATCAATGCCAAACTCTTTTTGCGGAAGATCTCGAATATGACCGATGGAAGATTCAAAAGAATAATTACGCCCCAAAAACTTTTTCAAGGTCTTGATTTTTGCGGGAGACTCGACGATAATGAGTTTCTTTCCCATGTGATTTTTTTGCTCCTTTGCGCTGATTTTGTAGGATCAAGGTAAAGTTTGCAATGTTTTTTCTTGATTGTTAAAGTACATGCCGCTGTTAGTAATGGTTTTACATTCATCGAAAAAATAAAGCAGTTAGACAACGCGAAAAGACTCTGGGATTTCTGGAGTACCTCCTTTGGTTCTATTTTAGGGTCAGGGAATTTCTTTTGATGCTGATGCCATTTTGTTGACCTCTTATCAAACCAAAAATTGGATTTGATCCAGGATTTTATGCTTTTAATAAAACGTGTGAAATTTCTTGCATATTTTTTTTTAAAGATGTAAAGATTTTTTTAAATTTTCCGAAGAGAATGATAGATACAGAGATTATTTTACCGATGGTCCCACAATCCATCCAGTCAGATGTAGCAATAATCATCTCTTTGAAAGAGATTTAGCTTGC
>JAJZPH010000006.1 GCA_021811265.1 bacterium
TCCGATCTAGCTGCTGTTGTTGCTGTCATCATAATCATCTCTTTCTTTTGTCAAAGGATGATAGTCAATTTGCAAGAAAAAGTCACGAAAAAAATTGGGGATTGTGAATTCTTAAGTTGTTTCTTCTGAGATGGATAGATTTTTTTGAAGCAGGGGGTCTTCTTTTTGCTCGGTTAGTTCTGAAAATTTACGGTCGAGGATTTTAATGGAAATAATCCATCCGGAAATGGTGACGATCATTAAAATAAAAATTAAAGGAGAACAGGCAATGGGGGTGGAGAAGAACATAAGTAGAATTTGAAGGACAAGAGAACTGCCCGATTTTCCCAAACGAGAGCCAATGCCGTCGATGGCCGATTTTCCTTTCAACTTTGTTTCGTCAGACAGAGGAATAAAGGCCATTTCTTTCGTGCTATCGAAGACGGTATATTTGGCAGATCTGCTCATCACGTTTTGCAAAGAGCCGAAAAAGACGCAGAGCATCAAAGGAGATGCTCCTAAAAAGGAGTAGATCAGCTGGCTGGCAAAATCAAAATGGCGCAGAAAGAGAAAGGTGAAAAACCCGATGCCCGTAAGGCCAATGATCACAGGAGTCGCAAGAGCTGCCCAGCGCCAACCGAGGCGGCGAATGATATTTCCTGTAAGAAAATAGGAACCTAAAGTGGCCAACAGCCCTGTGTAAAAGGTAATTTTACTCATATTGGCCGTATATTTTCCTGGATCGCGATAGAGCTCGTTCATTTGTGATTTCCAAACCACTTCGGTTAAGTTGATGATTAGATTGTAGGCAAGAACAAGAATTGCAATGTGGATAAGGTAACTGGATTTGGCAATGTAGCGTATGGTTTCACGCAGAGACATTTTGGGTTTTTTGGGAGGAGAAAAGTTGGAGGTGGTGGATGAAGGAGCGTCTGTAAAAATGTGCTGGTTCATCCAGCGAAAGAGCAGGATGCAGAAAAGACCACACAGGATCACGATTCCCATAAAGAGGAAAAAGGTCTGATCCCAGGAGGTTTTTGCCCCAAAAAAAACTAAGAAATTTGGAATGGAGGTGGAGTTTTCCATGTGAGAGACGAGAGATTCTCCAAACTCGCCTGCGATCATGCCAGACGCGTTGACTCCGATACCAAAAAGTGCATAGAAGCGTTTGGCTTCTGTGACGGAAGTGACTGCATTGGCAAAGCCCCAAAGAAGCACGGACAGGATGATGTTGCTCCAGGATTCTGCCATCACGTAAAAAAGAGAGAACATCCAGTAGCGAATCAACGCAATGAGCCCTTTAAATCCCGAAGGAAGAACGCCTTGTAAAAAATCTGCCAAATGATCGCAATAGAGAGCTTCTCGGTAGGGATAGAGGAAAATGGTAAAGAGGAAAAAGAAGAGAAGAAAGAAACCCATGACGGAATAAAATAACTTTTCGCGAGAAAAATGTCCTGCGAGCTTTGTAAACACATAGGTCATGAGAATGGCAGAGGGAAGGACTGCCCAGACTTTCAAAAAAGGAATGACCTCAGCGCCAGAATGGGGGGCTGTGATGATGAGCGGGTCTTTGAAAATGCGGAGAAGGTGGTAATTGATGGAAACGAGAAAAAAAAGAAAAAGCATAGGTACGAATTTGAATAGCTCGTACCGGTGAATGGGCCACAAAAACGACCGAATTCTACTGAATCCCGCGTCGTCGACGGCCATACCCCTCCTTTGTGCGCATGGAAATCAAAGCTCTTCCTCTTTGCATTTATATTATATGGAAAGCAATGATCTTGTCATTGAAAAAAACAATTTTTCTACTTTCAATAAAAGCTTTGATGTATACACAAAGAACTTGGAAAATCGGCTTCTGGAGCACGCCAAAAACTCGGGGTTGAAAGATCGCATTTTCCAAGTTCTTTGTGTATAGACAATCTCTTATGCCGAAATTGTTTTTTTACATAAGGAAAAATTGGTTTGGGAATAATTTAAAAAATTTATTTTTTTTGCAATAAAGGGTCGAATGCGTTGGAAAAATAACTGGAGACTTCTTGAAAGGCCGGACTGCTTGTTTCGATCTCTTGATCTTCTAAATTTTTTACTGAGATGATTTCAAATTGCCGCGCTTGGAAGATTTTTTTTTGTAGTTTTCCAATCAGACGTCCTTTGGCGTTGAGCAGAGAAAGGAAATAGGGAGCCTCTCCTCCATTTTGGTGGACGGTGAGGATGTAGGGCCAGGGGTGTGGGGCAAAAAGAGAAACTCCGTCAAAAAAGGAAGAAAAGGAGAGGTCCTGCGTAAGGAAGTGGAGCAGAGTTGGAAAGATGTCGATGTGCGATGTCATCTCTGTTTGGACTTTCAAATGGTGATGAGGAAAGTGATAAAAAATGGGAATGCGCGTTTGGGGATTATTGAGATGAGTCCCATGAAAAAGAGCCTCTTCTTCAAAAAACTCCTCTCCATGATCTGCTGTAAAGACAATGATCGATGAGTTGTAGAGATTTTTTTCTTTGAGATGCTCTAAAAAAGATCCAAAGAGAGAGTCGACGTAGCTGAGGGCATTGTAGTAGCGGTTTTTGACTGCTAGAAGAGAGGATCTGCTTTGAACCAAAAAAAGGTAAGGAATGGTTGCGGCCATTGGTGCAAAGCGTGTGGGGAAATTTTTAGGGCAGCTGTATTCTGAATGGGTAGAATCTAAAAAAATGATAAAGCAGTTTCCTTCTCTATTCTCTTCGAGAGAGATGGCATTTTTCAAAAGAGATACAGCAGTTCTATCGCGCTCACAGACCTCTATGCTTTGTTCGATGGCGCAATAGTGGTCGGCCAGTTCATGTCCTTTTCCAAAAATGGATGTGTCCATGAGAAAATATTCGAGTTCCGCAGAAGAAAAGAGGTGAATTTTGTACCCCAGCTGCTTTAACAGAGCAAGGGGCAGGCTTCCGTTTTGCTCTCTATATTCTCTCCAGTAGAAGGGAAAGATGGAATGAAAAATCGAAAACCAGGAGATCGGAGAGAAATTCGCAGAAGAGTAGGTCAGAGGAAGGGCGAGATTCTCTTTTTGAAAGGAAAAAAGGGATGGCGCTGTCTTTGCATCGATGGCATCTTTGCGCAAAGACTCCACAATGAAAAGGTAGATGTTGGGAAGAGGAGTTGTTTGTTTTTTATAGTGGGGAAGTAATTTGTGGCATTCGATGGGTTTGAGAGATGAGGAAAAAGAGATTGAGGCGAGAGGATGTGGAGAAAAAAGATTTGTGCCCCAAGGTAGTCGATGTTGATAGCGATTGTGAAAAGAGGGCAAGAGCGTTGCTGTGATTGCAAGGTCGAAAAAGAGAAGAAATGAGAAAAAAACTCCCGCAAGTTTGCACACGAGAGAAAAAGAAAGATGGAAAGGTCTTTTTTGCGTAAATCTTTTGGTGAATCTCTCGACCCAAAGAGCAATAAAAGGCAAAGAGAAAAGAGCTGTTGCAATGAGTAGAAGAATGGGGGTGTTGATATTGGCGGCGCGAAGAGAGAGGAACAGTTTTCCTACCCCCTGACCCAAAAAAATGTTGATGCCATGTGAAAGAGGCGCATCCATCAGGGAAAGAAGAAAAAAATCGACGATATAGACCAAAGGCAGAAAGAAGAGCAGAACTACCCAGGCCTTGTAGAAAAAAGAGCATTTCTTCTCGATCCAGAAGGTTATTGTGATCAAGACAAGGACGCTGATCATTGTTTGACAAAGGGATTCTCCAAGAAAGAAAAAACCTCCTTTCGAAAACGGAAGAGAAAAAATTTGAAGAAAAAAGAGCAGAAAAAAAAGAAAACCAAAATAGAGATAGTTAAAAGAAAATTTTGTCGACATGTTGGAGAGTGTAGCATTTTTCTTGTTTTTCTCAAGATTTGCAACTATCCTCTTTGTCGGATAGGTTTTTTCTTCGATTTGATAAGGTTTAGGGCCGGAGCGTGTAGAAATGAACAGGTATCGCAGGATTTTATGGCAGTTGCTTGCAATCTCTTTTGGAGGCAATAAACTGCAGCATTTGTGTTTGGTTATTCATCTGTTGAAACATCGATGGTCTATGCACAAAGAACTTGGAAAATCGTTTTTTGAAGATACGCGAAAATCCTCGCGGTTGGAAGATCGTAAACTACCCAATATTAATGAAATATGGGATAGTTTACGATCTTCCCTCCCCGAGCTTTTGGCATGCTTCAGAAACCGATTTTCCAAGTTCTTTGTGTGTAGACGATTGCACTATGTTTTTCTTTCCCTTTTGATCGTTCCTTCTTTTTTATGCCCAAAGAACTTGGAAAATCGGTTTCTGAAGCACGCCAAAAACTCGGAGTTAAAAGATTTTTTCGTAGCTTCAAAAACCGATTTCCCAAGTTCGTTGGGAATACATGCCGAGAGTGAAATTCTTCCTGTATTGATTTTAGGCGGAGGCATGGGAGGGCTTACTTCTGCCCTATATTTGGGAAGAGGAGGGATCGAAGCTACGGTCATTGAGGGCAAGAGCGCGGGAGGTGCTCTTACCAGTGCGCATTTGGTGGAGAACTGGCCCGGAGAAAAGAGCATTTCAGGTAGTGCTCTTATAGAAAAAATAAGAGAGCAAGCTGCAAGCTATGGCGCGCGCTTCTTGACGGAAGAGGTGGTAGAGGTCGATGTGTCCAAAGCTCCCTTTAAAGTGGTGACGAAAGGAGTTTTGGATCAAAAAACGCACGAGAGAAAAGCTTTTTCTTTGATCATCGCCATGGGGTCGACTCCCAAAATGCTTTCCATTCCCGGCGAAAGAGAGTATGGGGGAAAAGGGGTCTCTTTTTGTGCAGCATGCGATGGAGCTTTTTATCGAGGAAAAAAGGTGGTTGTGATTGGAAGCGGCGACGTAGCAATTGGAGATGCGGAGTATCTTTCTCATTTGTGTGAAAAAGTCACTTGCATTGTAAGGAAAGGCTCTTTGAGGGCAAAAGAGATCAAGCGAAAAGAGGCTCTTGCCAAGAAAAAAAATGTAGAGGTCTATTTTAATACTCAAGTTGTATCCATCGAGGGCAATGGCCAAAACGTGACCCATATTGTGGTGCAAAATGCTGAAGGGAAAAAAACAAAGCTGGTCACAAATGGCGTTTTTATTGCGATTGGGCACACTCCTAACACAGAACTTTTTCAAGGGAAGTTAGATCTTAGTGAAGAGGGATATATCCTTCTCAAACATGGGCAAGAAACTTCCCATCCTGGTGTTTTTGCCGTTGGAGAAATCGCCGACCCACAGTTTCAGCAAGCAATTACCGCAGCAGCAGAGGGAGCAAGAGCTGCTCTGCAAGCAGAAGCATATTGCTCTTCTGCTCTTTCGGCATCTTCTGCAAAGGTGCAACTGGCTGAAAAAAAGAGCTCCTATCAGATGGTGGAGATTACATCCACAGAGCAGTTTCGCAAAGAACTCAAAGAGTTTCCCGGATACGTTCTTGTGGATTTTTATGCTACCTGGTGTGCGCCCTGCCAGCGTCTTTCCTTTCTTCTCGATCAAAAAATCAAAAACTCCCAAGAAAAAATTAAGGTGCTGAAAGTCAATGTTGAGCAGCATCTGTTTCTTGCAGAGAAGTATGATGTCCGGCAAATGCCTACACTTCTTATTTTTGATCCCGATAAAAACCTTGTGGAAAGAAAAACAGGCCTTTTTGAAATTTTAGACAGCCTCTCCTTTCTGGAAAAAGAAGGAGGCAGTCAAAAGGTTAAATAAATCCAAGTTCTTTGTGTATAAATCATCTGAAATATCTGCCTTTTTCATAGAGCGGCATATCCAAAACTCGCGTTAAAGCAATGATTTGTTTTTAGAAGTTACAAGTTTGCCTCATGTTGCAGCCAGAACTTTGTGGGATGAGATTTGCGAGATATGAGAGATGAATAGAATTCTTCACTTGCTGAAGTTGAGATTGTGATTTTACCAGCGTGTGGAAAAAAATGGAGAATCTCGTAGAACTTGGATGTAATTATTGAATCGTTAGTGTCGCATTCGCGGGTTGGCAAGCGTGGAAAAGCGTGAAAAATTCTTATTTGCGTAGGGCCGTCTACTTGCAAGAGCAGCTTTTCATCGTTTTCGATAAAGGCTGGAGCCTTTTGGCCGAAAAGAAGATTGAGAAGACAAATCACAAAACGCCCAAGGCAATCTGGGGTCCATTGATTCCCATAGAAAAAAGGATCTGGAGTGGTTATGAGCTTTCGGAAGACCAAAGTGGGTTTTTCATCCTCCGATGAAAGAAGCGGTGTGGATTCTGAGGAAGATTTCTGTGCAGCTTTCTGAGCTTCTTGATTTTTAAAATAGCAGAACACTCCAAGAGGATTATCGAGAGAGTGATTGGGAGGGTAACAATAAAAACATTTAATTGCGCAAGAGTCTGTTGTCATGTAAAATTCCTTTATTTATTTTTTTATATATATTTATAATGCTTAGATAAATAACAGACACCATAAAGAATTAGTTCTTTTTTTAGAAGAAAAAATGTAGATGTTCACCCAATGCTGTCAACTTAAGAATTCGAGAGCTGTGCTTTCGATCTTTCCCCGAAAAGCTCGCTCTACGGGTATGCCTGTAGAGCGAGCTTTTTTGGAAACCAGTATTAGGTTTCCAAAGGACTTGAAGTCCTTTGGTGGGGTTTTAAGGGGCAAAGCCCCTTAAATTGACAGCATTGGATGTTCACCTCCTTTGTCGGGAGGTGAACATCTACATTTTCGAAGTTGTTTTTTATTTCTCGTGTAAAATGCGTGTTTGCTTCTATAATAATTGAATTAAAAAACTGAAGAAAGAGGCTAAAGATGTTAAGAGGAGTAGTAAGTTCTGCAGAAGGTTCGGATAAAAGCCGTGCAATAGGTACAGGGGCAACAAATGTGAGTGTAACCAGTAGAATTGTAGGGATTTTCGGAGTAACCATTGCATCTTATGTCGGCGTTTTTTATCTTTTACCGCGCGCTCTTTCTTACCTTTCTTCTTCCTCTCTTTTTTCGCAAAAGGCTGTTGTTGGTTTTGCGGGAGTTTTATCTATTTTTTGTAGTGGAAAATTTATCTACGACCCTTCGGTAGTAAATTTTTTAAGCGTTGCTCTTGCTACTACTGTTTGTGTCGGATCTTTCTTTGTACACCCGATTCCTATTTGTATTTTGAGCTGTTTGATGATTGCTTTTGAAGAATTACAAGATTTTTCCTCTGAAGAGAAAGGAATACCAAGACGTCTTATTAGTGTTTTTAAAACGCTACTTGCTATTGGCGTTCTTTGTTTTAATTCAGTAGAGGTTTTTGCTTTGTTTTCTTTGATGTTGGGCTTGGACGTTCTTGTCGGAAGCAAGAAAAAAGGTGAAAAAACAACTTCAATAGAAGGGCGGCTTGGTATCGAAGGGTTAATATTTTTGGCCATGCTGTTTTTTTATTTCGGCAGTAGTTCTTCTTCCGGTGCGCAACCACGCGAGTGGTTGCAACGGTTGATGAATAAATTGCACGTTTCGGATTTGTCTCAATATGCATGGTTCCAACAGATGCAGAACTTTTTTAAAGCCAACTTACCTTTGATGAATAAATTGCATGTTTCGGATTTGTCTCAGTATGCATGGTTCCAACAGATGCAGAACTTTTTTAAAGTCAACTTGCCTTCCTTCCAGATCGACGAGTGGATGCCATTGTTGCAAAGCTTTTTTAATGGTAACCTATCTTCTCTACATCCAAGTGAGTGGATTGGGCAATTAAAAACCCTTTTGCATGTATAGTATATGCTCTCAAAGTCCCTCGCTTTGTAGATCCTCTTAGAGGACAGAGGGAAAAATTTTTTGAAAGGCTCTTTGAAATCTTTTGTCTACTTCCTTTTTTATCTCTTTTCTCGACGAGAGATCGATCGCATCTTTACGATCGGAAAGAAGAAGAAATTCTAACTTGGCCGGTTCGAATAGGGCATTTTGTGATTGGAAGCGCACGAGAAGTTTTTTTTCTCCATCATGAAGAAAGAATTCGTAAGGAGGTCTGCTCCCATTGAATCTGGCAGACAGCGCAAACTGCTGTTTATTGGGATCAAAGATGGATTGTCCGTCAAACTGATTGTGGGTAGGGAGTATTTTAAAAAGATAGTGGAAGAGAGTGGGCAGAATATCGACGTGAGAAATGAGCCTTTGATTCTGCAGAGGTATCGCATTTTTTCGCGTATTTCCCAGTTTGAAATACAAAGGAACGTTTGTTTGTTCATGAGAAAGGACAGAGGCATGGAAGAGATGTCCATGTTCGAAAAACTCTTCTCCATGATCTGCAGTGACAATAATGACGGCGTTTTCGTAGAGTTTTTGCTCTTTTAGCGTTTTGATAAATTCTCCAAAAAGATCGTCGATCCAGTGGATTGCATTGCGATAGCGATTTTTGATGCTTTCCAGGCGAACATTTGATGGACAAGGAGAAAAGCAGGACAACCTGCCCGACAGCGGGAGAAAGAGAGATCGTGTATCGGGCCAGCTGTAGGGGAAGTGGGAAGAGTCGAGGAAGGTGATGAAGCAGTTTTTTTCCCTGTTTTCGCTCTGTTTTACGTCATTGCACAAGGATTGCATGGCATCTCGGTCGCATTGACACAAAGGCGAGGAAGGTAAGTGGGAAAAAAAGTGGGGAGAGTGAATCAGAGAGGTATCTTTTCCAAAAAGAAGCTCTTTCATGCCGTAAAAAGCAAGTTCGGCAGCGGAGTAGAGATGAGTATGATAGCCTGTTTGTTGTAAAAGATAGGGAAAAGACCTTTGAGAGCCCAGGACATCTTTTTTGTATTTTTTCCAATAAAAAGGATATTTTCCATAAAGAATGGAAAACCATGAAAGGTGGGTAGAGTTGGAGCCCGAAAGCGCCAGGTCAAAGGATAGCTCTTCTTTCTTGAAAAGAAAGCGCTTGGGAGTATTTTCTTCGGTAATAAAATCTTCTCTCAAGCTTTCGATGATGAAGAGATAGACATTGGCTTTTTCTTTCAACAGTGGATACGAAGAGGAAGAAAAGTCTGAGCGTAAGCATCCCTTGAAGGAAAGCCTCCAAGATGTGGGTTGAAAAATGGTGGTTTTCCAAGGAAGAGATTTTTGCATGGGCTGGAAGAGGTTAGCATGAATGGTCCATGCATGTGCAGTGTTCCATAAGAGAAGGGAAAGTGGCAGCAGGAGAAGGAGGAGAAAAAATGATTGGTGCGCAATGAGTAGCGGCTTTTTGTCTGCTAAAAAAGCACATCCTTTGAAAAAAAGTATGCCAAGGAGCGGCAGAGCAAAAATACACCCACCAATGAGAAGCCAGGTAGTAAGGGAGATATTTGCGGCTTTGAGAAGTTCTAGAAAAGAAGAAAATGTTTCAAAGCGTATAAAATTAATTCCTTCAAAAATGCTCAAATCCATCATTCGGGTCAAAAAAAAGTCGACGATTTGTGTGGTCAAAAGAAGAACCAAAACCCCTAGATAGGTAAAGAAGAGCGCGCGGGGTAGGTGCTTTTCAAAAAAATGGGTAAGATAAACTATGCAGCTGATTTCGGTAAGCGATTGGAGTAGTGCATTGATCAGGAAAAAGGCTTTTGTTTCGCAAAAGGGATGGTCGACAAGAAGGATATTAACGGAGCTGGAAACAAGAAGAAAAAGAAAAACAGGAGCAAAAAAAAGATAGTTGATTGAAATCTTGTACTTCAGATTCATGAAAAAGCTCCGAACACAGCCCTCTTTTTTCTTTATACACAAAGAAGTTGGAAAATCAGTTTTTGGCGTGCTCCAGAAACCGATTTTCCAACTTCTTTGTGTATAATTGCTTAAAAAAAACATGTCAAGATATCCGCTTCTTTTGTGGAAGTGTTTTTATGCCCAAATTTTAGGAAAATGATTTAAGATCTTTGTCGATGAGTAAAGGGTGGGAGGGAAAAGATGCAATGGATTTATGAGTTTCAACTGTTTCTCTTTGATTTCGATGGACTTCTTGTAAACACAGAAATTATTCAATTTCAAGCATATAAAGAAATGTGTCGGAGAAGGGGGTATGATTTACCCTGGTCCTTTGTCAACTACTGTTCTTATGCGCATTCTCCCAATGTGCATGCACTTTCTTACGCCATTTGGGATCTCTTTCCAAAGCTACAGCAAGAAGAGCCCAACTGGAGCGTTCTCTATGCGGAAAAAAAGCAGATTTACGAAGAGCTGCTTTCCCACTCCAGAATCGAACTCATGCCAGGTGTGGAAAAACTCTTAACTGCTCTCGAGAAGGCTAAAATGCCAAGGTGTGTGGTGACCAATTCTACGAAAATGCAGATAGAAATGATTCTGCATACAATTCCTGCCTTAAAGAAAATCCCCCATTGGATCACAAGAGAGGACTATCTAGAGCCAAAACCTAGCCCAGAAGGATATCTTCGCGCGATCACTCTTTATGGGAAAAAGGGGGATCGCATCATTGGATTTGAGGATACGCCCAGAGGAATTGCAGCGTTGGCACAGACGCCAGCAACCATTGTTATGATTTCTCCTATTCCTCCGGAAATAGAAGGAACTTTTCCCAAAGAGATCTTCCATTATCCCTCTTTTGAGGATATTCCCGATGATCACTTGGGCGCTTGAGTTGCTCCATAATGCACCTTTACTAGGAAGAGGCCCTTAGCAGGAGCGGCGCCGGGCGCACGCCTTCGGTCTTTGGCGGCAAAGAGAGGAGAAATAGCTTCGATCTTCATTTTTTTGGTTGCGATTTCGAGAAGAGTGCCCACGATATTACGGACCATCTTGTAGAGAAATCCATTGCCTTCGAATTCGAGACGCAGGCCGTTTTCTTCCTCAACGACGTCGAGCCTTTGGATGGTGCGCGTGGCATTTTTTGCGGCGGCTCCTGTTTTTGCGTTATTTGCAAAAGAAGAAAAATCATGGGTTCCGATAAAACCAAGGGCAGCTTGTTTGAGAAGGGAAAGGTCCAATGGGTAGGGAATGTGCAGGGAGTAGAGCCTTAAAAAAGGGTTGTGCACAGCGCTAAGATGCAAATGATAATGATAGATTTTCCCCGTAGCAGAATAGCGGGCATGAAAACTGCTATCCACCTCTTCGAGAAGATGGATGCGAATATCTTTGGGAAGAAGAGAGTTGAGACTGTGGCGTAATTTGCTCACCTCAAAAGCCACGTGCGTGGAAAAATGAGCAATCTGAGCAAGAGCATGCACTCCAGCATCTGTCCTTCCAGAGCCAATGAGAGAAACCTTTTCTCTAAGAACGGTCGCTAAAGCTTTTTGAATCAGCGATTGGATCGAGATAACCTTGTCGGTCTGCGTTTGCCATCCCGAATAGTTGGTTCCGTCGTAGCCGATCGTGAGCTTATATTTTTTTTTCTTTTTGTTCATATATTTGTTCTGCGAAAAAAAGGTCCATGGGATAGGTGATTTTGATGTTATGGTGATACCCCATCACAACTCTGACTTTTTGTTGCATCAGCTCAACGAGAGATACATCGTCGGTAACCAAAGAGTGGTTTTTTTTAGCCAAGGAGAGAGCTTCTTTTAAAAGTGGGGTTTTGATGGCCTGCGGAGTCTGGATCTCCCAAAGATTGTCTCTTTGCAAAGTTTGCACAACCTCTTTTTCTGCAGTGCATTCTTTGATGGTGCTTGTGACGGGCAAGCCCAGTGTGGCGGCTCCCATCTCTTGTGCAACTTGGATAAGTTCTACAAGAGCTTTTTCTTCGATAAAAGGGCGCACGGCATCATGGATGATCGTCAGTGTGGAACCACTAAAGAGTTTTTCCATGCCGCGAGCAAGAGATTCTTGCCTCATTTCTCCTGGGTCTGCAAAAGAGATCTGCTTTTTTTTGTCGGAAGAAAAAAGAGAGCGATACTCTTCTGGGCAGACGAGGATCATTTCGTCAATGAAAGAAAAATGGAGAAATGCATCGAAGCTGTGCAGCATGAGAGGTTTTCCTTTGAGGGCAAGGAATTGCTTAGGGAAACTCTTTCCCATGCGTTTTCCTAGGCCTCCTCCAAGCAGGATGAGGGAAATGAAGGGTCTTTTGTCTGTCATGCGTTTTTAATAAAATTGATAGGCTACTATTGTAATAAAGAAAAAACCCAAAAACAAGGTTTTGTTTTTGGGTTTTTGAAAAATATTTTTTCGATCTTATGAGAGGTGCTTATTAACTTTCTTTGTCATTTCAAACATGTTAATGGAACTTTTTCCTCCAAAAACCTTGGCGAGCTTCTCATCAGGATTGATGTTGCGCTTGTTTTTCTTGTCTTGAAGGTTATTGTTTTTGATATATGCCCATAATTTTTTTGTAACTTCTGTTCGGGGCATAGGGCCTTTGCCAACGATTGCTGCCAACTCTTCGCTGACTTTCATTGGCTGCATGAATTTGGATTGCTTTTGTTTTATCATGACTCATTCTCCTTTGAGGTCAAAGTAAATAAAATACGCTAATTTTCACTTTTATCGCTATGGGGGTATTATAGTCAAAGCAAAAGTTTGGAAAAAAATTCTTATACGCAAAGAACTTGGAAAATCGGCTTCTGGAGCACGCCAAAAACCGATTTTCCAAGTTCTTTGTGTATATATGCTTTTTTGAGAATCTCAATGAGGAGCTACAGGAGCAGCAGTGCCAACGTAAAAATAGGCTAGAGCTCCACAAATCAATAGTAAGGAGACAACAGCTCCGCAACCAAATCCAAGAATGAACGGGTTATGCAGAGAGGCAAAGAAGGTGCTTATTGTAGAGGAGAGTTGGCTCCAAATCTTTGTAATAACTGCTACACAGTTTTGGCAGAGTGGGCAACCCCACTCATATATTTTTTGATAGTTAATGGCGAAAATCTGATCCAGCAGCGACTTCCAAATATTTTGTACGAAATGAGCAATCGCAATAGCTGTTTTTTGCGCAGCAGTTGCAAAATACACACACTTTTGCATTACGACTTGTCTTAGGGAATCACCCTCACAAGGTGTAGTATTGCGCATTCAATGCATCTCCTAAAAGGAAAAAACCTTACATGCTTTTTCTCTTTTCGTAAAGAAAAAAATCGAAGAAGAAATGCAATGAAATAAATTGATAATTGTGTAAAATTCATTTTCCTAAATAAAGGTTTTTTTTACTTTGTAGATACTCGCTGAAAGAAAGGAAAATAGAATGAATGTGGAAAAAATAGCAGACATAGAGAAGAGACTCGATCAAATGCGGAGGTTTCTTTGACCTGGCGTTGAAAGAGGCCGAGGTCAAGCGACTAGAAAAAAAGATGGAGGATCCCCACTTTTGGGAGGATTCTGCATCCGCACAAAAGTGTGTCACAGAGTGCAATGAACTCAAATCCTGGACACTACCTTTTCAAGAAGTTAGTACAAGATTTCTCCTTTTGAAGGAGATCTATCCCGAAGCAGAAGCGACAAAAGACCAAGCATTTCTGGAAGAGTTGCAGCAAGAGATGGACTTGATTGAGAAAAGGCTTGGCACCCTAGAGCTTCGCAAAATGCTTTCCAAAGAGATGGATCACAATAGCTGTTATTTGAGCATTAATGCCGGGGCTGGTGGCACGGAAGCCTGTGATTGGGCAGAAATGCTCGGAAGAATGTATCAACGCTATGCTGTAAGAAAGGGATGGAAGGTAGATATCATCGATCGCGTCGATGGCGAGGTTGCTGGAGTGAAGAACATCACATTCCGCTTTACCGGAAATGATGCCTATGGTCTTTGCAAATCGGAAAAAGGAGTGCACCGTTTGGTGCGCATTTCTCCCTTTGATAGCAATGCCAAGCGGCACACGAGCTTTGCATCGGTCGACATAACTCCGATCATCGATGAAGAGATTGTAGTGGAGCTCAAACCAGAGGATCTGCGTATCGATACCTTCCGAGCCTCTGGTGCTGGAGGACAACATGTAAACCGTACCGATTCGGCGGTGCGCATTACTCACCTGCCCACGGGCATTGTGGTTTCTTCACAGAGCGAACGCAGTCAACTACAGAATAAAGAAACCTGCATGAAAATGTTGCGCTCCAAGCTCTATGAAAAAGAGGTGTTGGAAAGAGAAGCTGCTCTTGAACAAATGGGTGGAGAAAAAAAAGAGATTGCATGGGGGAGCCAGATTCGTAATTATGTATTTCAGCCCTATACATTAGTCAAAGATACGCGCACCAAATGCGAAACGGGCAACATTCAGGCGGTGATGGATGGTGAGATCGATGATTTCGTGGCCGCCTTTTTGAAGGAATTTGGTTAAATGGAAGAGAAAGTTTCTTTTGATATTCGCTATAGTCAGATGGAGGATTTCCATCCACTGCATGCATGGTTGAGCGACCCTGCTACCCATATTTGGTTTCCCCCATCCATTCCGAGAGAAATTGAAGAGTTTGCCAAAAACTGGATTGGCTTTTCTCGCTTTCGTTCTAGCTTGACTGCAACTGCACAGGGTGTCCCCGTAGCTGTTGGAACTTTGTTTCTTTTGCCCTACAAAAAAGTGGCACACCAGTGCAGCTTTTATCTGGTCGTAGCACCCGAGATGCGACGCAAAGGGGTGGGGAGTTCTATGGTCAAAAATCTATTGAACTTGGCACAGAATTATTTCCATTTCGAGAGCGTCTATGCAGATGTGTATGAAGGATGCCCGCTCCTTCCTTTGCTGGAGAAAAAATTTTCTTTTCAGCAGATTGATTATCAAGAGCGTTTTGTAAAAAATCCAACAGGGTACCTAGCAAGAATTATTGTAGAACATACTTTTTGAAGGTTTTGTGGAAAAGTTGAAGACTCGTTTTAGTGTGGCAGAGGATAAAAAATATCTAGTGGAATGGATGAGCGATCCTGATGTTTTGCGCTGGTTCCCCATGAGCGATGCGCGCGAAATTGAGGATGCTGCATCGGTCTGTATTGGATATGCACGGTTTCAGGCTGTCTTGACTGCAGTGTATGATGATATTCCCTGTGGTATTGCAAATCTTTATTTGCAGCCCTATCGTAAAATGGCCCATCAATGCCTATTTGCTATTATTGTGGCAAAAGAACATCGAGGCAAGGGGGTCGGCACCATTCTTTTAACGGAGCTCATGAAATTGGCAAAAGAGAGATTTCAACTGGAGATTCTCTGCCTTGAGGTGTATGAGGGAAATCCGGCAATTTCTCTCTATGACAGGCTAGGGTTTGTGACATGCGGCTTTCAAAGACATTTTACCAAAGAAAATGGCATGTATCGTGGTAAATATTTTAAGCAGAAAATTCTCTAGAATGAGGACATCTTATGGCAGGTCATAGCAAATGGGCCAACATCAAACGGCGCAAAGAAAAGTCAGATCAGAAAAAGGGAAAGGAGTTTTCTCATATTGCAAAAGAGATTATTAGCGCAGTGAAGCAAGGGGGATCGGATCCCAAGTCGAACGCTAAGCTCAGAATCGTCATCCAAAAGGCAAAGAGTGCCAATTTTCCAAATGAAAACATCGAACGCAACATCAAAAAAGCGGCAAGCCCCGACCAGAGCGATTTTAGTGAAGTTACCTATGAACTGTATGGCTACGGAGGCGTGGGGATCATTGTTGAGGCTTTGACGGATAATAAAAACCGCACCTCTTCTGAGATTCGCATCGCGACCAACAAATGCGGTGGCACGATAGCAACGCCCGGCTCGGTGAGCTATAACTTCGAACGTAAAGGAGTTCTTGAGGTGTTAAAAAAACATGCATTGGAAGAGGAGCTCTTTTTACTGGCAAGCGACCATGGTGCTGAAGATTTTGAAACATTGGAAGATCGTTTTCTGATCACCACAACTGCCGAAAATCTTGGCAAACTAAAAGAGGTCATCGAAACAAATCAGATCATCTGCGATGGGGCAACCCTCGAGATGATTCCTAAAAACTTGGTAGAATGCTCCAAAGAAGACATGGACGCAAACTTCAAACTCATCGAATGGCTTGAAAATCTAGAAGATGTCGATGAGGTCTATCACAATATGAAGATGGAAGAAATGTCCATCTGACAGCTCTGGTTGATCCTGCTTATTTTTCCATTGGTGGTGGTTCGCTTTCCGTTGTGATTTTTTCTTCAGCCACTGGCTTTTCGATTTTTTCATCGGCGGTGGTATATTTCGTGTTTTTCAAGAGATCTTCTAAAGTTGCGGTAGTGTAAGAGACATTTTCTTTTTGCAGCAGCTTTCCTTTATAGAGAATTGCCAATCGTTTGTTGTTCTCATAGGAGAGGTTCGTGCGGCAAAAAGAGAGAAAATCCTTGTAGGAGAGCTTTTGCAGCGCTTCTATGCGCTTTTCTATCCAAGAAAAATCTTCTTGGTATTCAAAGGCAAGTTTGCTTTGTAGAAGCACCATTTCGATCAGGTTTTTGGGAGGTGTGGAAAGTTGGAGAGAGAGGTCTTGGGCAAGTGCAGAAAATCTGTTTTCTGGAATGTAGTTTGCAATATTTTGTGCAAAATCTTCGATGAAGAACTCAAATCGGTGGATCAGATCTTCGACGTCATGGGAGCTCGATTGTACGGCAAAGTATAAAAAGAGCTGCCGTTCGACCTCTTCATCCCAGCACTTGGCAATGTAGGCCGTTTTCTGTTTGGAACGCAAAGCTGTAAAAAATGCCTCTTTTAAAACCGTAGAAAGAATTTGCTGGCAGCCTCTGGATGAGAAGGTAAAATCTCCAAGGCCGAGGGTCAAAATGGCGCCACTACCCAAAGCATCGGTGGTTTGGACAAGCTCTTGCGGTGGTAAATTTTGAGGAAATAAAAGAACCTGTTTTTTGAAATGTTGCGCAGAGAGATAGGGAGTTGCAGCAAGGGCATGGAGGATAAAATCCCAATTGGTTTCGGCATCGCTTCTTGTCATGTTTCCTGCAAAGAAGGCTTCGAGGTAAAGGCTTTCAGTGAGCTTTTTTTGGAAAGCCTGCAATTGTTCCAAGGTAAGCAGGGCAAGGGCTTTAGCCTTTTCTGCTGCAGGGATAGTAGAGGGGGAAAGGAGCGCCGCTTGCTGCTCTCTTGCCTGTATTAAGGGAAGTTCGCTTGCTATATTGTCATAGCTTTTTTTCACCAAACGAGACGAACGGTCAAAATCATTTTGCGAAAAAGTGGTTTGTTTCATTGCTTGGAAAAACTCTTTGAGGAAAAGGGGAGCTTTTTCGCTGTAGCCGCTGAGAAGGATATCGATACTATGGTCAGAGTAATTCATGACAAGGTCGAGCCCTGCGCTTTTCGCAGTTGTGATCAAAGGGTCTAATTTGTCTTCCAGCATCGACAAAAAGAGCTCTGCCGACGCAGAAGAGACCGCTGTGGCATCCAGCAAGGGACTTTGGATCCGAATGTTCCACGCAATAGTAGGTGTTTGATAGTAGTTCTGCTCGGAGAAAAAGAGCTTTCCCATTTCCGAATCGATGAGCCTGATAGGAGGTGCAATCTTGTTTGATTCTTGAGGAGAAGAGATAATGGCGAGATGGGTGGGAATAAAAGCATTGGGAGCAGGAAGCAGAATAGAGGGATTGGGCGTAGCTTTTTCCCATAGAGAAAGAGTTTCTTTTGCAATTGGGACGATGGAGTACTCTCCACCAAGCCAAGCCTCTGCTTTCTCCATAGGAACCTTTGTCAGTTTGGGATCTGCAGTGACATAGAATTGACATTCTTGTGGCGTGAGGGCATTTATGATGTGCGCAATGCGATCTGCGTCGTAATGAGAGGGAAAATAGCTTTTGAGGGGATAGGTGGCTAAATCTTCGTCTAAAAGTTCTGTCGCATGATTTTTCACCAGGGTAAAGGGATCTTCTCTTTGCTGGTATTGATAGTTGATTTCCCGCATCCGCTTCATCTCATCGAACAGGTAGCGGGGAAGAGGAGCTGTTTTTAGATTGGCAATGGCTTGAAAGCTTGCACAGATGACTTTTTCTATCTCTTCTACCCCTTTTTTTGTCAAATCAATTTCGATGGAAAAAAGGTGGTAAAGCGATCCAATTTCTTCACTCTGGGCGTTGAGGTTTTCTGCCAAATCTTCTTTTTTCAAGTATTCCAAAAGACCATGGGGATTGCCGGTAGTCAAAGCATAGGCAATGAGTTCGGCCGATTTGCTCTCATCGCGCATAGAGGTGAAGGGCAGTTCCCATTGGAGGGTCAGACGCTCTTTTTTTTGAATGGGAGAAATGTAGATAAAGTGTCCCTTTTGTTGCGCAGAAGAGAGAGGCTCTTTAGAGGAAAAGGGAGAAAGATTTCGATTGGAAATTTTTTGAAACTTTTCTGCCGCCACCTCTTCTAATTTTTCTAAAGGAAGAGAGGAGTAGAGAACCAGATTCATCAAATTGGCGCTGTAGTGGGTTTCTGCCCAGCGTTTCATCTCTTCTTGTGGAATGCCTCTGAGAGTTTGGGAGTTGCCGGTAGAAAAGAGGGCGTTGGGATGGAGGGGATTTCCCGTTTCTTTAAAAATCTGATATTGTCTCCATTCGTCATTTTGGATGTTTTTTCCAAACTCCTGGTCTACTGCAAAGAGCTCTTTTTCAATTTGCGTTTGTCCGAAAAGTGGGTCGATAAAAAAATGGGAGAAACGATCCAGCGCTTCTAGGTACGAAGGATGATTGATTGAAAACATGTAGACGGTGCGGTCATTGGCTGTAAAAGCATTGGGATTTCCGCCGTGATCCCAGATAAAGCGCATGTAGCTGGCAGGATCGGGATAGGCGCTTGTTCCCTGAAAGAGCATGTGTTCGAGAAAGTGGGCCATGCCGGGATAGTTTTTCGGATCGCTCCACGATCCAATATGCACAGAGATTGCCGCGGCATCCTGACTGGCTTTGGGATCCGAAATGAGATAGACAGAAAGGCCGTTTTTTAGTTGTATCTTGGCTCTTTTTTGATCTTGTAAAGAGGGAGATAAAATGGAAAGGTGGGACTGATCTTCGATGGGCATAAAATTGCGCTCTATTTTTTTTTCTTCGAGGACAATGGCGGACTCTTGTAATGGGGTGGTGGTGATTGGTAGGTCCTCTGCACAGCCAAGCGCACAGGCACAAAGAGAGAAGAGAGAGAAAGAGAGTTTCATAAAAAACCTTTTTGTATTATGGAAAGAGTTTTTGGTAATCTTTAAGAACAAGAGAATGAATATAGTCTGCACGATTTTTTCTGATAAGCTCTTTTTGCGGTGCGTCATTTCCCGGAAATGAGAGCATGTCGATTTCTTCTCCTACACACATGTGCACAGGCGCATAGTGGGCCAACCTTTTTTCTCCCATTTCTCTTTCTAGGGAGGGGGGAGGAGGTAAAATGTCATGAGTGCGAAGAGCTAGAGGATAGAAATGGGTCGTTCGTTTCGCTTTTTTTGCCATTAAATAAAACATCTCGATGCTATTGGGGTCCAAAAGAGCCACTTCGACAGTTCCCTGTTTGTTGGGACGGTCTCTGCCCCCGCTTGGAGCTACGTAAATGGCCTTTCCTCCATCGGAGAGAAGCACACTCATTGTTTCCATCGTATGTTTGTTGTGGAACTGCTTTTGGAGTTTGAGCTCGGGTGGGTGGTCGATGTGTTTTTTGGAATAGATGCATAAGAGGTTGCGTCCCATGCTGAGCGGGATTGCCAATGGGTCGATGAGTACGCGTTCTCCGGCGACAAAGATAATTTCTTCGGCAAGTTGTGGATATTTTTTTTCCAATAAAAGACTCATGAGTTGCGGGTCGGGCTCTACCTGGTGGTTGGCAAAAAAAATGACGTTTTCACCACGCTGCAAATAGTGGGAAATCTCATCTAAAGATTTTTCGCCGAGCAGAGTTGAGCGTTTGAAGTCGACAATGGGTCGAAAGAAGTCGAGGCCAAAGCGATAGTAATCAAAAGGAGTACGCACTGCTTTGTGGTAGGGCTCAAAAGTGAATGTGTGGGCAAATTGTTGGAGAATGAGCTGGGACAGAGTAAGAAAAAGAGGAGTATATACCTTCGCATCGGCTCCTGCTGCAGCCAAGGCATTTTTATAGGAGGAATAAAAATCACAAAGGATGCGATGAAATTTCGCTGTCAGCTTGTTTTCTTTAAGGGCCAAATCGAGAAGGTCAAAGATTTTTTTTTCTAAAATATGCGCCATTTTTTGTTATACCAACTGTTTGTAGGAGAGGGTAAAATCGTTTAGGTGAAGAGAATCATTGCCTTCAAATTCGAGAGAGGAGTGGTTTTTTTTCATCAGCTTTTGGAGGTAGTCGTGATCTTCGATTTGCAGATAGCGGCGCATCTCGGGGTGAAGAGCAATTTTCACTTCCAAACGCTCCTGCATATGAAGTAGTTTTTTCAAAGACCTCTCAATTTCGATTGAAATGCTCTCTGAGCTTTTGATTAGGCCAAGGCCTGTGCAATAAGGACAGGGAGTGCAGATGGTTTGCATGAGAGATTCTCGGTTCCTTTGCCTTGTCATTTCGACCAGTCCAAATTCGCTCATTCCCAAGATCGTGCATTTGGCGGAATCTTCTTTCATGAACTCGCGCAGACGTTCGAGGACACGTTTTTGATTTTTTCGATAGCGCATATCGATAAAGTCGCAGATGACGAGCCCTCCAATGTTGCGTAGACGCAACTGGCGTGCAATTTCTTCTGCAGCTTCCATGTTGATGCGCACCAGAGACTCTTCCACGTTGCCGGCTGTGGAAGAAGAGCTGCTTTTCCCAGAGTTAACGTCAATGGTATGCATAGCTTCTGTTTTGTCAAAAAATAGATAACCTCCGCTGGGAAGCCAAATTTTTCTTTTCAAGGACTTTTCGATTTCTCTTTCGACGTTAAAACGTTCAAATATGGGAGTTTTATCTCGGTAAAACTCAATCGATAAAGGATGCTCCTGTTCATATTTTCGATAGATGCGCTTACAGCGCTGGAAGGTGGCATAATCATCGACAAGAAGACGCTCATATTTTTTATCTACTGCGGTAACCACTGCTCGTTTGATCAAATCCGATTCTTCATAGAGACAGACAGGACCTGTAGACTTGTGAAATTTTTCCACTACCGTTTGCCAGGTGTTCAAAAGATCGGTAGCTTCTGCGATAAGCATCTCGGGCGTTGCATGCAGGCTCGATGTGCGGCAGATCAGGCCCATATCTCCTGGCATTTCAAAGGAGCGAATCATTTTTTTTAAACGCTCTCTGCTCGTGCGATCTTCAATTTTTCTGGAGACTCCTCGGTGGGGGGTATTGGGCAGAAAGACAAGATAGCGGCCGGCAATGGAAATATTGGAAGTAAGCCTTGCTCCCTTCGTGCCGATGGGTTCTTTGATCACCTGCACTAGGACGGGCTGGTTGGGTCGTAGAATCTTATTGATATCTCCGTTCTCTGTTTGGTTTTGCTGCTTTTTTTCCTTTTGAGAGTCGAGATCGAAATCCATATCAAACATTTCTTCGAACTTTCTTGTGTTTTCCAAGATGTCACTGATGTGGATAAACCCATTTTCTTCTTCATTAATGTCGATAAACGCAGACTGAATATTGTGGAGGATATTGGTGACTTTGCCGCGGTAGATGTTTCCCGTGATTTGCCGAGATTTTTTTCTTTCGACGACCAGATCTTCCAACTTTCCGTGTTTCAGATAGGCAAAGCGAACTTCTTTTGACTCAATATTTAAAAGAATTTCTTGCATAGAAGACCATTTAAGATTTTAAAACTGTGATATACTTGTTAGGTCTTTATCATAACAGATTTAAAATCATTTTCCAGGGAAAAAACCCAATTCGGTAGATTTATAAAAATTTTCTTAAAAAAGTAGGGAAATCTTTTGAGCTCCAACCTACGGCCATGGCAACTGCTGAAAGAAATGCTTGTGGAGAGGAGTAGCTGTGGCACTTGATGACACACCCCTCAACTCCTAACAAGAAAGCTCCTCCATATTCAGCATAGGAGAGCAGTTTTTGCATTTCGCGAAAGAGAGGAGTTTTTTTTAGAAAATCGAGAACAAAGGAAGAAAAACCTTCTGCGGTTTTTAAAAGCACGTTGCCAGTAAAGCCATTGGTTACAAGAACATCCACATTTCCTTCAAAAATATCTTTTGCCTCGATGTTTCCTTCGAAGAGAAATTTTTTTTCTTTGGCAGTTTTTTGAATTTCGCCAAATGCGAGCTGGATCTCTTTCGTTCCCTTTTTTGCTTCGGATCCAATATTCAAAAGGCCCACTTTGGGCCGGTCGATGTTTTGAAATTTTTGTAGAGCTACTCCCATCAATGCAAACTCTTTTAGTTCGTGGGCGCGCGCTACGATGTTGGCTCCTGTGTCAATCAGTGCAAGAAGATTCTTTTTTGTGGGAAGAAAAGCTAAAAGCGCGGGCCGATGGATTTTCCGCATCGGTATTTCTATGCTTGCCGAAGCAACAAGGGCTCCCGTGTTTCCGAAAGAGACGAGAGAGTCTATCTTTTTTTCTTTGAGAAGGCGCATGCCTACGGCAATGGAAGACCCTTTCTTTTTACGGATAGCAAAAAGAGGATTTTCTTCGAGCAGAATGGCTTCTTTTACGGGAAAAAATGTAAAAGAAGAGTTGGCGCCTACCTTCTTTGTATAAGAGCGGCACATCTCTTCCGTTGCCAAAATAAGAAAGGAACATTCTTCTTGCTTTAGCTTTTCCCATGCGACAAGAGCATCAAAGAGCGGCTCTGGGGAATTTTCTCCTCCTAAAAGATCGATTCCGATCTTAGGATTTTTTGGGTTCTTCCGAGGGGAAGTAAGATCTGTTTGCATAATATCCACATGAGGGGCAGATACGATGGGGAAGGATAGTATTTTTGCAATTGGAACAGGTTGCCGTTGTTTTGGGCTTTTTGGCCATATGCGAACGCTTGGAATTTTTTCTCGCATTCGAGTGGCGGTTACGTGGGACTGCCATTGTTTTCTCCTTAAAAAATTACTTTAACTGTTCGAAAGGAAAATATTTAGGATTTTTCTTTTCCGCTCTTTTGTTGCAATAGCATTCCATATTTTTTCTTTCCGGGCAAGAGCCTTGGCATTCTGCGAACTGCGGAACTTCTAAAAGAATGGCTTCGCGTACCATCTCTGTTGCATCAAAAGTGTTATCTTTGATTTCTGCAACTTCCTTACTCAGTTGTACATTGTTTAAGACAATGGGACAAGAAGTCCACTCGTTGCAGATGGAGCAGGGCAAAAGAGCTGTGCATTGGGCGTTGATTTCCAGCAAGATATGATCACAAGCGCGCCTGGCTTTTCCTTGAATGGATATTATTTCTAAAAATTTAAGTTCCTTTTCGTGGATGTCCAAAAAATCTGAGGAAAAAATTGCATGGATATCTACTTCATTTCCTTCTGTAAAAAGGCTAAGAGAAATTTTTAATTCATCTGCCATGGCATACTCGTTGTGAAAATAGAACCAATGTACAAAAAAAGCACATAAAAAGCTACCGCGTACGCATTCCCAGTTTGCAGACTTTCTTTCTCGAGGAGAAATAGTCTAATAAAAACTTGAGTTTTTATTGGAAAGCTTTTACCATTTTTTCTTGTTTTCCCAAAGGAGATTTTATGTTTATTGTAGGTGTCATAACTTTAAGTTTGCCCATGGTTGGCCCTCTGGTAGACCTAGGAGTAACGCAGCGAATAACTCGTAGAGAACTCGCTGAAGCACGACAAGATCAATTGGAAGAGTTGAAGAGTGCAAATATGGTTTTTCTCAGGTGTGATACCGTAGCTCTTACCGTGACTGTTGCTACGATGTGTTTTGGCTTATTAGGAACAACTTTAGGAGGGATTGCTATAGGATGGAGCGTTGTTGCCCTACTTGGAAGAGCCTGGCTTTGGAATTCTATAGCTACAAAAGTTCTGCAAGAAGAATCAGCTGATTGAAATTCACGAGGACTAAAAAATATGTCACAAATGATTATCCCTTACTCTTCCTCGCAAAAAAAAGACTCATCGAGCTTTCTTTTGCGTATTTCTTTATCTCTATCTCCTTCTTTGGTGGCCGACTTGGCCCTTCCTGTTTTTATTTCTCTTCGCCAAGTCTGGTCTCCTTGCCGCCTGTTTCTTTCTTCGGAGAGCCTTGGCTCTCCAAGCAAGCTGTCTTATTCCGTTCGTATAGAAAATTTGGAAGACGCGAACATACTGGAAAGTCTGGTTAGTGTCATCCAAAGGCAGCAAATACATGCTCTTCCTCCAAAAACTGTTGTTCAAATCGTTAGCCATTATGCAGATGCTTTAAGAATACAAAAAGGTTGTATCAGCCAAAAAACCATCGATGAACAAGAAATTTTTCCTTGGAGAATGCTCAGTTTTTTTCATCAATGCGTTCAAGAAAACAGCCATAATCCGTTTATTCTATATTTAGAAGAAAAACTCTGCGAAGCGTTGCTCCAAGACCTTCCTTTGCTTCAAGAGTTAACTGACTTCGAGAATGTTGTTCACAAAATACCCGCCTTTTCTCTTCATTACTATCGAACCTGCATTCGAGAATATTGGGAACGATTTCTATGCCCTTCGGTATCAGGCGATCCCGATCATGTACTTCCGTTTCTGCGTTGTGAATGGGAGGAACAAATTACCAAAATCGAAGAGAGAAAAAATCTTTCCTATCCGAAAAAAATCCAAGCCGCAAAGCAAATTTGGGAAAAATTAGCAAGCCACGAGCCCTTAAAAAGAGAGGTGTTGGCTACAGAGAGTGTTCAACTCATCGACCAACAGCTTCAACGGCTTCGACAAACACAGCAAAGGCAAGAAGAAAAAATAAAACGCCTTATGGCCAAAGGGGCCACGCGGCATATTGCCAAAGCCATAGAAATTTTTTATGAGAAAAAGAACTTAGAGGTCGCCATTGATTGTGTTCACCGGTTGCTTGAAAGAAAGGAACCTCTTCCCGCCCGGGCTTTAGCCCAACTCTTTGTTCTCTTGGGAGAGGCTGTCTCTCTGATCTTTCCGGATGCTCAACTCAATTTGAGCTCTCGCAAAAACGTGACGCTCACTAGAAAAGCCTTAAAAACTATTAGAGATTGCCTAGAACATCCAGAGGACTATTTTCTAAAAACTTCTTCGGGAAAACGGGGAATACCAGAAGAGAGAATGAGCTGCTTGGCTGAAGCAATCCCGCAGTTACTCCGGCTTATGGAGCAACGGCTGCAGAGAATCAATCAACTCATAAAAGAGCACCCAGAGAAATGTCCTGAGGGTCTTTTGGAGACCTTGATCTCCCGTCCTTGCTCTTCTTCCCAACCAACAAATTTTCGTTTGGAGTCCCTCCAAGCAGAGCAAAAAAGGAGTTTTTTGGAAGAATACTTCCCTCAATTATGGAAGCTTTACCAAGAAATCACTCTTCACAAAACCTCCTCTTCTGCTCAATCAGTTCTAACACATCTTTTGTCTTCTTTGGAAAGCATCAGAAGAGAAGTAGACCCTTTCTCTCGAGAACAATTGTCAATCCGCTTACAGCAAGATCCTATTTTTCGCCTCGCTCTTCAAAGGCAGGTCAGTCAAAGTTATCGACTTTTAGAGCAATTGCTGGAAGAGGCTGAGCATTTACCCTCTTCTTTTGGCCTCGAAATGGTGGAGATAGATTTTGCGTCACTGAAAGAGGCAAGGAACTTTCAAACGCATGATTTGTGGCGCAAGAATGAAAAAAAACTCATTAATATTCTCTATCTTTTAAGTTATAAACTTCCGCTCTCTATTCGGGGCCTAGTTTCTCCGGCAGGACATTTTGGTGAAGATACGAAAGAAGTGCAGTTAATGTCGGCCACAGCCATAGGCTCTCTGACCAAAGAACAACTCCTCTTCGCCCTGGACCAGCAACATATCTCTATTGATGCTCAAGACTACAAACAACGAACCCTTCTTCATTTTCTGGCAGACCACCCCAGTCCTTTTCATCTCGAAATGGCCAGGGTACTTCTCGAACGAGGAGCTAACCCCCATTTAACCGACTATGAACATTGCGCGCCCTTGCATTATATCTGCCAATCCGGGTTCGAGGATCTATTGCCTTTTTTACTAGAAAAAAAAGTAGTAGTGGATAGCCCATCTAGGTATGGAACGCCTTTAGAAATAGCACAAGAACGTGGCGATCAACATCTTGTAGATGCATTGCAGGCTTTACAAAGCGAACAGAGAGAGGAAAACGCATTTGCTTTACTTCGCGCGGTGCGAAACTTTCATGTAGAAGAAGTACAGGAGCTTTTAGAGAAGGGAGCACAACCTTGGATTGATTTCCAAGGCAAGCTACCTCTGGTCTCTCTCTTTGCTGTAGAAGACCGAGACCCTCTTCTCCAAAGAAACATAGCAGAATTATTAGTGCGCCACGGTGCTGATATCAACCAACAAGAGCCCCTTTCTGGAAAAACTTGCCTTCATCAGGCCGCCACTACTGTTGTAGACCGAGAACTTATCCAATTTCTGCTCGGGTTACAACCCCTGGTAAATATACAGAATACAGCTGGAGAAACTCCTCTTCATAGTGCAGTCCTCTGTCGACAAGTCCATTGGGTTCAGGAGCTTCTCTATTTGGGCGCTTCGCCCAATATCTGCGATTGTATGGGGTATTCTCCCTTTCTTCGGTGCTGTGGAAGTTACTCTAGAACAGATGAAATTCTAAAGTTATTATTGCAGCACGGAGCCAATCCTAATGCGCACCTTTTCTTCGGAAGCGCTCTTCATCTCCTTGTTGAGAAGAACCGACCAGAAGCAGTTTATCTTTTGCTGCAAAAAGGAGCTTCTCCTCTTGCTTGTGACAGAGAAGGTCGCTTTCCCCATGAAGTTAGTTCTCATTTTTTCACTCGCAACATTATTTGGGAACAAGCTCAATACATTCTTCGCCATCTGCTTCCTCAAGAGCGCTCTTTAGTAAAAAAACTGTTCGAAAGATCGGTTTATTTTTTAAAGTAAGTCAGAATAAGCTTAGCTGCATTGCGCAAAGAGTTTTCTTCTGCCAAATGATGCCGCAGGGCGCGGCATTGTTCTTTTTTTGTTTCGAGAATCTCTGGTTTTTGCAAAAACTCTCGTATAAGGCGGAACAGATTTTTTTGAGTTAGATTAGGTCCGTAGAGCTCGGGAAAAATCTCTTGTTTCATGAGGATATTCACGATGCAGTAATGGGGAAGGTTGATGCGTAAAAGGTAGCGTACGAGAAAGAGATCGAGGGGTTTGATTGCATAGATCACAATGGTAGGAATTTCATGCAAAGCAAGCTCTAATGTGATTGTTCCCGATTTTGCAATGGCAAAAAGAGTTTCTTCTATCAGCTTTTCTTGTGTTTCCGGTGTTGAAAAAATCAGATGTTCTTGCATCTCTTCTTTGAGATCCTGTGCGAGTGAAAAAATGAGGGGTGCATATTTGGGATGAGCAACGGAAATGTAAAAAGAAAGAGAGGGGTCTATATGAAAAAGATGGCGGATGGCATCGATCTGGAAGGGCAGATTTCTCACGATCTCTTTTTTGCGACTTCCAGGGAAAATACCGATGGCTTTCTTAAGGGATGGGTTTTGGCGAATGGGCGGTGGGATTTTTTTTTCTAAAGGGTGTCCCACATACTCCACGCGCAAAGAGCTTTTGGGGAACAGCTCTTTTTCAAAGGGAAAAAGAGTGAGGAGCAGGTTGACATTTTTTTCCAAAAGAGAAATGCGTTTTTTCCCCCAGGCCCACACAGTGGGCGCAATGGCATGCACGATGGTTCCAGAAAAGCCTTTTTTTCGTAAACTTTTCTCTAAGCGAAGAGTAAAGCCTGGATAATCGATGAAGAGGGCGATCTGTGGATTTATTTTTAAAATTTCTCTTCGTAAAAAAAAGAACTTCTTCAAAAGAGAGGGAAGAGAAAACAAAACGTCGAAAAAGCCAATCACCTGAAAATCTTCCATAGGAAGAAGTATAGAGACACCCACTTCTCGCATCCTGGGGCCCGCCACGCCAAAAAAGCGAAGAGAGGGATTTTCTTTTTTCAGTTCAAAGAGGAGCTCTTTTCCATAAAGATCGCCACTTGCTTCTCCTGCAAAGACAAAAAGATCCGAATTCATGCTATCTCCAGGGCGATGGGATCGATTGAGTGTTCAACTAACTTCAGGTTCATCGTTTTTTGGGACGCAACTCTTGAGTATGGTGTTTGTGAAATTTAATGAGATGGTCGTTCCAGAGGGTGTAGGTGGGCAAAAGATGCTCATCGAGAGAACAGCGGATCTCGAAAAATTGGAGGGCAGAGGAAAACTCGGGATCGGAAGGAATGCGGATTTTTCTGTTTTTGGCACTAAGAGGAGGGGTGAGACGAAACTGATGGGTCAGAATCGAGGTAAGAGCTCCGCTCATATTGCGTGAAAGCTGAAAAAAGGGAGAAAAAAAGTCTTGGATCTGCTCTCGCGTTTTTTCTGCAATGTGCCCCAAATGAATTTTTGGATTTTTTTTCGCCATTTGCTGCACGCTTCTATCCAAAGAAGGAAAGAGGAGACAAGCAAGAAGTAGGGCTCTATTGGGAAGCTGGGGGAAATGTTTGCTCGTTAGAATGTCGGATGCATGGAGATAATCAGTCGTAGTTTTTTCATTTTTTAAAGCTAAAGAAAATTTGGGCCACAAGAGAGGTAAAACTCCATACTCTTCTAAAAGGTGAAAAAAACTTTTTGCATGGCCCGATTCTAGCATGCGCAACAGCTCTTCGAAAATTCTTGGTGCAGAGCTTTTTTTGATTTCTGCTTTACACTCGATTAAGGCTGTGAGTGTTTCTTCATCTATTTCGAAGCCAAAACGTGCACGAAACTTGAGTAGACGAATCATGCGTACGGGATCTTGGATGAAGCGCAGGCGGGGATTACCGATAGTGCGGAGCATCTTCTTTTTTGCATCGCCAAAACCATCCACATAATCAATGATGTTTTGCGTCTGAGGGTCGTAAAAAAGCCCGTTGATGGTAAAATCTCTTCTTAAAGCATCTTCTTCTGCAGAACCCCAAATGTTATCTCTGAGAACAAGTGCATTGGAGGCAATATCACCTGCACGGAAGGTGGAAACCTCTAAAATTTTTTTTCCAAAACGTACGTGGGCAAGTCGAAATCTTTTGCCGATCAGGATGCAGTTGCCGCGAAAAAGCCGTTTGATCTCTTCGGGCTGTGCCGCGGTGGAGATGTCAAAATCTTTCGGCCGAGCACTGAGCAGAAGGTCGCGCACGCTTCCTCCTACAAGATAGGCTAAAAAGCCCGCAGATCGTAGCTTTTCGATCACGTAGAAGGCATGAGGGTCGATCTTTTCCGGCGGAATTTGATGCTCTCGATATGTGTAAATCGTCGGTTGCACAATGGAACAACTGTTTCGGGTTTGCAAAGTTTTTTTTCTAAAAAAGAGATCAAGCCAAGTATAGATCAAGGGGAATTTTTTCTCTCGGACTTTTCGCTTTTTTTTTATAATAGCTGTGGCAGAAAAAAAGGATTTGCTAATTTAATCCAAGTGGCCGGAGGTGGACAATGGCTAAACTTTATTTTCGTTACGGGACTGTGGGAAGTGCAAAAACGTTGAATTTGCTTGCAGTCTGTCATAATTATCGAAGCCAAGGAAAAGAAGTTTTTTTGGTCAAGCCCGAACTAGACGTTCGTTTTGGAAGGGAAAAGGTGCGTTCGCGTGCAGGGCTTGAGATGAATGCCGATCTTTTGGTGTGCAAAGAAACGATCATTCCAAGAGAGAAACTACAAGGAATCAGTTGCATTTTGGTCGATGAAGCGCAGTTTGTCTCTAAAGAAATTATTGATCAGCTGAGGGCCATTTCTTTGGAAATGGATATCCCCGTAATATGCTATGGTTTGCGCACTGATTTCAAAACCTATCTTTTTGAAGGTTCGCGGCGTCTTTTGGAACTTGCAGACTCGATTGAAGAGGTGAAATCGACCTGCTATTTTTGTAATAAGAAGTCCATATTCAATTTGAAACATGTCAATGGGGTTGCAACAAGAGAAGGTCCCAGCATTCAGCTCGGAGCCGAAGAACTCTATTTTCCCGTCTGTAATCGCTGCTATGTAGAAGCGTTCGAAAAGGCTAAAGAGAAACAGGGGCTCTCTGCATGCGCGCACTAATTTTTTGATAAAGAGAGTAAGAGATTGTAGTTTTTTTCTAAAAAATCTTCTCGCCAATAGTAGTGGTCGAGAAGATTTTTATTTTCCAGATGTAGGGTTTGGTAGGCCAAGAAAAGCGCTTCGATCGAAGCCAGTCCAGAGGTAGGGTCGGGACAATGGGTCTGTTTGCGAGGGTATGCGCTCTTTGCCTCCTTTGGCAGTGAGCGAAGGGGGATGTTTTGTTCTGATAGCAGCCTTTTTTCCATGACGCTTGCATAGTGCCAGGTGGCGTCGATGAGGCAAATTCCCTTGCCTTTGTCTTCTTCTGTCAGAGGATCTGCTTGCATGGAGAGCAGAAAGTAAGAGGAGAGATCTATGAAGGAGTCTTTTGGATAGGTCAAAAAGATAAAGTTAGGATTTGTTTCGAAAGGGGTGAGGGAACATTTGTTTCGGTTTTCTTTTCGATGGCGCAAGATTACAGTAGGCAGTTGCTTCATTGCTTTAAAAAAAATGCTGAAGAAGATAAACAGAAGATTGCTCTTTCATGAAAGATATAGGGCCCGTAATGAAAAAAACCATCCCAATAATTGTAATTCTTTTTGTTCTTTTTCTTCAATGGAAAGCTGCGACATTTTTGCATCTGGTTCCTGTGGCAGATTCCTTAAGAGAGCAAGAGGTGGCGATTTGCTGGCAGACGCATTTGGATAGCGCTGTGAAAGAGGCGGCTGAGAAGAAAAAGCCCCTTTTTCTCATTTTTGAGAAAAAAGATGCTCCCTGGTGCGTGAAAATGCAGAAAGAAATTTTAGAAGACCGCGGGTTTATTCAAGAGATGAAAGATTGCTGTGTGTTTGCACGTTTGGATGCTGATCTAGCGGAAAACGAAACCGCTTTGTTTGGCATTCAACAGCTTCCCACCGTTGTTTTTTTAGACCTGCAAAAAAAGAGCGCTTCTCACATCAGCTACCTTCCTTTTACAGGCAAGAAATATGCAGAAGAGTTGAAGAAGATCATTGCTCTGGATGTGGCGTATCTAGAGAATGAAAAAGGGGCGTTTCTTGAAGGAAAATTGGAAAAGGGTAGTCAAAATCCGCTGCCTCTCTTTTATGCGGGACGTTTTTTTTCCTCTCTATTGATCCACTACGCAGAACTATTGGAAGAGAATGAACATGAATCTTCGCATGTATTGGAAAAAAGAAGAGAGATTGAAAGCCTAGATCCCCATAATCACTTGGGCCTACATTTGCACCTGGCTTTGCTGGAATTTTATTCAGCATCCAAGAGATCTACTTCTGAAAGGGCCATTGGGCCTCTCGTTCGCTACATTGAGCATTTTGGGAAGAAGAAAAAAGAGGACCTTTGGCTTTTGCAGATGACGATTGCACAATATCTTTTTCAGAAAAAAGAAAGGGAAAAAGCGCTTGATTTCGCAAGGAATGCCTATGCAAACGCTCCCATTGCTGTCAAAACGGAGTTGGCACGATCGATTCACTATATCAAATTCCAGAAAGATCCACTTTCTACTCCAGAGCTTTCCAAGAGACACAGTGCAGAAGATCCTTTGGAATGTCCAAAAGAAAGCGCGAAGGGTGAGTAGGGATCTGTTTTTCTCCTCGTCTTCGAGAGCGCGCCATGCTGAGTGTTAAAAATTGCATGGCCCTTGTCAAAGCGACGTAGAAAAGACGCCTCTCCTCTTCCAGTCCCTTTTCTTTCATGCTTTTTTCATGAGGAAGGATAAGGTCTTCGAGACCCACTAAAAAGCAGGCGCGAAACTCGAGCCCCTTGGCGCCGTGAAAAGTCATGAGCTGGATGGCATCTTCTCTTTTTTTGCCCTTTTCAGAAGAGTTTGCATGCTGGTCTAAACTGAGAGTTGCGATGAAGTCTTCAAGAGAGGCTCCTTTGTTTTCTTCTTCGAAAGATCCAAGCGCATTGATGCACTCCTGCACGTTTTCCCACTTCCAAAGCCTAGCCTCTGGACTTTTGACCTCTTCTTCGATGGCTTTTTGATAATGGATGGCCTCGACAAACCATTCGAGTGCATGTGCAAGAGAGCCTTTGGAAAAACGCCTTTCTGCTTCCATCATAGTATCTACAAAAGAATAGATCCCCGATTGCGTTCTTGGCAGCAAAGACAGTGTGCGCTCGCCCATCTTGATTTTTTTCAAGAGGGGCCAAAGAGCGATCTTTTCTTCTTTTGAGATACGGTGCAACTGTTCGAGTGTTTGGTCCGAGATGCCTCTTCTGGGGACATTGAGTATGCGCAAAAGAGCTTCCTGATCGAGGGGATTGACAATCTGGCGCAGATAGGCGAGAAGATCTTTTACTTCGCTTCTTTGGGTAAACTCTACGCCTCCCCAAATCTCATAAGGGATGCCGCGCATCCATGTGCCTTCATTGTTCCAATTCTGCTGCATGAGGGCAATTTCCAAATTTCTGGATTGGGCATGCGAACGATAGAGAATGGCGATCTGATTCCATGCCAGATGATGGTGTTCTTTTAACGAAAGAATTCGTTGCACCACGCTTTCGGCCTCGTCGATTTCCGTGGGTGCGTGGAAGAGAATAATTTTTTCTCCTCTTGTCTGTGCGCTCCATAGATTTTTTTTATGTCGGTGTTCATTTTTCGCAATCACTTCGTTGGCAGCATCTAAAATCGTAGGGGTAGAGCGGTAATTTTGCTCGAGCTTGATGACTTTATCTGCACGAAAATGGAGGATGTGGTCTACCTCGGCCCCTCTCCATCCATAGATCGATTGGTCATCATCCCCAACGACAAAGAGGCGTTTGTGATGGGAAGCTAAGAGTTCTGCGATGCGGAATTGAACTGCATTGGTGTCCTGATACTCGTCGATGAGGATGTGCTCCAGGCGCTGGCTTAAGGAAGCGCAAACTTCTGGATGCTCTTCGAAGAGGCGCTGTGTCAACAAAAGGATGTGGTCAAAGTCTACGGCGTTGTAGGCGCGAAGAGATTGGGCGAGCTGCTGGTAGATTTTGCGAAAAAAAAGATCTTCTTCACTACTTCCAATCGATGGAAGCTCGTTTTCGCTCAAGCCTCGACTTTTTGCGGTAAAAATAGCCGTAGTAATTTTACCTAAAGAGAGGTCTTCGGGAGCTGAAAGTTCTTTGGCGCATCTACGGATTAAACGTCCTAAGTCGTTCTCGTCGTAGAGGCTAAAACGGGGAGAATAACCCAGATGGTGAATTTCTTTGCGCAGCACTTTCATGCAAAAGCTGTGAAAGGTGGAGAGCGTAATCTCTTTGCTTTTTTCTTTTCCTACCATGGAAGAAATGCGCTCTTGCATTTCTCTGGCTGCTTTGTTGGTGAAGGTTAGTCCCAGAATAGATGCAGGAGAGACTCCTTCTTGGATGAGATGTGCGATGCGATGGACAATCACACGTGTTTTTCCGCTTCCCGCTCCTGCAAGGACGAGAATGCGGTTTTCTTTTGCTACCACGGCAGAAAGCTGTTCTGGATTTAGCCCCAGTTTCTTTGAGGATATAACATTAGGAGGCATGGCGCATGGAAGAGAGGAGTTCTTGTCGGATATGGTCCATTTTTACTCTCCAAGAAGAGTGTTTGGGGCGAATGTGTATCTCTAATGAGGAGGGAAGATAGGAAATCGATGTGCGAAAAGCCTCTCGGATCATCCGCTTGAATCGGCTTCTGATCGCTGCTTTTCCAAAGCGCCTCGAGACAGTCATGCCAAGTTTTGGCATGTCCGTGTTTCCAAAAAGAAGATGGGCCACGATATATTTGCCTTCAAAAATAGTGCCCTTTCTGAGAATGCGCTGAAACTGAGAGGATTGCACCAGTCTGCTTGCTTTCGAAAATCTGTTTTTCACACGCAGAGTCTTTTTCTTTTTACTCTTCTTCGTCTCGATAAGACTTTTCGGCCATTGGGGCTTCTCATTTTGATGCGAAAACCAAGCGTTTTTTTACGCCGTCTCTTGCTAGGTTGATAGGTACGTTTCATGAAAGATCCGTTTTTAAAAAGATTTTTTCGACATTAGTAGCAAAAATATACCAAGAAGACCAAAGAACTGTCAAACAATAAAATTGCCTTCAGAAAGGCCGCAGCAATCCTTACGACAAAGCAATTTTCTACAGGTGCTTTAATAATTCAGTAAGTGCCGTTGCTGCTGTCTGTATTGCCTTTATTGCTAAAGGAGTCATTTTTGCTGCTTCTTGCATAGATGGGAGATTTTTATCTTCCATTGCTGCAAGCATTGCTCCTGATACTGTTAGTATTGCATCCGATGTTGCATCTAGTCCTTGTGTGAAGAGGAAATCGGTTTTTGCTATTCGTTCGGCTTTTTGCACATTTTGTTCTGCTTCTTTTGCTAGAACCTTTATTACTATTACTCGTTTTTGGCCTTTTTGTTCTACTTCTACTGATTGAACTGCTTGTATTAATGCGCATGCTGCTTCTTGTATGGTTTTTGTTGTATCTGCTGCAGCGCGGGTTGTAGCTGCTGCTGTAATTGGTGCTCTTGCTAGTTGTTGTTTTGCCAATTCCATTAACATCGCTGTCCCCTTTATTGCAGAAGCTTCTTCTTGAGCTGCTTGTTCTACCATTTTTACGGCATTTATTGGCAATTGTTTTGCTAGTCGTTGAGCTGCTGTTGCTAGTGCGATTGCTTTTCTGGCTGAGAATATTATTTCTTTAAGAGTTAGCTTCACCAGTTGAATTGAGATGTCTTCTTTATCAGCTGTAGCAAGACGTTGATGGGTTGGTTGAGATAATGGCTTTGTGGTTGTTGAAAATGACATTAAATCTTCTCCTTTATTATTTTTTTGTTTATCAGTTTAACATTAAATGTTATTTTATTCGATATGTTTTATTTATACTCAAAGAGCTTGGAAAATCAGTTTCTGGAGCGAAAGTCCTCGTGGTCGAAAGATAGTAATCTACCCATATTTTGTTAACACTGGGCAGCTTGCGATCGTTGTGCATGCGCGAAAATTTGGATATCGTAAGTTATACAACGTTAACGACGTAGAGACAGCTTACGATGATTATTGAAAAGAAATCTCATTTTCCAGTATAAAGTCGTGTTTACATTTATACCTTAGGATAAAAAATGAAAGTCAAATCTTCTGTAAAGGCCGACTTTTCCAAAGGCGATAAGATCGTCCGACGCAAAGGACGTGTTTACGTAATTAACAAAAAGGATCCCAACCGTAAGCAGAGACAAAAGGGACCTGGTCGAAAAAAGTGAGGAGCTATGGCTAAAAAATCTTCCATTGCAAGAGAAAAGAAACGCGCACTTATGTCGCAACTCAAGTGGGAAAAGAGGCAGGATCTTAAAAAAATCATTTTAGACATGAGCAAAAGCGACGAAGAGCGCATGAATGCTGTCTATCTGCTCAATAAGATGCCTAAAAACTCTTCTCCCGTAAGAAGAAGAAATCGATGCCTTATGACGGGAAGAAGCCGAGGATATCTGCGCAAGTACAAACTTTCGCGCCTTTGCTTTAGAGAAATGGCTTCCCAAGGATTGATTCCAGGCGTTGTGAAAGCAAGCTGGTAGGCATTTTTTTCAAACTACCCTGTTTAGCAGAGAAGTTCTTGTAGTTTTTTCCATTCCGCAAGGCTTTCGTTCCACACAAGGAAGGAAAGAGAAATAGTTCCATTTCGAATTTTTTCCTTTAATAGGTCATGGCTAATGGGACCGACCTGCTGGCTGTTTGCGTCTACGTAGTACCACACTTTTTCAGCATAGATAGATAGCGCATGCAAGGCAATGGGTTCATCTTTTTGCTTTTCTGGCCCTTGTTGTGCAAGGACCTTTTTTTGTTTGGACTGGTTCAAAATTTGCACTAAGAGAAAGGCGAGTCCAAAAATTCCAAAGCAGAACCCAATGGCAAACCAGAGAAAAGGATTTTTTTGCTTTTTAAGAGCAAGATAAGAGCAGGATGCACCAAAAAGAGCAGAAGAAAGAAGTAATTGCAGCATATAGACTTTTTTAAAGGTTCTTTTCCATCCATTTTAGAATGTAGAGATAGATTCGTGGAAGAAAAAAATCGGAGCTATTTCTCTACTTTTTTCTTTAGGAGTAATGTTTATCTTAAAAATACTTAAGCCCTATGCTCTGTTCTTTTGCAAAAAACGCAATTCCGCTATATACTAAAATCACTTAAAAATTGGCTTCAAGTGTGCCGAAAGTGGGCCCCTTAGTTTGATTTTTAATAACTTTAGTTTGCAACAGGGAAATTTTTATGATGCCCAAACTGCGCAAAGATCCACTACAAGAGATGGACCAGCGGGAGCTAGAGCTTCCCGAAACTCTTTTTTCTAGGGATATTGAAAGCAGAGTTTTTCAATCGATTGTCCTACAATGCATTGGGAAAATCGAGGGAGTTGCTCTTCTTGGAGGAACGCTGATAGACAACCTTCTGGGAAGAGAAGAGAGCATCAAGGGAATCTCGATTGAGCAGGATCTCAAACAGCATTCCGTTTCTATTGATGTCGAGGTAAATATTCTGTATGGAATGTCAATTCCCGAAAAGGCGGAAGAGATTCAAAATCGGATCGTAGAGGAAGTAAGCAGCTTGACAGGTTTGCATGTTTCTCGCGTCCATGTAATTTTTAGAGGATTGTTTCTGAACGGAGTGAATCAGATACCAGACACTGTAGAACCAGTGGAGGCAAAATCCGAATCCATCCCTTATGGCGATGGCTTTTAATGAAAACGATTTCAAGTCTTTTTCACCTCTTCCTTGCTCTTTTCCTTTTGGCCATGGGGCTTCTCTTTTTTACCCTTCCTCTTTCGCAAAAACTCGCTTCCTTGTTTTTTTTACACCAGTCGCTCTTTTCGCTTTTAGGTCTGACCCTTCTTCTCTTTGGATTTTTTTTTCTCATGGGCGCTTCTTCGGCTTACTTTCATCCTTCTTTGACCCTAAAAGTAAGCTCTTATGAATTAAGCCTCAATTTAATCCAGGAATCTCTCCAACGCTATTGTGAAAAACTGTTTCCACAGAAAAAAATGGAAATAGAGGTTTTTTTGAAAAGAAAACAGCGCTTGGAAATTGTGGTCCACCTAGAAATGCAACAGATACTTGCTGTCGAAGATCCTTTTCTTCAATCTCTCAAAAAGGAGATCAAGCAATATCTCTCTGGGCAGTTTGATTACCACCGCACTTTTTTTCTTACCATAGTTTCTTAAGAGATGGCAAAACCATCGGCTTTTAAAAGTTGACCGATTTTGCCTAAAGTTAAGAGGGCATCGTTTAGATTTTTTCGATTTTCTTTTCGCTCTTCTTCGGCCAATCCGTCTAGAAACAATATTCGATGCAAATCGTCAGAATGCAACAATAAGCTAAATTCCCGAAATGCCTGTTGCACTTGTTGTCTTTCGGGGTTTGTTTTTGGATCGATTCCTAAAATCTCGAGAGCAGAGGGTAAATTCAATGACATCGAAGCTACGATAAGATTTCCCATTGCATCTTGTAATGCAGGACGAATCATGATTTCTCTAATATCTACTCCTAGCAGCAGAGCATCCATTCCAAGGGACAAAATCGTTCCGTATACAGGAATACAACTAGCGGTTCCCGACACAATTTCTCCGCAACCTCTTAAAAATTGGCCTGACGAAAATCGATGAATGGCAAGAATAGTTCCTATAGCAAGGCCAAAGACAGGGATTTGTTTTGCAATCTCTTGCCCTGCTTCTTCCGCTGCTTTTTTTCCTATTTTTTCCACAACGACATTGCCAAATTTTTTTGCAATTTCCTCAGCAGCTTCTTTTGCTGCTATTTTTTCCAATTTTTTGAGAGCTAAGAGAAATAGTTTGGTTGCTGTTTTTGCAAAGTTTGTGCCTAAGGTGCAATAATTTCTGCGAGTTTGTTTCCTAAGAAGGCCAAATGCAACATTTTGCGTTCTCATGCACAAACGACCCCACTTTAATGTGAGTTGATCTGGAGCAGAAGTCAAAGCGACGTCGCTATCTGTTGGTGATGTAGGCGAAGTTTCTCTATGTCCTTGGCGATACGAAACCACCACGGAAAGTAGGTCAATTGCAATCGCAGCATAACGACCATAAAAAGGGACAAACAGAGAAGCAACAGCTGCTGATTCGAAAAGTATTTGATGATCTAATTCACGATGGGCGATTAGATTCATTACTCGAAAAGGAAGATTAAAAGCAGCATTCCATCTAGAAGAGATGTTTCCTATTTCACACGTAGCGTTGATAGCACCATTGATAAGAGGTAATGTTATTTTACTTTTCGACCAGACGCTTTCCAAATACTGAAACATTATTTATCTCCTTTTTTAATGATCAAACAAGACGAAACATGATATTGCCGATATCAGTATACTCTCCGATGTCTTCCAAAAAAGTAGAGAGTTTAATTATAAGAGATTCTCCATTACAAAGTAAAGTAAGTTTTTTGTTGCTCATGTTTCCAAAAGTTTTAGTCTCTTTATAGATAATTGAAGAAACTGTAAACTTAAAAAAGTCTTTAATGCTTCGTAAATTTACTCCTCGTTTATAAAGGTGCTTTTCTAAAACAGAAAGAACCTGAGCTTCATTTTCCAGACAAAATTCTCTACAACCAGAATCAGTTTTAAAAGTTTTCATATAAGCTTCAAGCTGAGTTCGAATGATAGACTGATAGCAATTTCCTCTGGGAATAGGCCCAAAAGGTATCACATATACTCGTCCTAATAATGGTTGAGAATAACTTCTTTCTGAAGGGTACAACCTATTCCACAGTTTAAAAGACTCACTTATTTGTTCTGGTGTCTGCCCTCGATTAAATTCTGCTAAAATCTCTTCATCAAATAAATTTGATGTGCAAGCAATAACACAATTTTTAAATTCGTATCTGTAATTTAAATTCTGATCTGGTTCAAACAAACCAGAAACAGTAATAGAAAAAGAGCAGTAGCCTTTTTCTAACAAAGTGAGTAAGGAATCTTTAAGGAGATAATGTGCTTTTTCAAATTCATCCAATAAAAGTACAATTTCTCTCACTTCATAACACAAATTAGATCCTATCTGAGAGGTTTTTTGAGGATTAAATTGATCCATCGCTTTAATAAAGCAGGGTTTATCGCCTGATCCTTTATAACCGGTTGTCGATCCAAAAAATTGAGTTATAGCATCTTCCTTAGAAAATTTTTCCATGTTAAAACAAACAAAACGATTGTTCTTTAACGAACCACAAGCTAAAGCAAGCTCTGTTTTGCCAACTCCTGTAGGCCCTACAAGTAAAAAAACTTTATTATCACTCTGTGGAGAGACAAGAGCGGCAGCTACTCTTTCTTTTGCCCAATCTTGTCCAATTACATGCATGCTTAGCTCTTTAAGAACTCGATCGTAAGGACCTGATTCTGAACGAGAAACTCGATCTCGATCAACCATATGGGAAAGAAGTCGTTGAGAAATTTGAGGATAAAATCTTTGAAAGTTGTGAAAAGACGCAGTTTTAGTCTCATGAGACATCTCTTTCCATCTTTTGGGCAGTTCTTTAAAATAGGAAAAATCACTTTCAGTGCAATCCTTTTCGACTTGCTCAGGAGCTAAACCTAAGTGAATTAATACTGCGAAATCTTGGGGATTCTGTAAAACAGCAAGAATAGCATTGAGGCAGCTATTTCCCGATCTTTCATACATGACTCTGCGAAAACTTTGCCAGTCAGATAAGTGTGTTCGTGTAGAGAACCTGCTAACTTCAATAGGTTGCACAGCAGTACGAGTCATAGAAGCTACTTGTATCCGTTGAAAAAGCTCTGTTAATTCTGAGGTAAACAGCCTTTCGATGACAGTATTTTGCAAAAATAAGGGATCGCTGTTTTGGGAAGACTGTAATTTTAAGGTGATTATCCCTACCTCATTGACATCAATAGAAGCTTGTCCAAGAGGAAATTGTTTTGAAAAGATCTGAAATATTTCTAACGGGGTTTTTAACACGGAATAAACTGCCATAACTAATCAACCCTTCTAAATGATTAAGCCCAACTCTTGGATTGGTAAATTGTCTGTCTTGCATTATCTATTGCTCTAGCACCAATATCCATAATTACTTGCCATTCTGGAGGAACAGCTCCTGTGCCAAAATGGTTTACATGTGTTAATGCAGTTAACCACCTATGCGCATCATCCACATCTATTCGATCTTCCGCAGGGTTTGGATTTGGAATGTTAATTCCTAAGATTTGATAAGCGCCTGGTAGATCAAATGAAACATTTTGAGGGGTAGGATCTGCAATGGCAGCAGGAGCCGAAGAAGATTGTGCTGCTTCTGTAATATCCGCAGCCAACAAAACTACATCGAGCCCTAAAGAAATTCCTTGTCCCCAACCTGGAAAACAACCAATCACTCCGGAAGCAAATTCTCCAATACCTCTTACGTATTGATGATGGGAAAAACGCGCATAGGCCATACCTGCTCCCATAACAATACAAGCACCAGGAATGAGCTTTTTGAATCTTTTTGCTACTTGTTCTGTAGCTTCCTTACTTACCTTTTCTATAGCACCTTTACTTACTTGTAGTGCAGCTGATTGGGCGAATTCTTTTGCTGTTAATTCTGCAGCGTCCTTGGCGCTTTTTTGACACGTAGTTTTTAGTACTAACAAACCTCCTTTGATGAAAATTTTCCCACTATCTCCTACCATAATACGGGTAGTAGTAGTGTCTCGTTCTTGAATCAGACGATTCACAACTGCGATGATTCTATTTTGCAATGAGAGTAGTCGCTGTTGACACATTAAAGAATCTCTTTGTTGAGCTGCTTCAACAGAAGCTCTTTTATGTAATATGGCGTCTCTTACAAGTTCTGGATTCGCCACCAGAGGCCCGATGGCATGATCCCCAGCAGGACAAACGTCTCCGTTGCTTTGAACCCATACTTCGGTTAAATCTCTTTCCAACGTATGACCTTGAGGACATCGAATCGGTGTGGTAACAGGTGCTTCAGTAAAAAAGTCACGATAGGCAGCAACTCCTTCTGCAAAATCTTCATGAATACTGACTGCTCTTCCATTAACTGTTAAATAGCGTTTACGTGAAATTTCATCTCTTAGAGATTCTATAGGAACAGTGTGAAAAGTCGCGCAGAGCATAGGATTATCTCTTAAGAAAGTCAGAATGCTTTCTACAGCTCGATTGAGTGCTTCAAACCCCGGATTGTGTAAGAGATATTTTGCAACAGCTCGGCTTCCGACATTTGCTATATCAACAGGTATGAATGCTGTATTTCCTCGGAGGGCACCGTCGTTAAAAGGCAAAACAAAAACTCCAGTCATTTTTGACTCCTTGATTGTTAAAATCAAAAAAAAATTTAACAATTTAAAAAAATTTGTGCAATAAGAATTGTACGGTTCTTATGAATGAATCTTTGAGGATGTAAGTTTTTCAAAGGGATTTTTTTGACAAATGAACTTTTAGAGAACCAAAAAAATAACTTCTTGGAATAGGGCCCTTTATTTTTTCTCGAGGAAATTTTTTAAACGGAGCAGGTCTTTTTTCGTCAGCCCAGGAATTTTGGCAAGCTCTTCTTGCGAGGCTTTTTTTAGATTTTCGATGCTTTTGAAATGAACCAAAAGGCGCTTTTTCTTGATAGGGCCGATCCCTTGGATCTCATCTAGAAGAGTATGGGTAATTTTTTTCTGTAGAGATTTTCGATGGAAGGAGATGGCGACTCGATGCGTCTCGTCACGAATTTTTTGTAGAAAGAAGAGTAGAGGCGAACGCAAGGGAAGAAAGAGAGGCTCTTTTTGGTTTTGCAGAAAAATTTTTTCGGCTCTAAGGCCACGGTCATGGCGGCCCTCTTCTTTTGCAAGGGCTGCCACATCTATGGAGATGATGTTGAGTTCTTTGAGGACATCTAAAGCGGCGTTGAGCTGCGCCCTGGCTCCATCGATGAGTAGAAGATCGGGCAGGTCTTTTTCTTTGGAAAGATGGCGCAACAGAATGTGGCGTAGAGCAGGCACATCTCCTTTTTCTTCTGTTTTGATATGAAAAAGCTTAGTTCCTTTTTTTTCTCTTCGGCCATTGAGAAATGTGACCATACCGCCGACACTCTGCTTTTCTTGGGTGTGGGAGATATCAAAACAGATAATTTTTTTTGGAAAACGGGTCAACAAGAGCTCTTCTTGCAGAGATAAAAGAAGCTTTTCGAAGTGGCATAAAAGATCCTCTTCTTGGTGGAAAAGACTATGCGCATTTTGATTTGCAATCGAAAGGAGCTCTTTATTGACTCCCTTTTGCGGGAAGAGAAGAGAAATGGACTTTTCTTTCGATGAGAAAATCTCTTCGATTTGGAATTGGTGGGGCAGGGCAAGAGGAAGAAGAATTTTTTGGGGAAGATTTTCATGGTAGTGTTGCAAAAGGAAAGATTCTAAAAGCTCATCGCTTGTCGAAAGGATATTGGAGAAGCTAAAATGTTCCGACGCAATGAGCATTCCTTCTCGATAGATGAGTTTTGCAATGAGAAAGGAGCTTCCTTCTTGATAGAGGCCAAGCACATCAAGGCTGCTCTTTGCATAAGTCTGCACATGCTGAGAGGCCAAAATGTGTTCGATCATGCGGGTTTTCTCTAACAAAAGTTGTGCTTTTTCAAATTGCAGTTTTTCCGCAGCTATTTGCATCTCTTTTTTTAGCGCATGGAGAATCTTTTTATCCTGTCCCTTGAGAAAAGAGGCAATCTCTTCGACTTTTTCTCGGTATTCAAGATCTGTGCATTTGTGGGTGCAGGGAGCTAAACACTTTTTCATTTCAAAGAGAATGCAGGGACGTGTGCGATTGATAAGTTCTGCGTCGGAACATTGGCGCAAGGGAAATAGGTTGAGGACAAGATCAAAAACTTCTCGCGCTGCTTTTGCACTGGTATAGGGGCCGAAAAGCTCTCCTCGTATTTTTTGGTTTTTATGCAGTCGTGCAATGAGAAGACGGGGGTAGGGGTGTTTTGTCAGAAGAAGGGAGACGTAGGTTTTGTCGTCTTTGAGAAGAATGTTGTACTTGGGCTGGTATTTTTTGATCAGATTGTTTTCCAAAAGGAGAGCTTCTTTTTCCGTGGGGACGAGGAGGGTTTCAATGGATGCTACTTGTGCAAGTAGCGGTGCAATTTGGGGCCGTTGGTCGGTTTTGGATTGAAAGTATTGCTTCAAGCGGCTTTGGATATTTTTGGCCTTCCCCACATAGAGGATCTTGCCAGATGCATCTTTCATGATGTAGATGCCCGTTTCTTTGGGATAAGAAGAGAGGAAAAAATTCTTCATGCTCGTCACCCGTGCAAGGAACTAGTTCCTAAGGCTTTTTGTTGCAAGTCAAAGAGCTTTTGCTGGGCCTGGATGGGCGATAGGTGGTTTAGGTCGAGATGGCATAAGATTTCTTTGATCTCTTGTAGCAAAAGAGCATCGCGAGAAAAAAGAAAAAGCTGCTCTTCGGTTTTTGTCTTGCCCTTCTCAACTTTTTGTTCTTTGCGTGGCTGATTTTCAAAGGAAAGAAGCATCGCCTGCGCTTTTTTGATCGCGTCGAGAGGAAGGCCTGCTAGTTTGGCTACGTGAATACCATAACTTTTATCGGTCCCTCCACGCATGATCTTGTGCAAGAAGAAGATGCCAGATGCAGTCTCTTCGACGGCAACATTGTAGTTGACGGCACCTCGGATTTTTCCTTCGAGCTCTGTGAGCTCACAGTAATGGGTCGCAAATAGTGTTTTGGCTTTTTTCCCTGGCATTGTGAGAAGAAATTCTGCAACGGCCCATGCGATGGAAATACCATCATAGGTGCTGGTCCCTCTTCCCACTTCGTCGAGCAGGACCAGAGATCTGTTCGTTGCATTATTGAGGATGTTGGCGGTTTCCGTCATTTCTACCATGAAGGTGGATTGCCCTTTGGCTATGTCATCTGTAGCACCAATTCTGGAAAAGAGCTTGTCGACGATTCCAATATGGGCACTATCTGCAGGGACAAAAGATCCCATCTGTGCCAGGATGACGATGAGCGCCACTTGGCGGATATAGGTGGACTTTCCTGCCATGTTGGGACCGGTAATCAAAAAGAGCTGATTTTCATCGCTGTCCATCAAAGTATCGTTGGGAATGAACGTAGAAAAACCAAGGCTTTTTTCGATGATGGGGTGGCGTCCATTTTGAATTCGCAAAAGGGTACTCTCATCTACTTGAGGCCTGACGTAGTGATTTTTTTTGGCAAGTGTTGCAAGAGATGCGAGAACATCGATGAGACTAGTTGCTGCAGCGACTCGATAGATTTCTTCTGAGCCATTGGCTACCTTTGCTCTCAGCTCCTGATAGATGGCAGCTTCAAGAGCCAGGCTTCTTTCTTCTGCAGAAAGTATTTTTTGTTCGAAGGACTTGAGCTCATCTGTGCTATAGCGCTCGGCGGAGGTGAGCGTCTGTCTTCTGTGGAAGGTGGGGGGGATTTTATCTGCCTGGCCTCGGCTGACCTCGATGAAATAGCCAAAGATTTGGGTAAAACCCACTTTCAGATTTTTGATGGAGGTTTCTTCTCTCAGACGATTTTGATAGGAGCTAATCCAGCTTCTGCTGTCTTGGCAGATCGAGCGAAGCTCGTCCAGAGAAGGATCAGCGCCAGAGCGAATCACCTCACCATCTGAGAGCCTCAAAGGAGGAAGGTCGACGAGCGTTTTTTGGATGAGTTGGGCAAGAAAGGACAAATCGACCAGCTGCTCGGTTGCTTGCTCGAAAAGAGAGGATGTCAGAGGAGCGATGGCCTCTTTTAATCTAGGAAGGGCTTCCAATGAGGTGCGCAGGTGGACCATTTCTCTTGGAGATTCCATGCGGCTGCACACTTTCATGATGAGCCTCTCCAAATCTTTGATAGGATCTAGAAGGGACGGTAAGAGGGCCAATAACTCTTCTTTCTGGCACAGCTCAGCAATTGCTTCTTGTCTTTTTTTGATCTCTTCTACCGACAGAAGAGGGGAGTGGAGCCAGCTGCGCAGCTTTCGTCCTCCCATCGCAGTAGAGGTTTGATCGAGAAAGTGGATGAGCGTGTTTTTTTTGTCAGAAGAAAGAGAGTCGAAGAGTTCGAGGTTTTTCATACAGGAGTAGTCGATCGACATGTTGGAGGAGGCTTGCTCGACTTGCAGGTGGCGTATGTGAGAGAGGTTGAGGTGGAGCTCTTCGGAAAGATGGGACAAAAGCGCACCGGCAGCTTCGATAGCGGCGTTTTTGCCACCAAGGCCAAAACCATCGAGTGTTTGGAGTTGGAAGTGGGCTAAAAGAGTTTCGCTTGTGATTTTCAAATCAAAATGAAACTCTTCTTTTGTGTTGAGAAGGAAGGGAAAAGCATAGGAGAGTTCGGAAAAAAATTCCGGATGGTTCTGCACAAATTTTTTTGAAGCCAAAAACTCTGAGGGCTTGAGGCGCAAAAGTTCGGTGAGGAGCTGGTTTTTTTCGTCCAGCTCGCGCACTCGAAACTCTGCAGTGGTCAAATCCATCAAAGCAAGTCCGAAAATTTTTCCGGTCTGGCTAATGGAAGCAAAGAAGTTGTTGTTTTTTTCGGAAAGCAGCTTGGATTCGATGATGGTCCCGGGAGTGATGATGCGCACAATATCGCGCCGCACCAGCGTTTTTCCTTTTTTTGCCTCTTCCATCTGTTCTGCGACAGCGATTTTGTATCCTTTGGCAATGAGTTTGTCGATGTAGTTGTCGACCGCATGGAAAGGAACTCCGCACATGGGAGAATCCTGTCTGTGGGTGAGTGTCAAGTTGAGTTCTTTGGAGACCAAAGTCGCATCTTCGTAAAAGGCTTCATAAAAATCTCCCAGGCGAAATAAAAGCAGGGCATCTTTTGCTTCTTTTTTACAAGAATGCCACTGCTGCATGAGAGGGGTCATATTTTGTGTCATGCTGCTCATAAATCTTTTTTCCTAAATCCAATAACCTCTATACAATAACCCAAAAGGAAGTTTTCTATGTGGGGATTTTTTCGCAAAGAGAAAAAAACCAATACTCTCTCTTTTGCTACCTCTTGTTGGGAAAAAGATTGGCGACAGATTCTTTTAAACGAAGAATACTTGCAGAAAAAAATGATTGAAAATCATTGTGGTTCTTTTCGTGAAAAGATATTGATTATCAATAACGTAGATGATGAAGACCTCGTTTCTTTTCATGCGAAAAAGCTCAAAGAAAAAAATATTCTGACCCAAGTTTATCTATCGCGCTATACAGAAAAAGAGGTTTTGGACTTTTTTCAGCTCAAACGATCCGATTTTCGCATAGGAGAAGACGCTTCCTCTTATGAAAATGTGACTCCTGATTGGATTTATTACAATGCTCTCGCTCCTTTAAGCGCCATCTACTTGGCGAAGAGTGACTTTCTTCTTTACATGACGGGAGATGTCTACTTGGACCAACCGATCGCGTGGACGGATCAAGCAATGGAAAAAATGCAGAAGAGAACAAGCTATAAGGTTGCCAATCTCAGTTGGAATGGCAACTATGCGGAGGCGAGAAAAGAGAGTTTTCGAAAAGATGGAGATTTTTTTGTTGCAAAGAGTGGATTTTCCGATCAGATGTTTTTGGTAGCTACAAAAGATTTTCGACAGCCCATCTATGGAGAGATCAGAAGCGATGCTGCCCATTTTCCCAGAGGAGATGTGTTTGAAAAGAGAGTTTATAGCTTTATGAAAAATCATGGATGGCAAAGAATAATCTATAGTAGAGGATCTTACATACACAAAAGCTTTTGAGAAATATGCCCATTTTTACAAAAGAGAGCTTGGAAAAACTCAGAGAGAGAATTGATCTCGTCGAAGTGCTTTCTCCCTATGTACAATTTACAAAGGCGGGAGCTTTTTTCAAAGCTTGCTGTCCTTTTCATGATGAAAAGACCCCCTCTTTTATGATCCAGAGGGGGGACAGCCACTATCATTGCTATGGCTGTGGAGCACATGGAGATGCCATTGGCTTTCTCATGAATCATCAAAAGATGAGCTTTTTGGATGCCGTAGAATCTTTGGCAGAAAAGTTTCAGGTTTCTTTAGAGATGGTGGCAGGACACAATGATGAAGATAAGCAGAAAAGAGCGCTTCTCAAGGAGGTAAATGAAAAGGCGGCCTATTTTTTCCATTTTCTTCTTTTGCATAGTGAAGAGGGAAGAGAGGCTCTTTCCTATCTCTATGAGCGAGGAATTGATTTGGAGATGATCCAAGCTTTTCAGCTGGGATTCGCTTCTAAAGATCCGAAGCTTTTTCAAAAGATGCTCACTGCCCAAAAGATCAAGCGAGAGCTTTTAGAAGAGGCTGGCCTCGTCCATCCTTCGGGAAGAGATTTTTTCCAAGAGCGTATTATGATTCCGATCCAAGATGCGATGGGCTCTGTGGTCGGATTCAGCGCAAGGAAGTTTCGCGAAGAGACCTTTGGCCCCAAATATATCAACACTCCAGAAACCCTTCTTTTTAAAAAATCAAAGATTCTTTTTGGCTACTTCCAGTCACGTAGAAAAATTGCCAAGCAAAGAGAGGCGATTATTGTGGAGGGGCAGATCGATGCAATGCGCCTGATTCATGGGGGATTCGACTATACGATCGCGTCGCAAGGGACCGCTTTTACCGAATCGCACGCCGAAGAGCTGATCCATTTGGGGGTGAGTAGAGTTTTTCTTGCCTTTGATGGAGATTCTGCTGGGCAAGAGGCGGCTGCTAAGGTAGGACACCTCTTTCAAAAGCGGGCCATTGAGGCCTTCGTTCTTTCTCTTCCTGAAAAACAGGATCCCGATCTGATCTTGCGAGAAGAGGGCCCGGGTGCCTGGCAGGACTATTTGGACAAGAGCCTTGACTATTTGACCTTTCTTGTGAGAAAGCATGCGGAAAAAGTCAATATGGACTCTCCTGCTGCCAAGGCGGAGATGGTAGAATCCCTTGCCCATAAAATCCGCGAGTGGGACCAGCCGCTGATGGTCCATGAGAGTCTTAAAAAATTGGCACGACTGACGCAGACATCAGAATCGATGCTTTTGCACAACGAAGAAAGTCCCAACCTCTTTTTGAAGAGCTTCGACCATGTGACGGCCTCCGCCTTTGATCCCGATCTGATTTTGGAAAGCGATCTATTGCGTCTTCTTATTTTTTTTGGCGCAACGAAAAAAGATCTGATCGCCAAGGCTTTTTTGCACTTAAAAGAGACAGATTTTAGAACTGATGTGGGCCGGCGTCTCTTTCTTCTCTGTTCAGAGGCAAACCAGCAAGGCCGTTCTTTTGATCTTCTTTCTTTAGCCATCGACCTCAAAGAAGAATCCGACCAGACCTTTCTCTCCGAGCTTTTGGCAAAAAAACTTCCCGAAGAAAGAGCAGAAGATTTTTTTATCCAGACTTTGCAAAAAATTTTAGATCGCGAATGGATGAGCCGCCGCGAGGTAATACGCCAAAAGATTCAAAGCGCAAAGTGTTCTCACGAAGAAGCCCTTCTTTTGGCCAAAGAATTTGACGAAATCAAAAAGAACCGTCCCCAAATTTTGTAGGCATTTTCTTAGAGATCGAGCTGCAGATGCTCTTGTACAACAGGGACAAGATCGCCGATGGCAACGCGTTTCTGTTTCAGAGTGTCGCGATCGCGAATAGTTACTGTCTGATTTTCTAAAGTTTCAAAATCTATTGTGATGCAATAAGGAGTGCCCAGCTCATCTTGACGACGATAGCGGCGGCCAATGGCTCCCCCTTCGTCATATTCTGTGTTCCAATGTTTTTTTAGCAAAAGATAGACTTCACGTGCTTTTTCTACGAGAGCCTCCTTTTTCATCAAAGGAAAGACAGCGCATTTCACAGGTGCAATCTTGGGAGAAAAATGGAGAACGGTGCGCATTTCGCCATTTTCAAGCGTCTCTTCATCATAGGCGTTGCATAAGAGGGCCAAGATAGTGCGATCCACTCCAAAAGTGGGTTCCACGACGTGGGGAATGAAACGTTCTTTAGTTTCAGGATTGGTATATTCGAGAGGAACTTTGGAAAATTCAGCGTGGCGTTTCAGATCAAAATCGGTGCGGTAGGCGATGCCATAGAGCTCGCTTCTTCCAAAGGGAAAATCGTAGACGATATCCACAGTTCTTTTGGAATAATGAGAAAGCTCTTCTTTGCTATGCTCTTTTTCGTGCACTTTGTTCGGATCGAGTCCAATGAGCGCACACCAGTTATGCATACATGAGAGCCAATCGGTAAATGTTTTTTCCCAATTCTTCTCTTCAATAAAATACTCGATTTCCATTTGCTCGAATTCAATCACGCGAAAGATGAAATTCCCCGGAGTGATCTCATTGCGAAAGGCTTTACCAATTTGGGCAATTCCAAAGGGGATCTTGACCCGCATGGTATCGATTATGTTTTTGTAGTCCAAAAAGATGGCCTGCGCCGTTTCAGGACGCAGGTAGGCTACCTCTTCTCCGCCCGTTTTGCTCATAGGAGTATGGAACATCAAATTGAAGGTGCGGGCATCGGTAAAGTTTTTAGATCCGCATTTAGGACAATGGATCCCTTTTTCTTTAACAAAAAGAGTCATGTCGCTCAGTGACATTCCCACTACTTCTTTTCCTAAAACATCTTCGATAAGATGGTCGACGCGGAAACGGCTTTTACAATCTTTGCAGTCGATGAGTGCATCGTTAAAACCCTCCAAATGTCCAGAGGCTTTCCAAGCTTGCGGATGCAATAAGATCGGTCCGTCAATACCCACCATGTCTTCGCGTTCATGCACAAAAGTTTTCCAGAAGAGATCTTTGACGTTTTTTTTCAGCTCTGCGCCATAGGGTCCATAGGAATAGGTGTTGGCAAAGCCTCCGTAAATTTCCGAACCTGGATAGACAAAGCCTCTTCTCTTGCAAAGAGCGACAATGGGTTTTAAAGAATCGATCTTAGACATATAGCACCATAAAAAGCCGCTAAGGGCTCTTTTTTCCTCAACTTTTATCAGGTTGACCTGAAAAGGAAAAGAGATTTATTCTTTCATAGTAAGAGAAAAAGCCATGAATATTGAGCCTCCCTTTTTTTCCATTGTTCTGATCGTGCCCGACTCTTACCATCTTGTCCTTGTGACGATCAACAGCTTGTGCGAGCAAACCTTTCAAGATTTTGAGCTGATCGTTGTCGAACATGGTCTTCCTGAAAGCGACATGGAGATGTTGAAAAATTCACTGCCGCAAATTACCAAAATACATTCTTCTTACCTGCAAGATCATGCTCGTTTGATGAATAAAGGGCTTGGTTTTGCAAAAGGAAAGTATGTGCAGTTTCTTCTGCCAGGAGATGTGCTGCTGTCCAAACATGTCCTATTAGAACTTAAAAAGAAGATGGAGGAGAATGATTTTCCTCAGATTGTAGCAAGCGGATATTTGGATCGCGAAGAGAAAAAAACAGGCGATGTCATCTGTCGTCCTCTTTTATTGGATGTCTTAAAAAAAGGACAAATGCCTACCCGGCTACAATCCATCTATTTTTTAAGAATCGTTTTAGAAGAGGCGCATGGATTCAACAAACGTTACCAGTATCGCGAAGATTTTGAGCTTTTATGTCGTTTATTAAAAAACAAAAAGAGAAAGATTTTCTTTGTTCCACGCATCTTTGTCGATTATGTCTTTAGAAGAAAAAACACGAAGCAATTCCTCGGAGTAGAATGGGAAACCATGCGCGTTCTCTATCGACATTTTGGTGTGGTGACCCTTTTTCTCTGGCTTTTTTTTCAAAACCACTTTCACCTGTTCGAATGGTGGTTCCGTTCCATCAAACAAGACTTTTTTCGCAGAGCCTAGACAGCTAACATATTCACAATGAGAGACTTTTAATCTGCCAAATGCAAATTGTTTCGCAGAAGCAAGGCAATTACAAGAAGGCCAGACTTTTCTCAGAAACAGCTTGAAAATTTTACCCATTTGAGATAAAATGCTTTCTGTTTTTAGGAGCAAATGATATGGAGATCGCACAAGTTGGTATACATCCTCAGCTGCGCATGCAGAAAGAAGTTTGCTATGCGATTTTGCGTATGCATGCTCTCAATGATTCTCTTATAAGGCAAATGCTTGCCAATATACAAAAGGTGATAGAGGCGCATCAAGAAGCTTCTTGTCAGATGCATATGGCCCGATGTGCTATTGAACAGAGGCTTGTGCGTTTTGTTCCGATCCTTTAATCTTTCAGATATCTTCAGATTTTTTGGGCTGTTTCATGTACATTGCGCATTATTTTACTTTTTTGAGGATTCTCATTATCCCATTTTTTCCTCTGGTCTATCTGGAGTATGAAAAGTTAGGCATTGGCCCTACAAAGATGCCTTATGTTTTGCTGGGAATTTTGTTTATTTGCGCGCTCAGCGATCTGGTGGATGGCTTTATTGCAAGGAAAAGAAATGAGGTGAGTGATCTTGGGAAAATATTAGACCCCATGGCAGATAGTATCACCAACATCATCGTTTTTTTTACGTTTACACAAGGATGGGTCTCGATCCCTCTACTGCTTGTTTTCGTTTTTATTTATAGAGAGTTTATCATCAGCACTCTGAGAACTGTCTGCGCGTTGAAAGGGTGTGCTCTTGCAGCCAGAAAAAGCGGCAAGATCAAAACCATTTTGCAGATAGGGGTTAACTTTTTCATTGTCTTTGCGCTGGTGGTCTTTACTCAGGGCTTGGTTTCTATAGAAGATCTGCGCTTGTGGAGTTTTTATGCAGTAGCTATTGCTGCTTTCTACAGCGTTTTTTCTGCAATCGACTATCTCTATTCCAACCGTATCTACTTGAAAAAAGTCTTTGTGCCCTAAAAATTAACTGACAAGCTTTCTGTAAAGCTCTAGGTATTTGTCAGCAGATCGTTTCCAAGAAAAGTCTTGCCTCATGATCCTTCCGACCAGATGGTGCCAGCGCTCGGTTCCGGTAAGCCATAGCTGAAGAGCACGATCTAGTGTTGCTTGTACTTTGTCTTTGGAAAACTCTTCGAAGACAAAGCCATTTCTGTCTTTTTCTGGCGTCTTTGACTCCTGGAGGTCGAAAACAGTATCGGCGAGCCCTCCCGTTTTGCGCACGATGGGAATGGTGCCATAGCGCAGAGCAATCATCTGCGTCAGGCCGCAAGGCTCAAATTGCGAAGGAATGATGAGCATATCGCTAGCGCCATAGAGAAGGTGGGCAAGTTTTTCATTAAACTCAAAGCAGAAAGAGACGTTGGGGTTGGTTTTCAACTCTTCCTTGAGAGCAGAAAACTCTTCTTGGAGCTCAGGCGTTGGCGAGGAAGCTAGCAAAACAAATTGTCCGCCCTGTTTTAGAGTATGAAGAAGAGCCTCGCGAATCAGCTCTGGCCCCTTTTGCACAACGAGTCTACCGATGCAGGCCACAAGAGGCATTCCACTTTCTTTGAGGCGCAGCTCTTTGCGCAGGGCTTTTTTATTTTTTTCTTTGGCTTTGAGAATTTTTTTGAGAGGATCGTTGCTGGCGTAGGTGGCAAAAAGCGAAGGATCTTCCTCGGGGTTCCAGATAGAGGTGTCGATGCCATTGAGAATGCCGACGAGCTTTTTTTGATGGTAGGCGAGAGTGGGTTCAAGGCCCTCTGCTCGATGTAGGATCTCTTGGGCATAGGTAGGAGAGACCGTTGTAATGAGGTTGGCGTAGCCAATGCCTCCTTTGAGCAGGTTGAGCATATGAGGAGAAGAAGGATCTTGGAGTTTGTCATAAGAAAGAAAGGACGCTGCAGGCACTCCCAAGTGATCGAGATCGATAGGGAGGCATTTTCCTTGGTAGGCGATATTGTGAATCGTGAGCAGAATTTTTTTCTCTTTGAGAGAGGGATAATAGTCGCGTGCAAGGGGAGCAATCAGTGAAGTGTGCCATTCATGAATATGGATGAGATCAAATTCGTTAGATCTTTGCGATAAATAGTCGGCACAAGTTTTACTAAAATAGAGAAAGCGTAACAGATCATCCTCGTAGCCGTAGATTTGGCCTCGGTCAAAATATCCGGAGGGATGGTGGGGTTCGACGAAAAGAAGTCTAACCTTTCCCGACCTTCCTTCCCAGATGGTGTTCTCGTAAAGGAACCCTCTTTCAAATGTTTTGGTCACTGCGAGAGCTTTGAGTCCCTTATTGGGTATGGTCTTGTATTTGGGGAGGATGACAGTGATCTCGTGTCCCTCTTCTGCTAAATGATGGGAAAGGCCATGGAGAACATCGCCAAGACCTCCCACTTTTGCAATGGTTGCCATTTCTGCAGCTACATGGATGATACGCATACAATACCTTGAGTTAAACAGCCTTGCACGCTCGCTTCCTTAAAATGGAGTGGCTTGTTTGATTTGAAGGAAACAGAAAATTATTTTTTCTGCAAGAGAAAAGCTCCTATAAGTTTTCTTGTGAAAAACGCTATAAAACAGTACAAAGAAAAATGCTCAAGACAATCCGATCCTTGAAAAAATACTCTTCCTTGCATAAAATGAGCACATTATTTTCTTTGTTTGATTCCATTGGGGTGTCGCCAAGCGGTAAGGCAGCGGGTTTTGGTCCCGCCATGCGGAGGTTCGAATCCTTCCACCCCAAATTTTTTTCAAGGCCGTATGGGTCAAAGCGATTCTCTTTTAATTTTTTCTCTCTCTTCTCATCCTCTTCTCGCGAAGGAAATTGCTTCCCATTTGGGCAAATCTCCAGCAGAAGTATTGATCAAAAGCTATCCCGATCATGAGACGGGAGTTCAGATTCTGGAAAGCGTGCGCAACAAAGATGTGTTTGTGGTACAGACCATTGCTCTTGAGCCCAACCACTATCTCATGGAACTATTGATCATGATCGATGCCTTAAAAAGGGCGTCTGCCAGGTCCATTGTTGCAGTGATTCCTTATTATGGTTATGGAAGGCAGGATCGCAAGGACAAGGGGCGGGTTCCCATTACGGCAAAACTTGTAGCAGATCTTTTACAAAAGGCGGGGGCAACTCGGGTCATTACCATGGATCTGCATTCCGACCAGATTCAAGGTTTTTTTGATATTCCCTTAGATCATCTGCATGCGCTTCCCTTCTTGGTAGAGGGAATTCAAAAATTGTCTTTTCACAAAGGGATGATCGTGGCTCCTGATGTAGGAAGCAAGAAACTTTCGATCAAAGTAGCCGAGTGGCTAGGCTGGGATGTGGCGATCATTGACAAAAGACGTTTGGATGAGAACCGAGTAGAGATGAATGCGTTGATAGGAGATGTAGAGGGAAAAGAGGTGGTGATTGTAGATGATATCTGGTCAACGGGAGCCACACTCTCACTTTCCGCTCTGCTTTGTAAGAAAAAGGGGGCAAAAAGGATTGCCGCTGCCGTTGTTCATGGACCTTTTTCTGAAAATCCGACAGTGCCCAACGAGGTAGAAAAAATTTTAACTACCAATACGATTCCTTGTAAACATCAGTTGGATAAGGTTGAGGTAGTGTCTGTAGCATCTTTATTTGCTCAGGCAATTTCATGCATTTTGCATGCAAAATCTCTCTCTTCTCTCTACCATCAAGAACCTTGAGAGCCTGCAAAGAAAAATCCCTCAAAAATCTTAAGATTTTTGGCTAAGGATAGGGCCTGTGTAGAAAAAAGATCTTTTTTTACTTTCGCAAAAGGGCCCTCCGGATTAAAATAATCCATTCGAAGTAAAGTAAAAAAGCAGGAGAAGAAATGGAACTTGCAATATTCCCGCGAAAAAGAACCACTAAAGGTGATTTGAAAAAACTGCGCAAAGAGGGAGCTATCCCAGCGATCCTTTACTCTAAGGGACAAAAGAATGAGGATCTGTTTGTCAACGCCCATGATTTTAGGAAAATTTTAAATGAAACAAAAAAGGGGCGGCTTGCGACCAGTGTATTTACATTGAAAGGCTCCAAGGAAAAATTTTCCGCGATCGTGAAGGAAATTCAATATGATGTGACCAGTTATGAAATTCTACATCTAGATTTTGAAAAACTTTCCGAAAAAGATAGGGTCAAAGTTTCTGTCCCTGTGGAATGCGTTGGCGAAGAGAATTGTGTGGGTGTTAAAGTAGGCGGTATTTTGAGACAAACCATTCGTTCATTGAGGGTTAGCTGTCTGCCACGCGATATTCCCCAATCTTTTCAATTGGATGTGAGTGGCTTAGAATTGGGACAGAACAAAAGAGTAAAGGACATAGAACTGCCGAAAGATGTAAAACCTTTAGCCAAAATGCAAGAAGTTATTGTTCTTGTCACAAAGCCACGTGCTTGAGATGGAAAGTTCCTCCGAGATCTACCTGATTGTAGGGCTTGGTAATCCTGGAAAGAAGTATGAAAAGACCCGGCATAATGCGGGTTTTTTATCCGTGGGAGCTCTTGCGGAAAAGTGGGGGTGGAGTTATAAAAAATCGCTCAAGTTAAAGGGCTGGTTGGCAAAAGGAGTGATAGAAGACAAACATGTGGTGTTGCTGCTTCCCGCGACCTACATGAATTTGAGTGGGGAGTCGGTGGGATGTGTAGTAGACTATTTTGCAGTCAAGACCAGCCATCTGCTCGTGGTTGTTGATGATGTGTATACCCCTTTTGGGGAGTTGCGCATGAGACAGAAGGGCAGTTGTGGAGGACATAAGGGACTGCAAAATATAGAAATGGTTTTAGGGACGCAAGATTATACGCGACTGCGGATTGGTATTGGAGATAGGACAGAGGGAAGTTTGGAAGATTATGTACTCACATCCTTTAGTCTGTCGCAAGCAAAGGAGCTTCCCCAGATTCTACAGGAGTCTGTAGAGGTGATAGAGCTCTGGATAAAAGAAGGGATGAACCCAGCAATGAATCGAGCCAACAGGTCTCGGAAAAAAATTTAGAGAGGTGCAACAGGATGAAAACAGGAAAAGAGTGTCTTTACGAGGGGATGTACATCATTAATGCTACACTCAGCGAAGAAGCGAGAAAAAAAGCTTTGGACAAGATCATTAGCGGCATTGTCGAAAGAGGAGGAGAAGTACACAAGATCCACGACCAGGGAAGACGGCGCATGGCTTATGAAGTTCAGGGCAAAAGAGAGGGGTTTTACTATCTTCTCTATTTTTCACTTTCCCCTGTAAAGCAAAAAGAGCTGGTCAATGATTACCAGCTTCATGAAGATCTCCTTCGATTTATGACGATGCGAACGGAAAAGATCTTAGAAACTTTGGAATTCAAACCACTCAAACCCATCGAGAGGTAAACAATGTCAACAAGAGGATCATCGCCTACTGCAGAATATAAAAAACCAGGCATGTATGGTGCAGAGAGCGGCTTTGTGAAAAAGAAAAAGGAGTGTCCTTTTACTGCTGCTGGAGTAAAAACGATCGATTATAAAGATACAGAGACTTTGAAACAGTTCATCACGGAAAGAGGAAAAATTCTAGCAAGACGCATTACGGGAGTTTCTTTTTTTCACCAACAACTTTTAAAAAAGGCGATCAAGAGAGCGCGCTATATGGCTCTTTTACCCTTTGTAGCCGAAGATTGAGGGAGTTTTTCATGAGAAAGAATGTTTTACTTATTGAAGATGTCGATGATTTGGGAAACAGTGGAGAGATCGTTTCCGTTCGTACTGGTTATGCTCGAAATTTTCTCCTTCCTCAAAAAAAGGGTATTATTCCTGGAAAACATACCCTCCGCATGCAGGAAAGGTTAAAAGAAGAAAGGGCCAAACGAGCTGTTTTGGATCGCACTGAAGCAGAAGAGTTGGCAGCCCGCCTTGCAGATGTCGTTTTGACAGCCCACGTCAAAGTAGATCCCGAAGGCAAGCTGTATGGTTCTGTTTCGGCACAAGATATTCTTGCCCTATTTCCTCCTGGACAGTTTGCTTTAGAGAAAAAGAATATTCATCTCAAAAGACCTATCAAAGAAATTGGAACGCATGAAGTTCTTTTGAAATTGAAAGAAGGCGTTTCGGTCACCATTCACTTAAAAGTGGTAGCCGAAGCAGAGAAGAGTGGAGAACCCCATCAAGAGAAATGATCTCTCTTTAGGAACTATCCAAGAATAAAATGAACTATTTCGCGCTGGTCAAATAGTTCATTTTATTCTTGGACAGTTCCTTGGGAGCCAGTAGCCCGGTGCTTTGGCGCTTCTTTAATAAAGAGCGTTCGAGACTATTTACGAGGAAAAATTGGGTATTCAGCTTTTTTCTCCAGCAAAGCTCAATCTTTTCTTTCGCCTTTTGGGAAAGAGAAGTGATGGCTACCACGAGGTCGAGTCTCTCTATCAGGCCATCAATCTTTTTGATCTACTCTCACTCGATCTTGCAAAAGAGGATGCTTTTACTTCTTCCAATGCCCTTCTGGAAAAAGATCCCCATAACTCCATTATAAAAGCCTTGTTGCTTTTCCGAAAAAAGACAGCGCTTAATTTTTCTGTACATATTCACCTAGAGAAAAGAATTCCGATCCAGGCGGGACTTGGGGGAGGCAGCAGCAATGCTGCCACCACATTGTGGGGACTCAATGAGCTTTGCGGACGAATCCTCGCGACCGAAGAGCTTGCTTTTTTGGCTGCAGAAATTAGTTCTGATGCTCCCTTTTTCTTTTCGCAGGGATCTGCCTATTGCACGGGAAGAGGAGAAAAGGTGCATAATATACATCTGCCCCAAACCTTTTCCGCATGGCTTGCAGTTCCATCCTTTGGCACAAGCACGGCTCAGGTGTATCGTGCTGTGGACATGTCTCAGCTTTTGCAAAAGAAATTGGAAAATTTATCAAAAAACTTTTGTAAAGATTTCTCTTTTCATTACAATGATTTGGAAATTGCTGCTTTTTCTATTGAACCGAGGCTCCGTGAGATGAAGCAAAGGCTTTTGAATATGGGATTTGACGAGGTAGTGATGACAGGAAGTGGTTCTTGTTTTTTCTGTTTGGGAACAAGGACTCCGATCAGCGAAAAAGATCTTGTGTTCCGTTTCGTCAAAAATTGTCAACGCGAGGAGAATAAATGGTACTTGGCAACATGAAACAGAAAATGCGCGGTGAAGAGAAAATGATCGTTATCACCGGTGCTGCGGGATTCATCGGTTCTTGTCTTGTCAAATATCTCAACGAGCAGAATTTTTTCCGTCTGGTGCTTATCGACGATTTGAAGATCGAAGATCAGTGGACAAATCTGGTGGGAAAAAAATTTGAAGCCATTATATCGCAAGCAGATACTTTCCGTTTTTTACAGGGCAGAGGAGAAGAAATTTTTGCTCTGATTCATCTTGGTGCCTGTTCGGACACGACGGAGAAAAACGCAGACTTTCTTTTAGAGAACAATTATCGATTCTCCATTAAGTTGGCCGAATACGCTTTTGAACATGCCATTCGGTTTATCTATGCATCTTCCGCGGCTACCTATGGCGATGGCACATTGGGTTTTTCTGACGATGAGTCCAAGCTAGAGAGTTTACATCCTTTGAACATGTATGGATATTCCAAGCACCTGTTCGATCTTTGGCTTTTTTCTCAGAAACTGCTGGGAAAAGTGGTAGGTTTGAAATATTTCAATGTGTTCGGTCCTAATGAGTATCACAAAGGCCGCATGGCATCCATGATCTACCACATGTTTTTCCAAGTGCAAAACGAGGGAAAGGTTCGTCTTTTCAAATCGAATAGCCCTATGTATAAAGATGGGGAGCAGTGTCGTGATTTTATTTACGTAAAAGATGCCGTGCGGATGACTGCATCTTTTTTGAACAATGATTTTTGTGGAATATTTAATATTGGTAGCGGAAAAAGAGAGAGCTGGAACAGTTTGGCTTGCAAACTTTTTGATGCGATGAATCGAAAAGTTTCCATAGAATACATCGACATGCCAGAAAATCTCTATGCGCAATATCAGAATGATACTTGTGCTGAGATGAAGAAGTATTTTGCTCTTTTTCCTGAGTGTCCGATGACTGAGATCGAAAGTTCAGTGAAAGAGTATGTGCAAGAATATTTATTGAGAAAGAAACGATGGTAAAGAAACTGCTCAGCGTATTTAGTCAGCTAAAAGAGATTCGCGTGTTGCTTCTTGGCGATTTCATGTTGGATCAATATACAAAAGGAAGCGTCTCTAGAATCTCTCCAGAAGCTCCTGTTGCTGTTCTTCGCGTAGAAGAGGAACAATCGAGTCCTGGTGGTGCGGGAAACGTTGTTTTGAATCTTTTGGCTTTAGGGGCAAACGTGATTGCAGTAGGTAGAAGGGGAAAGGATGAGGCTGGGAGAACCTTGATCTCCTTTTTGCAGCGTGCGGGTGCCGACGTACGCCATATATTTATCGAGGATGGTTATGTAACTCCAATAAAAAATCGCCTTCTTGCCGAAAGCCAGCAACTTCTAAGGCTCGATCGAGAAAAAGCAATGGAATTACAACCCTCTTTGGAAAAAAAGATCATAGCACAAGTTCCACAACTGCTTGAAAGAATCAATGTGGTTGCCATTTCCGATTACGCCAAGGGATTTTTATCTCGTTCTCTTATTGGGAGTGTAATAAAAGAAGCAAATGCGAGAAGTATTCCCATTATCGTGGATCCTAAAGGTTTAGATTTTTCTAAATATGTAGGCGCGACGATTATCAAACCCAATCTTTCAGAAGCCTATGCTGCTGCCAAGGTCTCTTTGAGCGAGCCTTTAGAAAAAGTGGCAGATATTCTTTTGGGAATCACGCAGGCCAAGATCCTTATGATTACCCGTTCCGAAAAGGGAATTTCCTATTTTGATCAGAAGAAAAGGCGTTTTGATTTTCCCGTGAAATCTAAAGAAGTGAAGGATGTGACAGGAGCTGGAGATACGGTTCTTGCCATGGCTGTTTTTTCGATAGCGAATCTATTAGAGATGTCGGACGCGGTGCGCCTTGCAAATATTGCTGCAAGTATTTCCGTAGAGCATGTGGGATGTTTTTCTGTCTCTCTTGCCGATGTGGCAAAGAGGATGCTGGAGTTGCATGGAGAGAATAAGATTTTCAGTACAGACCATCTCTTTGCTCTCAGGCAGGTGTTGCTAGGAAGAAAGGTCATTCTTTTGGGTGTAGATAGCCATTGTGGTATGACGACAATGCTCTTTCAAAAGATCCGAGAGCTTTCTTCGAAGAATGGCCAAGAGCTGATGATTTATATCAAAGATCCTGACCCCGATATGCAGTTTGTTCGTCTTCTTTCTTCTTTGTCCGAGGTGGATTTCATCATCTTGAAAAGCGAAAATTTGCAGCATTTGTGTAAGGTCATCGAGCCTGATGAGGTGTATGAGATGCAGGAAGATAGGATGATCTCTTTAGAAAAAGCCAAAGATCTATTGCGCTCTCTGATAAAGAAAAAATTGTCGCAATCCAAAAAGCAAAGAAAAACTTATACCCAAACAACTTGAAAATGCGATCTTCCACCCCCGAGTTTTTGGCTTGCTCCAGAA
>JAJZPH010000037.1 GCA_021811265.1 bacterium
ATCTGGTAATGATGGCTTCTGTTGTGAGAAGAAGGGAGGCAATGGATGCTGCAAATTGAATAATGCAGCGAACAACTTTTGTAGGATCCACAATACCCTTGTCTAACATGTTGCCATAAACGTCTTCTCTTGCGTCATATCCTTCATTCGTGTTCATGGAAGCAACCTTCTGCACAACTAAAGATCCTTCCAATCCCGCATTTTCAGCAATCTGGCGCAAAGGATAGTTCAGAGACTTGTAGATAATCTCTGCACCAATTTTTTCATCGCCGCTGAGACTGTCGATGAGTTTTTTGACTTTTCCTTGGCAGCGGATGAAGGCAACGCCTCCACCTGGGAGAATTCCCTCTTCTACTGCAGCTTGTGTGGCATGCTGTGCATCGTCGACGCGATCTTTTTTCTCTTTGAGCTCAACTTCTGTAGCCGCGCCCACGCTGATGACAGCAACTCCACCGCCCAGTTTGGCCAGACGTTCTTGGAGTTTTTCTCGATCATAGTCAGAAGAACTCTCTTCAATCTGTTTTTTGATGAGAGAGATGCGCTCTTGGAGAGCCTCTTTTTTTCCGTAACCTTCGATCAGAGTGGTTTCTTCTTTTCCAATCACGGCTTTTTTGACTTTTCCCAGCATGGATATGTTGACGTTTTCCAGCTTGATGCCAATATCTTCAGAGATGAATTGTCCGCCGGTCAAAATCGCAATGTCTTCGAGCATGGCTTTTCTGCGGTCGCCAAAGCCAGGAGCCTTGATTGCGCATACTTTTAATCCAGCGCGGATGCGGTTGACAACGAGCGTTGCCAGAGCTTCACCTTCGACATCTTCAGCAATGATAAGAAGAGGCTTGCCGCTTTCTGCAACTGCTTGCAGGATGGGCAAAAATTCCTTCATAGAAGAAATCTTCTTTTCGTAGAGAAGAACATAGGCATCTTCGAGTTCTGCTTCCAGTTTCTCTGCGTTGGTGACGAAATAGGCAGAGAGATAGCCGCGATCGAAATTCATTCCCTTCACAATTTCTAGGGTGGTTTCGAATCCTTTAGCTTCTTCAACAGAAATGGTGCCATCTTTCCCAACGGCAGCAACTGCTTTTGCAATGATTCCGCCAATCTCTGCATCGCCATTGGCTGAAATTGTTGCTACTTGCTCAATTTCCTTGTTATTCTTTACGGGTTTGCTGAGTCGATTGAGCTCTTCTACTACGCAATCAACGGCTTTTTTGATTCCTCTTTGCAGAGTCATTGGGTTTGCTCCTGCGGTGACATTGCGCAGGCCCTCGCTATAAATGGCTTCTGCAAGAATCGTGGCAGTAGTTGTTCCGTCGCCAGCTTCATCGGCGGTTTTGGTGGCCACTTCTTTGACCATTTGTGCGCCGATATTTTCTTGTTTGTCTTCTAGTTCAATTTCTTTTGCTACGGTCACGCCATCTTTTGTGATTTGGGGAGTGCCAAAGGATTTTTCTAGAATCACATTTCTTCCTTTAGGTCCTAAGGTGACTTTTACAGCCGACGCAAGAGTGCGCACGCCTTTCAAAATCTTTTGACGCGCATCTTCTTTAAATTTGATGTTTTTAGCAGCCATGTTTGTGAACTCCTCATTATTTGTTTGTTATTGGGTAACGATAGCAATAATGTCTTCCGTCTTTACGATGATAAACTCTTCATCATCAACGGTAACTTCCTGTCCCGAATATTTATCCATAAGGATCACATCTCCGACCTTTACAGGAGGGGGGATGATTTTTCCTTCGTCTGTTTTTTTTCCTTCGCCAACCGCGATGACTTTTGCCATCTCCTGTTTTTTCTTAGCGCTATCAGGAATGAGAATGCCGCCCTTCAGCGTTTCTTCAGCTTCGAGGCGCATTGCAATCACACGATTGCCGATAGGTTTGAGTGTTGTTTTTTTCTTTTCAGCTTGGTGTACCATAGTCTACCTCCATCGTTTAAGTATGGGTTGATTATGCAAAGAGGCTACTTTTTTTGCAACAAATTAGCAAACTTGATGGGAAACTGCTAGAATAACGGAGGATTTTGAAAAAATATTTTTTAAAAATGCAAATAATTCTTGACCTTTTTCTTGCCAATCTGTAGTTCTATCCTCGGATTTTTTGTAGAAAGCTGTTTTTTTATGCAATAAGGAACTGTCCAAGAATACAATGGTTCATTTTATTCTTGGACAGTTCCTAAGGGATGGCAGGTGAAAAGTCGACCAAACAATTTTTCATTGTCAAAAACTAGTGATGGCAAGGTTTTTGGGACATTTGTCGTCCAAAATGAAAAAGGACTGCATACAAGACCTTCGACGGAACTGGTCAAATGTGCAGCTTCGTTTGAAGCGAAAATTACTCTCTATTACCACCACCATGCTGTCAACGGAAAATCTCTTTTGGGAATTTTGATGCTTGCTGCGGAAAAAGGGTCGAAGATCAAGGTGGAAGCAATGGGCAAAGATGCAGAGAAAGCAGTTCTTGCTCTTTTGCATCTTGCCCAAGGCAAGTTCAATGTCAAATACTAGGAATTCACAAGTTCATTAAAATTAAAAAACATTGTATGCTCAAGAAACTTGAGAAAAACATGGTGCTAGGATTGGTTTTTTTTGACATAAACTCTTGGTGGGAAGTGGGAGAACAATGGATATTGAAAAAATAAAAAGAGCTGTTGGGTTTCGAGCAGCGGAATTGATCAAAGATCGAATGGTAGTAGGAATTGGATCTGGTTCCACTGTGCACTATTTTATTGAACGGCTCGGCCAGAGATGTGAGGAGGGTCTTTCGATTCGGGCAGTGGCTAGTTCTCATGAATCTTCAAGAAAGGCGGTTGAGAGAGGGATTCCCGTGTGCTCAATCGAGGAAGTTGCAGAAATTGACATTACTGTCGATGGTGCAGATCAGATCGATCCCGAAAAAAGGATGATCAAGGGCAGGGGAGGCGCTTTTTTTCGGGAAAAAATGCTTGCGATGATTGCCAAAGAGATGCTGGTCATCGTAGACGATGCAAAACTGGTGCACAAACTTGGCCATACCCTCCTTCCCGTGGAAATAGTTCCTTTTGGAGCACAGATCACGCAAAAGGTTTTGGAAAACATTGGTTATGAAGGTTTTTTTCGCAAAACATCCGAAGGTTCTTTTTATCTTACCGACAATGGAAACTACATTTTTGATGTGAAGTTAGACTCTCTGTGCGATTATCCCGAAGAAGATCACCACGAAATCATGCAAGTTTCGGGCATTGTCGATACGGGTTTTTTCTTCGGGCTTGCGGGTAGGATCATTGTAGGCTATGACGATGAAAGGGTTGAAATTTTGAATTGAGGTCTTGTATGAATGTCTATGATTGTCTGGAAAAAAGGGGATTTATTGCAGGAGCCACCAATCCCCATTTGCGCAAAGCTCTTCTGCAACCGATTTCTTTTTATTTAGGTTTTGACCCCACGGCCGATAGTCTGCATCTGGGACATTTGGTAGGAATCATGGTGATGGCCTGGATGAAAAAATTTGGCCACAAAACCCATGCTCTTGTCGGAGGCGCGACGGGAAGAATTGGAGATCCTTCGGGAAAGAGCGTTGAAAGGCCATTTTTGGAAGATGCTATCATCACATCTAACGTGCAAGCAATCCATAAATTTTTGGAGAAAATTTTTAGTAGGGCTGCAGGTGAAGAAAAAGTCGTGTTTTTGAATAACAACGATTGGCTCTCACAGTTTTCCTTTATCGATTTTTTGCGCGATGTGGGAAAACATTTTCGCATGAGCACAATGCTTGCGAAAGAGAGTGTTCGGTTGCGCCTTGAATCGGAAGAGGGGATGAGCTTTACTGAATTCACCTATCAAATGCTCCAAGCTTACGATTTTTATTATCTTTCCAAGCATCATGGAGTGACTCTTCAGCTGGGTGGAACCGATCAGTGGGGCAATATTACGGCGGGTATTGAACTGGGAAGAAGGCTCTCGGCACCTCCTCTGTATGGTTTGACCTTTCCGCTTTTAACTCGAAGCGATGGGAAAAAATTTGGCAAATCGGAGGGAGGCGCTGTTTGGCTTTCGGCAGAAAGACTCTCTCCTTATCAATTCTATCAATATCTCATGGGCATTCCTGATGCAGATATTCCTCGCATGATGGCACTTCTTACTTTTATGGAAATGGAGGAAATTCAAGAGATCGAACATCGGATGTCTCTTTCAGATTATATTCCCAATAGTGCGCAAAAGAGGCTGGCGGAGGAGGTGACTCGCTTTGTTCATGGAGATGATGGGCTCAAAATTGCCCAACAGGTCACTGCAACAGCATCTCCTGGATCTTCTGCATCTTTAGATGCGAAAAGTTTGGAAGTGATTGCAAAAGATATGCCGCATGAAGAGATTGCATCGAGCGAAATTTTGGGCCAGCGCTTTGTCGATGTTGCAAGCGCACGTGGATGGGTTTCGAGTAAATCTGAAGCTATGCGTCTGATTAAAAACAAAGGCGCCTATCTGAATAATATTGCAATTGATGACCCTTTTTTTATTTTTGATGCAGGTCAACTCATTGACAAAACCTTTTTTCTCATTTCTATTGGAAAAAAGAAAAAAATTCTCGTGCGTCTTCGCTTTTGAACGCACATCATGGGATCATCGCAAGAACATAGCAGACAGTGGGCGATGCGATTTTTTTGCTTCCCACTTTCTGTGTTCTTGTTGGGGATAAAAAAAGTACTTGTATGAAAATCAATGAGATAAGAGAATGACAATCAGCATGAAGCATCAACCTGGGGAGGTTTTATGGTCACCGTAACGAAAAAAGATCTTGTTCAAAAAATTTCACAAAGTCGAGGGATGCATCCTACGGATGTGCACAATATCATTCAGGCCTTTCTCGATTCTATGACGGATACTTTAACAAATGGGAATCGACTCGAATTTCGTGATTTTGGAGTTTTTGAGATTGTGGAGCGCAAGCAAAAAATTGGCCGCAACCCAAAGAATGCTGCAGTTCCTATTGTGATTCCTGCCAGAAAAGCTGTGAAGTTTACTCCCGGAAAGAAGATGAAAGAACTCATCGAGAAAAAGCCCTTGACGCCTCCTTCTCCTTCGGTGTGATGCTGAGCCGATAAATGAACTCTGTCCTGCCCTTTCAAGTGGGGAATGGGTTGCGTCAAAAGGATGCGCTTTTTCACAAAGCTACTCTTCAATTATTGCAAGGGTCTTTGCCAGATCAGGAAGAGATGCAACTGCTGCTTCGTGCTCTTGTTGAAGAAGAAATTGTTTCTCTAGAAGGATATCTTCTCTTTTTAAAAAAAACGCTCTCTTTCATCTTTTTGAATGCAAGCAATCCTTCTATGTTCAGCGATTTTTTTTGCCGTGAAATCTGTCTCAAGATTTGTAGATATGGCTCTTTTCGTAGGTCTCCTTTTCTCCAGTCGTTACAAAACATCATCCTCTTTTTTTTAAAGAAGAAAAGCGATTTTCCTCTCCCTGAAATTTTTCCGAAGGGCGGCATCTTGATTGAGGCGCTTTCTTTGGAACATCTTGCGCATCTTCCTGATCTCAAAAGAGGCGCTCTTGTGAGCGTTCTCTGTTTTCTGCTGGGGCAAATGAGTAAAAACCAACAGTGGGTGGAAGCGGCTTTGCAGATTGCCCTTTGGCATGTGCAGCTGCTGGATCAAAGCTTTTCTCCTTTTACTACACTGTGGCAAGAGGAAAAGGGTTTTAAAGAAAAAGATCTTTTGACTGCACAGGGGTTGATGTTTGATGCTCTGGGTTCTTGTTTCCACTTAGAGCAGATGATGCTAGCAAAAGAAAAAGTGCAGAAAAAAATCTCTATCCTTCCAGGAGAAATTTCTCTTCCATACTTTTATCTTCTTTTACACCGTGAAATCAAGAGATGGAAAAATAGAGAACCATTTTTGCCGATTCAAAAAGTAGACAAAGAAAAGGTGTGGTTTGATTCTCATTTATTACTGGCGCGTTACTCGGGAAGCCATCTGGAATCGGCCGTTACTTTTTTGGGCAATCACTCGACTTTGGGAGAAATCCGCTGCTGTGATGTACAGATTCGTTCGTTTGGTCCCCAGTGGTTCCCTCTTGGAGATTCCTCTGGGTTTGGCCTTCTTCGTCTCCCCAATAGAAAAACCGCCTCTGATTTTGAATGGAAGAGAAAGGATGATGGGTATTTTTTCAAAGGATGGATAGATCTTCCTTCTCCAAAAGAAGAGTGTTTCTGCGCGATGGAAGCCAAAAACTCCATTGTTGGGGAAAGGTTTTCTTTAGAGCTTGATTTTCAAGGAGATACGTCACAAAAACTGGGCTTTGTTTTTTATGTTTCTGCAAAGAGCGCATCTGTAGATGGGAAGATGGAGCTTGCGCACTCCGCTTTGCGGCGCTATGAAGGAGCTGTGCGCTCTGTCTCATTTAAAGGAAAGAATGGATCTCTGCAGGTTCGTTCGCAAAATCTTTCTTGCATGCATCTCATTCCTTTGGGAGAAAGCGAAGCCTTTTGGCAATCCAATTTTTTACTTGGCTATGAAATTTCTTTTCACAAAGGGCCTGTTACTTTCCATATAGAAAAAGTGAATGAGGAGAAAATCTATTCTAATAATGCCAAAAATTAATTGTGTGATGGTTTTGCTATAGAGAAATTGACAACAAAAGAAATTCGAAAATTTTTGTGTAACTCAACTATACACAAAGAACTTGGAAAATCGTTTTTTGAAGCTACGCGAAAATCCTCGCGGCTGGAAGATCGTAAGCTACCCAATATTAATGAAATATGGGGTAGTTTGCGATCTTCCATCTCCGAGTTTTTGGCGTGCTCCAGAAACCGATTTTCCAAGTTCTTTGTGTATAAATTTCAACTCTTGCAAAAAACATTTCTCTGCTCAATAATGAGAAGAGGATCTTAAGTTTTTGTAGGAGAAAATTTTGTCTATACGAAAAATTGTTTTGATAGGCGCTTTTGCTTTGTTTTCCATACTGGCACTCGTCGGTCTTTTGAAAAAGGGTAAACACGAGACACCTATTGCGATTAAAGAAGCCAGGCCGGCGCAAGAAATGGTGGTGCAAAAAAGAACGGCCCTGCCTCCGCCGGCTCCTGCAGCTCCCATTCCGATCCAACCTGCACCGGTCGCAAAAACTCCACCTCCTGTCCAAAAACCGCCAGAGTTCGTGAAAGTAGAAAAAGAAAATCAGCCCCTTCCAGAAGCCAATCGCATTGAAGAGCTTTTTCTTATAGGCTCGAAAAATCCTGCTGTGGAAACAGTTACCTACTCTTCTCGCGTTCCTTGGATTAAGGGAAGGTCCGCCTGGCTTTCCGACTATGCTACCTACTATCAGACAACGCGTCATTTCATTGCCAGAAGCTTACATCATGGACCTGCCTATTTTTCTCAAACGCTGAATCCTGGAGATCGATTCAACGTTTTTCGAAAAGACCGCAACATTGAATTTTATCTTTTGATCGATCTTTCGAGAACCAAATTGTGGCTCTATCTACTGGATAAAGACAAGGGAGAGAGACTCTTGTTAAAAACCTGTTCTGTAGGGGTGGGAAGGAAAAATGCGCAAAAAACTTCAGGTTGTTTGACTCCTACAGGTAAGTATCTTTTGGGAAGCAAGGTGGCCATTTACAAGCCCGAAGTGATGGGATATTTTCAAGATCGAAAAATTGAGATGATTCGCGTTTTTGGCACCCGGTGGATTCCATTTGAAAAAGAGGTGGAGAATTGTTCTGAAAGGGCGAAGGGATATGGCCTTCACGGAGCTCCTTGGATAGAGGATACAAAGACGAAAGCTTTGGTTGAGGATCGCGAACAGATAGGAAAATACAATAGCGATGGTTGCATTCGTCTTGCGCAAGCGGACATAGAAGAGATTTTTGCCATTGTAATTTCCAAGCCTACACTCGTGGAAATTGTCAAAGATTTTTATGATGCCCATCTTCCCGGAAAAGAAGTAGAAGAGCTTTCTCCTTAAAGTGGTGAGATATTATGACAATACTTTCCCATGAAAAGCAGATCCATGAAGTAGAAACGACGATTCGTCAGCTTCAGGAGCAAAATAAGAACAATCCTCTTTGGACAAAAGAAGAGCTCCTAAGATTGGAGAGGAAACTTTTGGATCTTAAAAAGAGGGTCTACTCTTCTTTAAAACCTTGGGATCGTGTTGCTATTTGCCGCCATCCGCAAAGGCCCCATAGCTCTGATTATCTGGAATGCTGTTTTGATGAGTTTGTGGAAATTTTTGGCGATCGTACTTTCCGTGATGACCATGCGATCATTACTGCTTTGGCAACGATTGACGATAAGAAATTTGTCTGTATCGGTCTCGAAAAGGGCAAGGACACCGAAAGCCGCATCTATCGCAATTTTGGCATGGCTCATCCTGAAGGATACAGAAAGGCCCTGCGGGCGATGCAGCTTGCTGCAAAGTTTCACCTTCCTGTTATTACTTTTTTGGATACACCAGGAGCTTATCCGGGACTTTCTGCAGAGGAGAGAGGACAGGGCTGGGCCATTGCAAAAAATCTTTGGGAAATGGCTTGTCTTCCGACCCCGATTATTGTTGTGTTAATTGGAGAGGGGTGTTCCGGTGGTGCTTTGGGCATTGGGATTGGCGATGTGATCGGCATGCTGGAGCATGCCTATTATTCCGTGATTTCTCCTGAAGGATGTGCTTCGATTCTTTGGAAAGATCCTGCAAAAAATGCCGATGCTGCCGCCACTTTGAAATTGCAGGCTGAAAATCTTTTGGAAATGAAGATTGTGGATGTAATCATCAAAGAGCCTTTGGGTGGCGCTCACCATGATCCCGCTGTTGTCTACGAAGGGGTCAAACAGTTCATCCTGGATCAGTGGGAGTTTTTGAAAAAAATTCCTTTGAACGATCTGGTCGATCGTCGTTATCAAAAGTTTCGCAAGATGGGACACTTTGTTCTGTCAGAGAAAAATCCATGAAACTACTTCTTTTAGCAGCCATTCGGAGCAGCAAGCATCTTTTTCTTGCGTGCATAACTCTAGTGACTCTTTTTTTTCTTTCTGTTACCAACACTGCAGAGATGTTTTCACTGGGAGTGATGGCCAATACCGGAACCGATTTCTTTGCTCTTTTTGCACAAAAAGACCAAGGAAGGGTTTTTATGAGCGATGTCCAAGAAAACTGGGATAAGATCGACAAGACGAGCAAGGGATTTATTACAAAAAAAGAGGCCAACCGCTTTCATGCAGAAAGTAACCGAGGAACTCCTCTCAATCGACTGCTGAATCAGATCTCTTCTCAGTTTGACATTGAAAACAATTTTCCAAAACTCGTCTGCTTTCTCATAGCAGTTGCCCTTTTTAAAGCAATCTTTCTCTTTCTTTCGCGCTTTGCAACGCAGCTGCTCTCCATTCGCGTAACACGCGATCTTAGGTTGCAATATTTTGCTCATATACAGTCGCTTCCTTTGAGTTTTTACCATGAGCATAACTTGGGAAGTTTATCGTCGCGCGCAGTGGGAGATGCAGGACAGATTGCAGCCTCTTTGAACTCGAGTTTGACCAACTATTTGCAGACACCTTTCATCATATTGAGTAATTTTGTTGCCTGCTTTTGTCTTTCCTGGAAGCTCTCTTTAGTGATCTTTTTTGGGTTGCCTCTCATTGTTCTGCCTATTGTTATTTTAACCAAGAGAGTGAAAAAGGTGTCGCGCCAGATGCAGAAAAACCAAGAGAGCTTTACATCAGTACTTTTGGGTTTTCTTTCGGGAATTCATACGGTAAAAATTTTTGCAATGGAAGAGCTCTCTTTGCAAAAATTTAAAAAGCAAAATGATCGCATGGCGCATTTGGAGAGTAAGAGCGCAAAGTATAGTCTGCTCACAAGGCCGGTTCTCCATCTGGTTTCTACGGCCTGCTTGTCTTTTGTTGTGATTATAGGCCTTTATTATCTCCATATGGGAGTGGCCCAGCTCATCATGTTTTGCGGCCTGTTGCACCTTTTTTATGAGCCAGTGAAAAAATTTGCAGAAGAAAATGCCAACATTCAGAGAGGCATTGTGGCAGCTGAGCGCATGTTTGAAGTACTGAATCTCCAACCACAAATCCAAGATCGTGACGGTGCTTATACGATGCGTTCTTTTAATGATTCCTTGGAATTTGACCATGTCAGCTTTCGCTATAAGGATGAGTGGGTTTTGAAGGATGTAAGCTTTACGCTCAAAAAGGGAGAAACGCTGGCGATTGTAGGTCCTACTGGCTCTGGGAAATCCACCATTGTGCATCTAATTCCTCGCCTCTATGATGTACAAAAAGGACAGATACGCATCGACGGCATTCCCATTACAGAGTATTCGCAAAAGTCTCTAAGGGAAAATATCTCTTTTGTTTCGCAAAAGCCCTTTCTTTTTTACGATAGCGTTTTTGAGAACATCACGTTTGGCCGGCCTTTTACAAAAGAAGAAGTAGTGTCAGCCGCGACACAAGCGCAAGCAGATGAGTTTATTAAAAATTTGCCTCTCGAGTATGATTGCATTCTTGCAGAAGAGGGAAAAACTCTTTCTGGCGGCCAGCAGCAAAGGTTGGCAATTGCAAGGGCTCTTGTGAAAAAGGCGCCCATCCTCATTATGGATGAGGCGACCTCGGCGCTCGATGCTCTCAGCGAAAGCCGTATCCGCTTTGCATTGAAGAAACTGCGTCCCGCGGTGTCGCAGATCCTCATTGCTCATCGCCTATCGACGATTGCAGATGCAGACAAAATTCTCTATTTGGAAAAAGGAAGAAAGATTGCGGAAGGAACGAAAGATGAGCTGCTAAGCTCTTGCAAGGGATTTCGCGTTATGTGGGAACACTTTCATAAGTCGGACAAAGAAAAGCTGCAAAACACACTTCCTTGAAGAAAAAGGCGAGCAGAGCTTTTATGTCTTTTTATGAACAACTTGCCCAATTTATTGAAGCAAAAAGAGAGCCGACCCCTCGTTTGGGTGACAATCTACAAAACGAGAGAGAAGCTCTTACAGTCGAAGAGTCGGCACAAGCGCTTTTTTCATTCGAAGAGTTTTCCCAGCTGCAACTTCCCTTGTCTTCCTACCCGCATATCGTGAAAAAATTTCCTCGTTGGTATTTGAAAGAAGATTCTTCCGTCTCACTCTTGAAGAATGAGTTTCAAGATCTTTCTCTTTTAAAAAGAAGGTTGTTGGATAAAGCTATCTGGAGTTTGTATGGATCTAGAGAAGTTACTGGAAAAATCGTCCTGGTAAGTTGGGTAGTGCCCGGCGGTTTTGGCGATTATTATGCGGCAATCGAATCGATTCGGACCCTTCACAAGCAAATGCCAAATGTTGAAATCCACCTGGTAGCGGTTCTTGGCATAGGGGAGACTTTCTCTTCTGCTTTTGATGCAGGGATTTCTATGCATCAAGTATTTTATGAATCAGAAACGACCTGTCCTTCTCATATTATTTGGCCACAAGAAGTTGTAGCGCTTTTTGCGACAGCTGACTTCATATTGCAAATTCCCGTCTATTTCCCCCCTTTATTCGCGGTGTTAGATATGGCTTTGCCCATGCGCCCTTCTTGCGCAGTTGACCTTGTACGAGAGTATGGATTTATTGCTTCGAGGTGGCTCTCTCCACCGCCTCTTGCAAAGAGTATGGGGATTCATCCTTTGGAAATGGGAATTTTTATCAAGGAGCTTTCTTTTTCTAAAAAAGCTTTTACATCGCTCATGGATCGTTTGCAGATAGCGTGTGGTGAAAAAGAGAGTAGGGCTTTTTTTGGCTATCTTGTTACCGAAGAGGGATGCATAGCATTTCTTTATGCTCTTTTAACTTACATGAGTGAAGATACGAAAGACATCGATCTCTATGTCCACCAGATGGCAGTCTATCTCATGCAATGGGAAAAGATGAGGGAAGATCTTGAGATGTTTGGAATTTCTGAGTTGATTTTTCATAGCTTGTCAAAATCTCTTACGGTCCCTTTGCGCGGAAAAAAGAGGAGAAAAAGGCTGCGTATCATCCATACAGGGGCCATGAGCCATGAAGAGTTTCAAAGCCTTTTGCTCTACTCCGAGGATTTTGTGGCTTGTCGTGGAAATCAGTCCTTTTCCGAAATCGTTTCGGCGGGCAAAATCTTTTTTTACGATGGACTTTTGCATACCGCCGATTTTTTAAAAGATCTCGTCGCTCTTTGCAATGCCTGTCTACCAGAATATCCCAAAACGGGTGAGTATCTGCGTTTGTTTTTGTCAAACATGGCCCACTTTTGGAAAGAGGATCGAAGAGAGTGGGTTGAAGAAGAGTATTTTGAATACCCAAATGATCTGACACCAAAGCAGGTGGGTAAGAGAATGGGCACTCTTTTGAAGGACCCTGAAACGAAGATGGGCATACATAAACTCAATCTTTTGTTAAAAGAAAGGCATAATGTAGCGTGTCATTTAACGGCCATGGTGAAAAGAGCACTGGTAGTACAGAGATATCCTCTTCTTGCTCAAAGAGAAGAAAAGCTAATTCTCGATTTCATTGAGGAAAAAAAGAGTTTTTCCTCAATGATTGTGGAGTTGAGACATTTGTTGGAATATTACCCGGAGTTTTAACATGCAGGAATATGAAGAAATTTCCGATCATTTAAATCGTTTAGTAGAAGGTGTTCGTTCTTTTGTGAGAAAAGAAAAAACTTTGGAAGAGGTGTCAGATCTCGTTAAAGGTGAGATGCACCATCTTCTTGTTTTTGGAAAGCGGGTAGGGGGAAAATTGCATGAAGATGTCCAAGCTCTCCAGAAAAAAGCTTGTGCATATTTGCAAAATAGCGACGACCCGGGACTAGAGTCGGCATTTTTTGAGCTTTGTCTTTTGCTGAAAAACAATCTTTGGGAGCTGTAGTTTAACGCGAGTTTTGGGTATGCCGCTCTATGAAAAAGGCAGATATTTCAGATGATTTAACAACCAAAATTGGGAAAATAGAGGTCGAAGGCGCCCTCATTTTCCCAA
>JAJZPH010000007.1 GCA_021811265.1 bacterium
TATATGAGAAAGCTCTTCTCCTTGAGCAAGTTCGAATAGATGAGAGGGCCTTTCGAACTGGTCGATCTCATATTGGAGCCTTTGATTTTCTTCTACAATCGCCTCCACCTCTTTGATCTTCTGAGGAAGTGCTATTTTCAAAGAAGTGAGCTGATTTTGCTTATCCAAGTAAAAATAAAGGCAAAGACAGAAGAAAAAAAGACAGATAACAAAACGAAAAAGCAGGGTTCTATTCATATCTCAGCCCTTTCTATAGCTCTAAACTTCGCGCTGCGCGAGCGGGGGTTTTTTCTCATCTCTTCTCGAGAAGGCGGAAGGGGTTTTTTCCACACAAGATCAAACGCACCATTTTCTTTTTTTGCCATAGCGCGAAAGGAATGCTTCACAATGCGGTCTTCTAAACTATGAAAACTGATCACTCCCAAGCGGCCGTGCACCGATAGATGTTTTGTAATGTTTTCAAGGCCCACTCGCAGCAGATCCAACTCCTGATTTACCTCAATACGCAACGCCTGGAAGATACGGGTTGCAGGGTGGATCTTTCCTCGCCTTTTCACAACTTTTTCGAGAAGCAATGAGAGTTCTTGCGTCGTGTGAATAGGTTTTTTTCGTCTAGTTTCGATGATAGCTCGAACCGCTTTTCTCCACTGAGGTTCTTCACCAAAATCTCGAAAAATGCGGGCAAGTTCTTTTTCGGAGTAGCTGTTGACAATTTCTTCTGCGGTCACATTGATTTTCGGGTTCATTCGCATGTCCAGTCTCCCACTTCTTTGAAAACTAAACCCTCTTTCCGGAGTATCGAGCTGCATAGAAGAAACGCCCAAATCCAAAAGAGCGCCCTCGATGCTATGCACCTTATCTTTTGCAAGAAAGCTTTCCACCTCGGCAAAGTTTCCTTGGACCAGATGTACTTTTTTTCTCCAGGGAGCTAGCCTCTTTTCTGCAATGTCCAAAGCTTTTGGATCTACGTCACATCCTATGTAAAGCTCTATCTCCCCATGCTTTTCTAATATCCTTTCAGCATGCCCCCCTGCGCCAATCGTCCCGTCGAAGAAAACCTTCATCTCAAGTGGCGCAAACAGCTGTTCGACTTCCTTTAGTAATACAGGCTCATGCATGTGGCGTTATCTGCTTTTCCTCTCGTAAAAGGGCAAAGGCCTCTTCTGTCATCTTCGCAAGATCTAGCTCAGGATCTTTTCCTTCTAACAAATTGTTGAGCTGGCGATCGTAAGCCTCTTTGGGCCAGATCTCGATTTTGTTCAATACACCCGCAATGACGATCTCCTTTTCTATATGCACCGATTGTTTCAACCGCGAGGGAATAGAAATCCGTCCGATCTTATCGCAGGTAGTATGGTGTAGAGTAGAGAAGAAGAGAGTGAAGAATTTCTGGTATTTGGCAATAAATAGGTTTTCCTGGAATTTTTTTGCAATCTTCAAAATATCGGATCTGCGATAGATAGCAAGACAACCACCCAAGCTCAAACCAAGAGTGCATTCCAACCTTCCCTCTTCCACAAGTCCATAGCGCATAAAATAAGGAAGAACCAACCGATTTTTACTATCGAGTTTGGCATCTACAGCACCACTAAAAAAGGGAGCACCTTGAAACTCTTCCACTATTTTCCCACCGTTTTCCACATACTAGCATTCGAAGAAAAAAGTTGGCAAACATTTTCAAAAAAACAGTTGTGCAACACCTGCATTTTTATACTGTAACATTTTGAAAATAAAGATATTACAAAACAAAAAATGAGTTATGAACATCTGGTGGGAAATTGTGGAAAACTTGTTGAAAACATCGGTTTCTCTCAATGAAAGTTGATAAAAAAGGCGTTGAGAGCTCTAGCCTATCTTCTCTTCTATTAACATCTTACAAAAAATCTCGCCTTGCACTAAAAAGTAGACGCAAGCTGTTCATATCTCTATTTTTGTAAAATAGTGGGAAATCAAAGCCAGAGGCAGAGTGTAGAATGAAAGACGGAGCACTTAATGCAGCCTCACAGCATACCTAGTGCTTTGAAAAAAAGATCTTCCTGTTACAATGTGGCAAAAAGAGGATGTTTTATGTCCGAATCTAAAACGATCGATAATCTTGGAACCGGTGTTTCGAGAGAGTATGCAAGAAGCGTTCACGACTTAGACCTTTCGGTAATCACCGATTCTTTTGCCATACCATCTCGAACAGAAAGACTCTCTCTGCAACCTTCCTATATTCCTTTAGAAATTTTGGGAGAAAAAGAAAAAACCACTTGGGCAGATTTTCCAACTCCCATCGCTGTCCCTTCCAAATCCATCTTCGAACAAGATCTTGTCCCAGGAATCAATTCCGAACAGGTCCAACAGATTGCAAAAAATTTTCCAAAAGAGGAAGAGAGCAAAACGATCCTCACCTTTTCTGATCGCTATGCTAAACTGCAAAAAGATCTAGATTTAAGCACACAAGGGCGCAAACGTTTCATTGCAGGATAATGATGGCAAAACAGAATTGGCTCGACCTTCTTGGCTGGAATGTAGAAACTCTTAACAACATTCGATTTGTGGGAACTGCCTACGCAAAGCAGGGAAAATTTGACGTTGCCCTTGATTTTTTCAAAATGCTTGTACTGTTGAATCGAAAAGAAATTTTCGATTTACAGATGTTAGGTGCAATCTATTTGCAAATGGGTAAGGGACTCGAGGCACTGGAATATCTCGATCGTGCACTTAAAATAGATCCCAACCATTATCCCACCATCCTGAATCGCGCCAAAGCGCTCTTTTCCATCGGCTATAAAAAACAGGCTCTGCTACAGGCAAAAGTATTAGAACGCTGTCCGAATAAAAAAATTGCATCGCAAGCAGAAGCTCTGATCCAAAGCCATTCCTAAGGATCTGCGAACGATTTCTCTATAGAAAAACAAGATAGAAGACGGACTCTATCGATGTAAATTTCTTCTCGAATTTTTCTTGCACGCGAAAGATAGGAGCTGTTAGAGTCTGACTTGAAAAGATTCCCAAAAGTAAATGAGAGTTCCCCCCATGCTTTCCACTAATCTCGAAGAGCTCTGGACGCAGTTTTTAGAACTTGTTCACAAAAAGTGTTCCCCTGCGGAATATCAAAACTGGCTCTCTCCTATTCGTTTTGTCTCTGCCACAGAAAATTGCATCACCTTGGAAGTACCCAACATCTTTGTCAAAGAGTATCTTTTAGACAATTATAAAGAAGATCTGCACCTTTTGTTCTCCTCTTCTGCGAAGGAACTTCCCATCGAATTTCTCATTGCTCCTCCCAAAGAAAAAAAATTATCCATTGCTCCTTCTCTTCCCGCAATCCCCCAAGAGAAAATCTCCAACCTCAACCCCAACTACACCTTCGAAACATTTGTGGAAGGGCCCTCGAATCAGTTTGTCAAATCGGCTGCCCTGGGTGTTGCTGCAAAGCCGGGAAAATCGTTTAATCCCCTCTTCATTCATGGAGGAGTAGGGCTTGGGAAAACCCATCTATTGCACGGAATTGGTCACGAAGTGCACAAAAACCTAAAAAGGCTCTCTGTGCAATGCATTACGACCGAATCTTTTATCAATGATCTTGTCGATAATTTGCGCAACAAATCGGTCGACAAAATGAAACGCTTTTATCGCAATGTGGACGTTCTGCTCGTGGACGATATCCAATTTTTACAAAATAGACTCAATTTCGAAGAAGAGTTTTGCAATACCTTTGAGTGCCTGATCAATCAGAACAAGCAGATCGTCATCACCAGTGACAAACCTCCCTCACAGCTCAAGCTTTCCGAGCGGATGGTTGCACGGATGGAATGGGGGCTTGTAGCTCACATTGGCGTCCCCGAACTAGAAACAAGAGTAGCTATCATTCAGCAAAAAGCAGAACTAAAAGGAATCACAATTCCCCAAAACGTTGCCTTTTTCATTGCCGACCGCGTCTATAGCAACGTACGGCAACTCGAAGGAGTCATGAATCGTCTTTTTGCCTATTGCCGCTTGATGCAGTTAGAGCTCACGGAGACTATTGCAGAAAATTTTCTCAAAGAGATTGCCGACGTGCATCCTTTGCAAGCAAAAGTTTCTGTCGAAAACATTTTAAAAAGCGTGGCCACTACCTTTCAAGTCCGCGTCAGCGACCTCAAAGGAGAATCTCGCATTAAAGAGATTGCCCTTGCCCGGCAGGTTGCGATGTATCTAGCCAAAGAGCTCATCGACGATTCACTGACAAAAATCGCCTCTTCATTTGGAGGAAAAACCCACTCAACCCTTCTCCATGCTTGGAAAAAAATTTCTCAAGAGTTGGAGAAAAACCAAAATCTCAAACGTCAAACAGACCTGGCCAAACAACATATTGCATCTTAATTTTTAACAGGCTTGCTTCAATAACTCGCGTTATACCCAAAGAACTTGGAAAAACTGATTTTCCAAGTTCTTTGGGTATAAGGAACTGTCCAAGCCAACATCATTAAGTTGACAGCATTGGGAGAACAATCTATTAGTGTTTTTTTTCATTTAATGATACATGGAAAAAATAGGCCACGACTATTTCGCTTGTAATGAAAAATTTTTGGTTATTATTTCCTATTGTTTTTTTTCCAATTGTTCTCTTTGCAGTTGTCTCTTCCTCATGGAATGATGCGAGCGGGAACTGGTCAAATGCCGCCAATTGGACCGCAGGCGTTCCCCAAAATACTGGAGATACTGCGATATTTCCTGTAGCCGCGGTACTGAACACCATTAATCTCGACATAAGCCCTTCGCTTGGGGTTTTATCGATCAACGATGGTTACAACTTTTCCAGTTCTGTAGCGGGTTTCATCGACTTTAATACAACGCCTAATTCAAATCTGAACGTTACGACAGCCAACAATAACACCACTTTCAATAACACCCTCGGCATCCGTTTGTCTGTCTTGACGCAGTTCAACATCGCCACAAGCAATCCAACTTTTTCAACACAAATGGCGAGTAACATTTCTGGAGGAGCAATTACTGCTGGCTCTCTCGTCAATAATGGCACCGGATCTTATACGATCGGTGGAGTAATTGCAGATGGAGGATCGGGAGGGCATTTAAGTCTTGTCCAAAGTGGGACAGGCACTCTTACTTTGTCCAATACCAATACCTATTCCGGCGGAACCACTATCAATACAGGAAAATTGGTCATCGGAAACTCCAATTCTTTGGGTTCTGGTGGCCTTACTGTAAATGGGGGAACGCTCGATTTGAATGGAAATCAGCCGATATTTACGAATTTTTCAGGAGCTGGAGGTACGATTACTTCAAGCATTGCAGGAAGTATCTTGAACATCAATATAAGCAGCCCATCCACGTACGCAGGTTCGATCGCGAATGGCGTCGCTTTGACCTTGCAAGGAGGGAATCTAACCCTTTCTGGAAGTAACACCTATACAGGAACCACCACAATCAACGGAGGAACTCTTTTAGGGGGAATTACCAACGCCTTTGGCACAGCTTCCGCACTTGTAATGAGCAGCGGGACACTGGATCTTGGTGGCCTTGGCCAGACATTTGCTTCTTTGTCGGGAGCATCTGGAAGCATCACCTCTTCAGCGCCTGGAAGCAGCTGTACGTTTACGATCAATGGTTCTTCTCCTGCTACGTTTTCGGGAACTATCGCCAATGGGTCTGGCATCATTTCGCTGATCAAAAGTGGAACAGGCATCCAAACCCTTTCCGGAGCCAATACCTACACAGGATCGACAACGATCAATGGAGGAGCGCTTCAAGCCGGCGTGAACAATGCTTTTGGAACCCTATCTTCTCTTGTCATGAGCAGTGGAACTTTGGATCTTAACGGACACAATCAAATCTTTACTTCCTTGTCTGGTTCCTCTGGCAGTATCACTTCAACAACTCTTGGAAGTGGTAGCTGCACACTCACGATCAATGGTTCTTCTTCCACAACATTTGGAGGGGCGATCACCAACGGAGCGACCCAAATTTCTCTTGTCAAAGATGGAACTGGCACGCAGAGTTTTTCAGGCATACACTCCATCCATGATGCCACTATTGTAAACGGAACCCTTGCTATCAACAATAATTTTACCTGCTCCAATGGTGTCAATGTAAATCCAAATGCTGCCCTTAAAGGTTCTGGAACGCTTGTTGTTGGAGCTGGCGCAAATGGAGTAAATGTCAGCGGTACTCTATCTCCTGGCAGTAGCATAGGAACAATAAATATTACAGGTGATTTGACCTTCAATGCAGGATCGGTGCTCCGAAATGAAATTAGCCCGATAGCAAGCGACCGCACCAACGTCTCGGGCACAATGACAATCAATCCAGGCAGTTCTCTGGTGATTGTTGCCGATTCAGGATTTTATGATACGACCACCTATCTTATTGCGACCGCAAACCCACGCGTTGGCACCTTTTCTTCGGTAACCTTTCCCTCTTTTGTTGTTGCCTCTCCTCTCTTTTTCCAAATGAACCTTCTCTATTCTTCCAATCAAATTTCTTTATCCTTAGTGCGCACTCCTTTTGCCTCTTTTTTCCCCAGTGGAAATGTGGGCGCTGTTGCCAGCTGTTTAGATCGTTCTGCCCCTCTGGCAACGAATGATTTGTCCGATGTCATCAACTCGATTCTCTCTTTGAGCTCTATTGAAGAGGTGGAGCAGGCTTTACTTCAGATGCAGCCCTCTCTTTTCACCTCTCTTGCAGTAGTGCAAGAAAACGCGACTCTTTCAATACGAAATATCTTATCAGAACATGTGAAAAATGATTTTTATTCTTGCTACCCCCACGAAGGGGTAGGAGTTTGGATCGCGCCTGTTGCTTCCTCCATACAGCAAAAGCATCACAAACAGGAGCCAGGGTATAGTGCCAATATGGCAGGATTTTTCTTAGGATTTGACAACCAAGGCAAGGATTCTTTTTTTGGAATTGGCCTTGGCTTTGACCATCACCATCTGCATTGGTTTCAAAAAGCAAGTTTTTCAGATGCGAACTCGGTCTATCTTGCTCTTTATGGACTCTGTGGAATTTCTCGTGCTTACGTACAGGCGGGAGCAATGGGAGGATACAATTCCTATAAAACAGATCGACATCTTCGATTTGGACCGATCGATCGCCATGCTATAGGGGATATTGAAGGTGCCGAGGGAGCTGGCTATTTGCAGCTTTCGGTAGATCTCACCAATAGTTCTCACTGGAAGTTTGGTCCATTTGTCAACGTGGATTATATCTATCTTCATGAGTGGGGATTTAATGAAAAAAAAGCAAACAGCTTAAATCTTCACATCGATACGAAAAATGCCGATCTCTTGTCAACTCAGGGTGGATTGGAGCTCCGTTATTGTTTGAAAAGCCACAATCATGCTTTCAATCCCTATATTCAGCTCAGCGCTGTTCGAGAAAGTCGTTTTTTTGGGAAGCATGAAAATGCTAATTTTAGCCATAGCTGCCCGATGGAAATTACAGGATACTATCCTTCAAGGACGTTAGGCGAGGCTTCTTTTGGGCTAAACTGGATCGCTCCTCAAGGTGCTCTGACCTTTTCCTATCAGGGGATTTATGGCCCTCACTATAAAAACAACGCAGTCTATCTTGGCTTTACATTCTACTCTCCTCAATATAAGCCACCCCAAAGAGGACATCGCTATCATCGTGAATAACGCGAGTTTTGGATAAGGCAAAGTCAATGCGCTCAGTTGAAAGAGTTTGCCTGTTTTTAACCTGAGTTTTTATTTCGAAAAATCCCAATTCCAAAAATTTTGCTCGTAGAATCTTCTTTTTTTTGCCTAAGAATTTCTTCGTTTATCTCCGGCAAGATAAGAAGATGGACAGCTCCTTTTTTGGGAACACGAACTACTGTGGCATGGAGAAAACAGGAAAGCTCGCGCGCAAGATCGCGCATGGCGAAAGATTTTGAAGGATTTAAAATACAATGAAAATCGGGCCAAGCCATGCGACTTATCTGCACCATCATGTAAGCTGCAATCGTTTTAGAAAAAAGAACTTGCGATCCATTTGCGAAGCAGGAGTAAAGAGTCAAAGCAGGCCCTATTTTCTCAAATAAGTAGGTGGTATGGGAATTTTTTGGCAAATCGCACAGAGTTAAAAGTTCAAGACAGCTATCGCAAAAAAGAGAGTGGTTGTCCTTCATCTCTTTTTCACAATGAAGGCAGATCGGGGGAAAAATAACAGAAGAGATTTTTTTTAGAAAAAATCCCAATGTTTTTTGCAAAACAACCATTTTTTCCTATTGATGGGCAGTTCCTCAAGATTCAAAAGACCCTAAAACAAAGGAGCGATACTCTTTTTCTGACAGAAGGAAATCCATCTCTTCCTGGCGAGCAATTTCGATTTTATAGAGCCAGCCTTTTTTTTCGGGGCTTTGACATAAAAGAGAGGGATTTTTTTTGAGCTCTTCATTGATGGCGGTGACCCTGCCCGAAAGCGGAGAATAAAAGTCGGTCGCTGCCTTAGAGGCTTCGAGCAGTGCAGCCGGCTGATCTTTTTTGATCTCTTGGCCCACCACTGGAAGGTCTACATGGGTAACGTTTCCAAGCAGTTCCGCTGCCTCTTGAGAAATTCCAATAGTAGCGGTTTTCCCTTCGCATGCCACCCATTCATGAGATTTACTAAACTTCATAAAAGAACCTCATTTTTTTATCATCTGTACACGAGACCAAAAAGAGGGCTGCTGCTCAAGAGAAAATTCAAAAGGAGAAAGGCAAGAATTTTGCGATACGCCAGAAGGGCGATGGATGCGATAGGCAAACCCAAAATGATCAAACCGATTGGGATCAAACCCATAAAGACAAAGAGAGGGAATTTCGATCTGTAGGCTATAAGAAGAAGTAGCAAGTGTGCTTTCCACTCCCAAGGCACGCGGGTCTGCAAGAGGATGGGTCTCCGCCGATCTAAAAGGAGTGATCTCTTTGCCCAAATGCCCTCCTACTTTTTCAGGAAAAAAAATAAATTGGTGGCAAAAAGAAGAAAAACGCTTGCCAGCCAGATCGCGCGTATTGATAAAAATCTCTAGCGCATCCCCTTTTTGATAGTCTGATGTTTCCACATACTCGAATGGCTTTTCGGCATCCAATCGAAAAAAAAGGGCATTTTCCCTCCACCCGAAAAGAAGATCAGCAAATGGTTTTTCCTCAAGATAAGAAGAGGTTGAAGGAATGAGATGCTCTTTTGACCATTTCTTAACAGACGGCAAATAAGAGCATTCAAGAGAAATGGTAAAAAATGGAAAAAACGAAAGATAGGGTAGATCTTCTAACATCTTATTCTTCTTTCCTGATCGGCAAAACAATTGCCTTCTTTTCCTGAATTTTTTTCAAAATCTTACTTGCAAGATAACGCTCTGCCTCAAAAGATAGGCTTTTTTGATTGAAGAGAAGGTCTGCTTCGAAATCCGCTCCATTCTGTTTTTTCCCAAGAATATGGAAAAAGGAAATTTCCCCAGAGGGTTCAACATGAACAGAAGACCAGTCCCCTGTTTTTTTCTTCTTAAAAAGTGCCTCCTTGACCCAAGCAAGATCAGAAGAGCGGTCTACATCTACTTGCTTTTCTTTTAACTTCCACTGCTCGGCAAGCGAAAGTTCATCTTTTTGCAGAAAGCTTGATAGGTCTTTTTGGTTCATGACTTTATCGCGCTGTTTGCGCATATAAAAGTAAAGACGATGTTTGGCATAAAAATCCAAAGAGCCCATGCCCTCTGCCCAGCTGCTCTTTCCCAGCTGCTTGCGATAATCCTGATCGATGGCTTTCAGCAAATCAAAGAAGAGCACTCTACCAATTATATCCTTGGCTTCGTGGAATGATTTTTCTGCACCAAAAAGATCGGGTCTCTTCTGTTTTGCATCCGCAAAGTGCTCTTGCAAATAGGAATCGAGCATCTCTTGCAAAGTTCCATCTTTTTGTGCCTCTGCAAATAAAAGAACCCTTTTGCCCTCGTCTTTACGAAGAATCTCTATAGAATAATAATGCTCTCCATCTTCGGTAAAGAATTTGAGAGCATCTCTTGCTTTTTTCTCTTCCGGTTTCAGATTCGTCTGCGTGAAGAGTGGTGCTTGTTCCAAAAGACGATAGAGATTTTCTTTTTTCAATATGCCCTCAAGAGAGACCTTACTCATTCCAAAATGTAGATCGAGAGCCATCTCTTTTTCTTCTGCATTATGCAAAGAATCTGCAATCCACTCAGGATGATCTGCCAAAATGCGGCTTCTTGCAAAACGATCTACCTCTTCTCTTTTCTCTAATGATAATTTTTCCAGAGATTCGAAACGTCTATGCAACGTTTCTGCATTTGCCTTGGTTAGAAAAGGAAATTTTTCTTTCAACAACTGAAAAGAAGATTCTTTCATTTCCCAATCCCAAAGCTCTCTTTCTCCAATACGTAGACAGACACGTTCTTTCGAGGTTTCCTTGAGACGAATCTGATAGCGTTTGGCTACAAGCTCGGGAGCTCTTTTCTCGACCTGGCCGACAGAGTCGGTAGACAAAGCCAGCTCGAGTGGCTGTCTCTCTTTAGAAGATATGGCTTTGAGATAGAGCTCTAGCTGCAATAGCTCTTGAAAGTTTTTTAACTGCAAAGAGGAGGGAAGCGCAAAAAGCTCTAAAGAAACGGCTTCGGATGCAAAAGAAGAGATTTCTTTTAAAGGCAGTGGATCGAGAAAGACATTGCCTCCCATATCGTGAAAATATCTGCGAAACAGAAGGATCTGTCGATAAGTGTCCACAAGTTCTTCTTTCGTCATTCCCAGTATGCGTGCATGTTGATGGAAGTCTCCCTCTTTTACCTCCACATTCCACTTTTTACATCCTTTCTTTAAATTCTCTTTGAGTTCAAAAAGAACCTCATTATCGCTTACCTGATATCCCTTTTCTTTCGCAACAGAGGCCACTTGGAGAACGAATTGACTTATCATATCGATAAAATTTTGCCCAAACCAGTCGCTGATCGAATGGAGGCAAAAGAGGGAGAAATCCTCTTGTACCAACCGCATGTCCACAGGAAGTGAAGGATGCTGGTTTTGTTGATAGATGAGAACTCTGCGCAGCATTTCTGGAGGAAATTTCTTTTCTGCAAGATAAAGAGAAACCAAGTGGGAAAACAAGCCATTCGAAACCTCTTTTTCCTTTTTCAGCTCCAAAACACCTAGAGCAATTGATGGAGCAAATTGATTCCACACTTCCATTGAAGAGAGTGCTTTTGCTTCGGGATGTGCATAAGGAACAAAGCGCTTTGTCCTCTCCAGAATCAGATGCAAATGGGGTTTCATCTCTTCGAAATAGTTCTGCACTAGAAGATCGGCAATCTTGCTTTCCAAAAATTCTTTCTGAATAATGCCATCGTTAAAAAGATTGGGCATAAAGCGCTCGCGCATCGTAGGCAGGCTTTCAGAATCAGAAAAGAGGAATCGCGACATTTTTTCGATTGCAGAATAAGTCAATGGTGCGCCACCTAGCAGCTGTGCAATGCGGACCTCCTGTTTCTTTTGGCCCCCCCATTGCAAACTAAATGTGCCGAAGAAAGAAAAAGAAATAACAATGAAGGCGGTAATTAGTATAAAAATATATCGTTGGTACTTGCGCAAAAACTGCATCATAAAATTCCTCGCTTAGCTTACGTCCTTTGCTCTAGCTTAATATGCCTTGGCAAAAATGACCTTTTTTTTACTCTTCTGTCCAGTGATAATGCATTTTCCTTCTTCCTCTTCCTGAAAGGGAATGCAACGAAGGGTAATATTGAGCTCTTTTTTCAACTCTTCCTCGATTTTTGGATCTTGGCAAAAATGCGCTAACGCAAAGCCTCCATGAATTTCTGGGCTTTCTTTATTTTCAGGTGTAAAAAATCGAAAAAGTTCCTCTTTGGAGCATATGAGTTTCGTATGCTGCTTTTGAAACTCTTCTGCTTTTTGTAAAAGACTTAGCTGAATTTCACCCAAGGTTTTTACTACCTCTTCTAAAAAAGCCCTTCTAGAAATCTGCTGTGCAGGGGCTCTTCCCAGATCTCTTCTAGAGACCGAGAGAGTATCGCTTTGCATTTCACGCATTCCAATCTCCAAACGGACAGGAACTCCCTTTTTGACCCACTGCCATTTCTTTTCTCCTCCCCTCTTGTCGCTCTCGTCAAGGATCACTTCTAGCGGGATGCCCTGAAAAGAGATCTTCTTCAACTCTTCTTGCATCTTGCGACAATAGGTAAGGAGTGCGTTTTTCGTCTCCTCTTGATGTATGATGGGCAAGATCACAATATGGGCAGGAGCTATCCGTGGTGGCAAAACAAGTCCATCATCATCGCTATGTGTCATGACAAGGCCTCCAATCAAACGGGTAGTAACACCCCAGGAAGTTGTCCAGCCCAGTTGTAGATTTCCATTTTCATCTGTAAAGCGAATATTGCAGGATTTTGCAAAATTCTGACCGAGAAAATGGGAGGTTCCTGCCTGTAGAGATTTGCGATCCTGCATCATTGCTTCAATGGCAAAAGTGCTCACAGCACCGGGAAAGCGTTCATTTTCTGACTTTTCTCCTTGGATAACGGGCATGGCCAACCAATTGCGGCAGAACTCTGCATAGAGATCCAACATCTTCCTCGTCTCTTCTTCCGCTTCTTTTTTTGTCGCGTGGACAGTGTGTCCTTCCTGCCAGAGAAACTCAGTCGTCCGCAAAAAAAGCCTTGTTCTCATCTCCATGCGTACGATGTTTGCCCACTGGTTGATTAGCAAAGGCAAATCGCGCCATGATTGTACCCATTTGGCAAACATCTCTCCGATGATCATTTCCGAAGTGGGGCGCACAACCAGCGGCTCCTCGAGCAAGCCAGAAGGAACAAGTTTTCCTTCCTGATTTTTTTCCAAACGCGCATGGGTCACCACCGCACACTCTTTTGCAAACCCCTCCACGTGCTCAGCCTCTTTTTCAAAAAAGCTCAAGGGAATGAACAAAGGAAAGTAGGCGTTTTGATGTCCCGTCTCTTTGATCTTTGCATTCATGACTTTCTGGATGTTTTCCCAGATTCCATAGCCCCAGGGTTTAATGACCATGCATCCCCGCACGGGAGAATGCTCTGCAAGGTCCGCCGCTTTAACTACCTCTTGATACCACTCGGAATAATCTTCTGCACGAGTCGGAGAAATTGCATATCGTACTTCTTTTGCCATAGATAACCTCAAAATCTGGAATCAAAGTATAGGAGATATTGCGAGCGATTGCAAATTTTTCTGCAACTCAGTGAAAAGTAGTTTTTTGATTTTACTTTTTACCAGCCCCACATCCGCCCCGTTTGTCAAAAGAGAATGCATGCTTTTTTGGTTTTGCAAAAGAAGATGTGCTTCTGGCAAGAGAATCCTCTGTAAAAGAAGCAAGTCGGGAGGAATCAAAAAAACAGTCCCCTGATGTAGAAACCCTTTTTGGGTCTTTCTTTGCGCAGCTCCTGCAACCTTCTTTTCATTGATGATCAGGTCATACTTTGTCGCATGAGCCATACAAAAGTTTTTTACTTTTTCCTCTTGCGGAGTTTGTTCGACAGGATGCAAAGTGGCTATTTCATTGAAAAATCCTCTCACGACTGACAAAAGAGCCCGGTTTACCCTCTGATAGTTGCAATAGGGATCTTGAGAAAAAAAGGGACTGCTCGCCCCTACAAAAAAGGAAAAAGCAAAATCCCAGAGGTGAAAAGTGATCCCTCCCCCTGTGGGCCTTCGCGCCAGATCGATCCCCTCCTCTTCTACCTGCCCCATGTTAAAAAATTTTTTAGGATCCAGGAAATGACCATAGCTAATTGATGACCTTTCCCACTCATAAAAATGAAGAAGAGAGGGCCCGTCAGGATCAAGGCCTGCCAAATGCTCTGCATCCCAATCCATATTCCATTGAGCAGGATGGGATCCTGTATCGACGACATCCAACATAAAAAGCACCTATTTACACTAAACTACCAAAAAATTTAAAAAAAACTTGCATTAAATTTCAAATTCAAAAAAAATTTACTAATCAATTACTCGGAGGAGATGTGGGAAGCGTTGTTTCTACGGTTGCCACCGCAATCAACTTCTTTTGCGACGTAGCAAAGCTTAGCGAATCTATAGATTGCCTTGCGAGATCCACTGAAATTTCCGAAAATAGTTTACTCGAAACTGCCTCGGTAGTAAACAACTTAGCGTTACTTGGTTTTTCGATAGCAGAAATTGGCGCAATATTAAGTGGGCAGCTAACAAAGCTCGAATACGGCAACTCTCTTGTAAAAAAGAAACATCGTAAGCTCTCTTTTTGCAGTATCAACAGGATAGCCTCTTTTCAGCTGTTCTTCCTCATCAAGAATAAGAAAGGAACTGTATTGCCACGAAGCTAATCTTTCTCGAAGCACCGAAGGAAGGAGCTGAAGGATAACTTCTTTTTGCACTTTTATATCTTCGGGGAAATTTTCTGCTGACAATATTTCTAAAGCAAACAATATCCCCTCTCTTTCTAATCGAAAAATAAGACGTTGAAAAAAAGAATTTCTTTTCCTTTCAATCGATCGAAATCCTTTTATCCAATCTTCATATTCAACCTGACTTTGCCTTTTTCTGAAGGTTACAATGTCACATCTATCGCGCACACCTTCAGAATTTTCAAAGTATCTCTCCCCGCAACCGAAACAAATTCCTCCATAATCTCCTAGCTTTTGAAAGTACCACCCTAGCTCACGAAATTTATCAAACAAAGGCCTATAATAAAATGTTTTGAGTTCCTCATCGAAAAAAACAGGTTTGCGCTGCCCCGGAGTCGAGTCAGAATTTGTAACTGCAGGAAGATTGCTTCTTAGAGTCACAACGGGTTTTTTACTCTCAATAGCATATTTCGACAATGCACTTGCCACTGCAACGCTAGTGACAATCAAAGCTCCAGTTGTTAAACCGCATACTGGAGTAGCTACTGCTGGGAATAGCAAAGCTACTGAAACCGCATGGCAAAAATATCGAGCTGCCTTAAAATTTTCAGCCCTAAGAAGAATCAAAGGTTTTAAAACACTAAACACAAGCGAATTAATAGCACCTACTCTTAAACACCAACTCATCGCGACCAGTGATTTCAGAAACACTGCTTTACAGCTTCTACCTTCAAAAGCATAAGTCGCTGGAGAAATTACGGTAGTGTGCAACCCTGCACTAATCCCAAAAACTGTTTGGAAAATGGGCCAAAAGGGTGTGGAAATACCCGAAACTTTAGATACTAAACCTGCTAGTGCGCTTAGGACCGGTCCATTAAAAAATGGCGTGTTTGCCCAACTACCTAGACGAAACGTTAAATTTCTGACGCCATCAGAATATTTTTGAGCCAAAATAGCACAAGGTTTACTAAGAACGGTCATTGCCATAAAACCCTTTTCGTTGAGCAATATTCTAACCTAATTGATCAATAAATTGCATCGACTACAAAATCGGTTTCATTTTACATCCTCTAGCATTAAATAAAATTTTAATTTATAAGCGCAAGAAGGGCCACGGTAAGAGGTTTTTTGGGAAATTTAGCACTTGAACAATTCGAGTGCAAAAAATTCTGTAAATTGGTATTATTGAGCTTAGATTGAGGGAGATTTTTTATGTTTGACAAATTCACCAATAGAGCCAAACAGGTCATCAAACTTGCTAAAAAAGAGGCGCAAAAACTCAACCATAACTATTTGGGAACAGAACATATTCTTTTAGGACTGCTTAAATTAGGTCAAGGAATCGCGGTCAACGTTTTGCGCAACCTGAACGTCACTTATGATGTAGCAAGGGCGGAGATCGAAAAGTTGGTGGGTTTTGGGCCCGAAGCTCAGGTCTATGGAGATCCAGCCCTTACAGGAAAGGTGAAAAAAGTCTTCGAATATGCAAATGAAGAGGCGGCCAATCTCAACCATAACTATGTGGGAACCGAACACCTTCTTCTTGCCCTCTTAAGACAAAACGATGGAGTGGCGGTTCAGGTTCTGGAAAATTTAGGCGTAAATATAAAAGAAGTACGTAAAGAGGTACTCAAAGAGCTCGAAACATTTAATCTTCAGCTCCCCCCTGTCGGCAGCATGAATAGTACAGCATCGGCAGGTGCATCACGCGCAGCCAGTGACCGGCTTTCTTCTGATAAGATGCCGGCTCTTCGCGCCTACGGACATGACCTGACAGAGCTGTGCAAAGAAGGAAAACTCGATCCTGTCATTGGAAGAAAAGCAGAAGTGGAAAGACTCGTTCTCATCCTCTGCAGAAGACGCAAAAACAACCCCGTTCTTGTAGGAGAGGCGGGCGTGGGAAAAACGGCAATCGTAGAAGGGCTTGCCCACGCAATCGTTCATGGAGATGTTCCCGACAATTTACGCAGAAAAAGGTTGATCGCCCTGGATTTAACTCTCATGATCGCTGGAACCAAATACCGGGGACAGTTTGAAGAACGCATCAAAGCCGTTATGGACGAGATCAAAAAAAATGGCAACATCCTCTTGTTCATCGATGAACTCCACACCATTGTGGGAGCCGGAGCCGCAGAAGGCGCTATCGACGCCTCCAACATTTTAAAACCCGCCCTTTCACGAGGAGAAATACAGTGCATTGGCGCTACAACCCTCGACGAATATCGCAAGCACATCGAAAAAGATGCAGCTTTGGAAAGGCGTTTCCAAAAAATCCTGGTCCCCCCTCCTACTTTGGATGAAGCAACGCAAATTTTAAACGGCTTAAAACCCAAATATGAGGAGCACCACAAATGCAACTACACCGACGCCGCCATTAAAGGAGCCGTCTATCTGTCAGACCGTTACATTTCTGCCCGCTACCTTCCCGATAAAGCTATCGATCTCATGGACGAAGCAGGAGCAAAAGCACGCATCACGATGCTGCACCAGCCCACCGAGATCACCCAGTATGAAGCAGAAATCGAAAAACAGCGCCTGGCAAAAGAAGAATCGATCAATAAACAAGACTATGAAAAAGCAGCCAAATTGCGCGATTCAGAAAAACATCTGCGCGAAAAGCTGCAGCAGATTCGCAATGAGTGGGAAAACTCAAAAGAAGAGCATCGTACCATCGTTGACGAGGAGGATATCGCCAAAATCGTTGCGAAGCAGACGGGTATTCCCGTTTCTCGATTAACCCAGGGAGAGTCGGAAAAAATTCTCAATATGGAAAAAACTCTCTCTTCGCGCCTCATTGGCCAACAGGAAGCTCTCAGCACGATCTGCAGAGCCATCCGAAGAAGCAGGGCTGACATCAAAGATCCCAACCGGCCCATTGGCTCTTTCCTTTTTTTAGGACCTACCGGAGTGGGAAAGACGCACATGGCACGCTTGCTTGCCGAGCATATGTTTGGAGGCGAAGATGCCCTAATTCAAGTGGACATGTCGGAATACATGGAAAAATTTGCCGTCAGCCGCATCACCGGATCCCCTCCAGGGTATGTGGGATATGAAGAGGGTGGTCAGTTGACCGAGCAGGTAAGACAAAGACCTTATTGTGTCATCCTTTTCGACGAGGTAGAAAAAGCCCATCCCGAGGTGATGAATCTTCTCCTACAGATCTTAGAAGAGGGCCGTCTCACCGATTCTTTTGGAAGAAAGGTAGATTTCCGCAATACGATCATTGTGATGACTTCCAATTTGGGAGCCGATCTGATCCGTAAATCCGAAGTGGGCTTTAGCGCCAAAGAGGGCGTTCTCGACTACAAGGGAATGAAGGAAAAGATAGAAGGAGCTGTCAAAAAGCACTTCAAACCAGAATTTATCAACCGCCTCGATGATTTTGTTGTCTTTAGAACACTTGATAAGGAGTCTTTGTTACAAATCGTCGACCTCGAATTTGGCAAGCTGCAATCCAGAGTGGCACACAAAAACATCCAGCTCACTCTCGACAGCTCCGCAAAAAGTTTTCTTGTGGAAAAAGGATATCAGCCAGAAATGGGAGCAAGACCACTGCGCAGAGTGATCGAACACTACTTAGAAGACCCTCTTGCAGAAAAACTTCTCCTCTTTCCAGATCTGAAAAAAGACTATCTCATCTCTACGAAAAACAATGAGATTTTCTTCATCGAACAGGAAAAAAAAGAAGCTGCTGCTTCGACTACTGCAGAGACAAACTAGTTTCCCATCGCAATGACACATGAAAAAACTTCTATTTCTTTTCTTTTTCATCTCCCTCTGTTCTTCTCTTGTTTCAGAAAGCAGATTTCCACCACCCTTTGCCTCTTCTTCGAAAGACCAGATAAAAATCTACTGGTGTTCACGTCTCACTTCTGAAATCCAAGCTTTTAACAATCAACTAAGAGTTGCATTCGATTCCCGCTTTGCGCTCTTTCTCCCACAAGAAATCGACCTCTCTTCTTATACAAAAGAAAAAAAAGATCTTGTGGGATATATCGAAGATCTACGAGCACTCAAGGAAGCCCACATACTTTTTCTCGTCACTCCTTTTGGTCGAGACTGCTGCTGGGAAGTGGGTTGGGCTTGTGGTCGAGGGCTTTTCGTCATTGCTTATGTAGAAAACAATCTAAATTTTCTTGAAGATTCTATGGTCAAAGAATCGCTCCATTGCATCATCACTTCTTCAAAAAAAGCATATGCAACGATCACGCAAGATCCCACTAAAAAGAGCAAGTGCTACTTGATTGCTTCGCGAGAAGAGCTTTCCCCTCTTGTTTGGAAACTCTATAGCTCTTTTGTTTCTCAAAAAAGCAAAACTAACGAATTATCGGCTTTCATAGAGCGGCATATCCAAAACTCGCGTTAAACAGATGCACTTGCGTCAACAGAAGGACGCAGAGTTGCTTCCCACGCTTTTACGTAATCGAGCAGTTCGTTTTTCTCAGGTTTTTGCTTGAGAAAGGCCAGCGTTTTTTCCTGGCGGGTAAAATGGGCTAGCTTTGCAAGCAGGTGCAAATGACTCTTGTCTGATGCAGCAAAAAGAAAAAAGAGCGTATGCACTTTTTGTCCATCCAAAGAACCATATTCGATTGGTTCTCGGGGATAGACCACTGTCACAACATCAAATGGTTTTTGCAAAAGAAAATCTCTTGGGTGTGGAACGGCAACGCCATGGTTGAGACCGGTGGGCATTAACTGTTCGCGATCCAAAAGAAGTTCTGTGAGCACATTGGCATCAAGGGAGAGATTTTTTGCAATGATTTGGACCGCTTCTTCAATTACCTTTTCTTTGGAGCTCGCTGCAATTTCATGCAAAACACTTCCTTTATAAAGGGCGCGAAAAAGACTGTAGGCCTGCGTTCCCATGCGATTGCTAATGAGCGCTTCCGCCTTTTCATCGCTAAGAGAGATCTTTTGCGCAGACGGTTCTTCTTGCGATCGATTCATGCGGGAGTTCATCATCCAATTTTGAATCTCCTCGCGGCTGAACCGCACCTGGTGGTTCAGGCGATATGCAGGAATGGTGCCTTCTGCAAGCCAGCGTCGAACGGTTTCCTCAGAAACGTTCAGTAATTTTGCGACATCTTTGATTTTCAAATCCATTCTATACCCCCCAAAGAGTCATTAGTGAATAGAATTTTAAAAATATCACAAATAAAAATTTAAAAGCTTCGAAAAAGGCATAAAACTTCTTCGGGAGTTTGGCTCTGCAGCATCCCTTTGCGCACAGATTCTTGTTTGATCGCTCCAGTAAGTTTTGAAAGAATCTGCAAATATTCGGTCTGCCTTTGATCGGGACCTCCAATCAAAAAAATGAAGCGCACGGGAGAGCGATCGATGGCTTTCCATGCGATCCCTCTTTTTTTTTGAATCCCAATCGCAATGAAAAAATCAGAAAATTCCTCCATCTTAGCATGAGGAATCGCAACACCCATACCGATGCCAGTCGAAACGAGCCTCTCTCTTTCAATAAGAGCTTTTAAAAACTTTTCCCCAGGCGGAAGAATTGCATCGAGCTTTATGCTTCCTACTAAAGCGCGCAGGGCAGCCTCTCTCGATGTCTCTTGTAAAAAAAGAATGCGCGAGCTTTTTAAATAGGGAAAAACTGTTACACTTTTCCCCTCTTCACAAGCACTAGCGCTGCCTTTACCCCAATAGTCCGCTGTGTCCAAAGCCACCCTCGCCCCGCTCGCTGATCGCAACATGTTCTTTTTCTACAAAGAGTGCCTGACAGATTGGAGACAACACCATCTGTGCAATTCTCATCTTGGGAACGATCTCAAAGGGAATTTTTCCATGGTTGATGAGAATCACTCCAATCTCCCCTCGGAAATCCGCATCAATCGTTCCTGGAGTGTTCAGAACTGTGATACCATATTGAAGTGCAAGACCACTTCTAGGTCGAATTTGCATCTCAAAGCCTTCGGGAATTTCTACACTAATTTTCGTGGGAATGAGAATACTTTCTTGCGGCTTTAAGAGAATTTTTTCCTCAATCGCCGCATAGAGGTCAGCTCCAGAAGCATCTTTCGAGCTGTAGCGAGGAATGGTTCCCCCTGATTTTACGCAAATTGGAATTTCAATTTTTTTTTGCAAGAGCTTCTCCGCTCGCCACTTTCAAAAGCTCTTTTAATCGTTCCGGCATTTTTTCATCAAGGAGATATTCGTTCTTCCAATCAGGAGCAAAGGTGCGTTCGTTACAGGTAAGAAAAGAGAGGAAAAAAGAGACTCTCTTTTTGAGCTCGCGTCTTGGCACAATACAATCGAGCATTCCTCTTTCGAGCAAAAACTCTGCTCGTTGTGCACCAGAGGGTAGCTTTTGTCCAATCGTCTGCTCTACAACTCTTGGTCCCGCAAAAGCAATCAAGGCTTCGGGCTCGGCAATCAAAATGTCTCCAAGAGAGGCAAAAGAAGCAGTAACTCCACCAGTGGTGGGATTGGCAAAAATGGAAATAAAGGGAAGTCTTGCCTCATGTAATTTAGTCAGAGCCGCCGAAGTTTTGGCCATTTGCATCAAAGAGAGAATCGACTCCTGCATGCGCGCTCCTCCCGAAGAGGAAACAAGGACAAGCGGCCATTTATTTTTCACGGCAAGCTCAATCAACCGCGTAATCCTCTCTCCCACGACAGAGCCCATAGAGCCGCCCATAAAACTAAAATCTAGCACACCCAATGCAATGCGGTGATGGTCTAGGGTGCAGCTTCCAACGATAACCGCTTCGTCTCTGCCAGATTTTTCTCGAGCCTCTTCCAAGCGGTCCGTATATTTTTCTGAATCCACAAAACCGAGCGGATCGGTAGATTGCACTTCTTGAAACTTTTCTTCAAAAGTGCCAGCGTCTGCCAAAAGTTCAATTCTTTGTTTAACAGAAAGGCGATAATGATATCCGCATTTGGGACAGCAGTTCACATTGTGGTGCAGCTCATTGGCGTGCACCATTTCAGAGCAGCCAGAACATTGAATCCAGCCACTGAAATTATCTTTTTTCGCCGTTTCTACTTTAATTTTTAGCTTGCTTCTGGAAAAAAGACCCACAATCCCTCAGCGTTTCGTAAAAAACCAACAAGCAGTTATATAACAGATGGCTTTATTATTACAACATGAATAAAAGTATAAAATCTCATAATTAAAATTTTATTATGAGAGAGCTTTTTCATACCTCTTTTCAATACCATCCCAGTTGAGTATTTGACTTAAGGCTGCAACGTAATCGCTACGTACATTGCGATATTGCAAATAGTAGGCATGTTCCCAAATATCAACAACCATTAAGGGAGTTAACCCAAGAGCAGTCACTGTTCCATGGTTTTGGGTTGTCGTCACGCCGAGGTGATGGGAATTTTTATTAAAGACAAGCCAGCACCAGCCCGATCCTTGGATGCTGTTTGCGAGAGAGTGAAAATATTCCAAAAATTTTTCAAAGCTTCCAAAATCTCTCTCAAGTGCTTTTTTTAAAATTCCTTTCGGCCCTTCCCCTCCCCCTTTATTTTTAGGAACAAGGCACTCCCAAAAAAAGCTATGGTTCAGATGACCTCCCCCATTGAATTGAAGAGCGGACTGTAGATCGACAAGTTTTGCAGTGTCTCCCTTTTTTTCCGCCTCATGCCATTGAACAACTGCTTCGTTAAATTTTTTGACATACCCTGCATGATGTTTCAAATAGTGCAGCTCTACAATCTCTTGGGAAAGAATAGGTTCCAAATCCTTGTACCCAAAAGACAATTGTGGAAGAACCGCTATTTCTTTTTCCGCCATATGCACACTCCCATAATAAAAGGGTTAAGTTTACCATACTGCAAAGAAAAAATTTTCTACCAGTTCAAAAAAGCGCATGGATCGCATCATCTACTAGATCCACGCCTGTAAGTGCAATTTTTTCTGAAAAAGACTGGGCCACAGCTCGCATACTTACCTGGGGAAGCAAGCAGCGTTTAAATCCCATATGAATGGCCTCTTTTAAACGGTTTTCCACATGGGGCACTCCCCTCACTTCTCCGCCAAGGCCCACCTCGCCAAAAACAATGAGTTCTCCATCGGTGGAGCGGTTTGAAAAAGAAGATGCAATGGCAACCAAAACTCCAAGGTCAATGGCGGGTTCTGAAATTTTCATACCTCCTGCAATGGAAACAAAGACATCGGAGCTATGCAAGTGAAATCCCATTCTTTTTTCCAAAACAGCCAAAAGAAGAGCCAGCCTATTAGGGTCTAGTCCAATGGAGCGTCTAGAGGGGTTGGCAAAAACGGAAGGGGTCACCAGTGCTTGGATTTCGATAAGCAAAGAACGGCTTCCCTCCATGGTCGGAACAATCACCGAACCTGCGAGCTCTTTTTTTCTCTCTTCCAAAAAAAGAAGAGAGGGGTTGGGGATCTCTTCCATTCCCTGTTCTTTCATCTGGAAAAGGGTGATGTCATCGGTAGGTCCGAATCGGTTTTTGATCGATCGAAGAAGTCGAAAGCCATATTGTCGATCTCCTTCCAATTCGAGAACAACATCGACAATATGTTCTAACACTCTCGGTCCTGCAATTTCTCCCGATTTGGTCACATGTCCAATCAAAAAAGTGGTGATTCCAGCACCCTTCGCCAGATGCATGAACTCCATGGCAATCTCACGAACCTGCACCACCGATCCTGCAGAAGAAGGAATGTCCGATTTGTAGAGAATTTGCACCGAGTCGACAATGATCACCTCGGGAGATACCTCTTCGATCTGTCCGCGGATGGCATCAAAAAGGGTTTCGCTCAGTAAAAACAGATGGTCATTGTTGATTCCAAGCCGCCTTGCACGAAGCGAGGTTTGTGCTTCTGACTCCTCTCCGCAAATATAGAGAACCTTTTTTCCTTGTTTTGCAAAAGCATGGGCTACCTGCAAAAGAAGCGTGGATTTGCCGATGCCAGGGCTTCCTCCCACAAGAATCAAAGATCCTGGCACTACGCCGCATCCCATGAGACGGTCAAACTCTTTCATTTCCGTTTTCATTCTAGGAGAATCCTTATCGGAAACATCGGCCAGGCGTACCGCTTTGCTACCCTTTTTTTCTCTTGGATTTCTTTTGGACTCCACTACTAACTGTTCGACAAAAGAGTTCCACTGGCTGCATTGCATACAGCTCCCCGTCCATTTAGGCTGCGTGTGTCCGCAATGCACGCACTCCCAAACTACTTTTTCTTTTCCCATAGATTTTTCCTATTTAGATGGTTTGCAGCTTTACCAGTGCTTCTTTTGCAGCTAACTGCTCGGCTTCTTTTTTGGAAGGGCCCAATCCGACCCCCAGCTCTTGCTCATCGAGAAAGACTTTTATCTGAAAGGTTTTGGCATGATCGGGCCCTATCTCATCTACCACCTGATAAAAAGGAACTTTTTGATAATTTTTTTGAAAATAGTCTTGAAGGTCTGCCTTATAGTTATGTGAAGGGGTTTTGCAAATCTCCAAAATCTCCTCTTCAAAATGGGAGAAAAAAAAGTTTTTCACTCCTTCAAAAGAGGAATCGAGAAAGATCGCCCCCAAAAGAGCTTCAAAAGTGTTGGCAAGGATGCTCTCTTTGCCCCTCATTTGCGTCTGCTCTCCTTTGCCGAGAAGGATATAGGATCCAAGGGAAAGCTTTTCCATCCAGCGCGCGCAAGTAGAATAAGAGATCAAAAGAGAGCGCAAAAAAGAGAGTTTCCCTTCAGAAAAATCTGCAAATTTTTGATAGAGATACTCTGTGATCGCCAGGTTCAATACACAATCGCCTAAAAACTCCAGCCGTTCGTTATGTCTATGGATCTCTTTGGTCTCATTGAGAACCGAGCGATGTACGAAAGCAAGCAGCAAAAGCTCCTTGTCGCGAAAGACAATGCCAAGCTTTTGCTCAATTTCGTCTAATTGAAATTTTAATTCACTATAGGGGCTCATAGAACTATTTTACCCATTCCCTTCTTTTTCTCCAAACCCTCGATTTGCCTTGAATTTTTCTTGAAAAACTTCTATCATTTTATCAATTTTCAAAGGAGGCTTTTATGACAGTCGTTGCCACAATTGCCACAGCGGTAGGTTTATGCCTACCTGGAGTTAGTCCTTTAATTGATGTAACGCTAGGGGCCAAAGAGTTGCGTGTCGATTTCGATGAAGCTGTAAAGCTCGGCAAAGAGAAGTCTTTGCAGAAATTTTCAAACCAAATAAAAGATTTGAAAGAATGTAATATAGGGGTCCTCGTGTTTAACACTATAGCCCTGATCTCGACTGTTGCTTCGCTTTATTTCTTGGGCTTTTTGGGAACAACTCTAGGAAGCATTGCCATAGGATTCCACTGCCTACCGCTCGTTGGAAGGGCTTATTGGTGGCATGCTATAAACAACCTAGAAAAGAAATTCTTTATTTTTCCTCGTCAGTGAAGCGCTAGGAAACAGAAAAGGAAAAACACCTCTGCAACCCTATTTTTTCAAGCAGGGACATGATTTGTGGCGCAAATCTTCTTTTTTGCAAAGCTGGGTGATAAAAAACGCAGCCTCCTTCTTGCTTCTTCTCTACTTCGATTACCCATTTCCTTCTTTTTCTCAAACTCTCGATTTGCCTTGAATTTTTCTTGAAAAACTTCTATCATTTTACCAATTTCCAAAGCAGGATTTTATGAATATGAAGGCATTACTACTACCAGCTGCCTGCCTACCTGTAACTGGGCTTATATTTGACCTATGGGCAGCGAGATCTTTAATTAAAGATTTTAAAAAAGGTGAGAAAGGCGAAAGTACGATAAACCATTTTAATAATAGTAATAAAATTCTCTTCACATTCAATACTATATCTCTTATCACAACTATTGCTTCGCTTTATTTCTTAGGCTTACTGGGAACAACTTTAGGAATTATTGCTGTAGGGGCTCATTGCCTGCCGCTCGTTGGAAGAGTTTGCTTTTGGGGTTATAAAATTTCATTTGAAAAAATTGTAACTGATCCCACCCTCATGGCTATCATAAGATGCTGCTGGGCAAGCTTTTGTAGCAATTCCAAGTATATAGGTTTATTTTAGAAAGATTTTTTTAGGAAAAGGGATGAAAAACGATTTTTCACTTTTCAAAGGAGGGTTTTATGACAGCTATGACAGATATTATCACAGCGGTAGGTTTATGCCTACCTGGAGTTAGCCCTTTAATTGATCTAGAGCTAGAGATCAAAGAGTTGCGTGTCGATTTCGCTAATGCTTTCGATCTCGACGTCAGGAAGAATATAGTGGGTTTTCCAAATCAAATAAAAGTTTTGAAAGATCTTAATGTGCTGCTTCTCGTGTTTAACACTATAGCCCTGATCACGACTGTTGCTTCGCTTTATTTCTTGGGCTTTTTGGGAACAACTCTAGGAAGCATTGCCATAGGAGTCCACTGCCTACCACTCGTTGGAAGGGTTTGTTGGTGGAGTGCTATAAGCAACTTAAAGGAAGAAAAACAGCTGTGACTTATATTTATTTCTTCAAGAGAGCATGGTAATGCTCCCAAAGAAATTTTTATGACACACCCCACCCTTTTTGGCCACGCAGATTGCTTTTTTTGCAAAGCTTGGTGGTAAAAAACGCAGCCTCCTTCTTGCTTTTTCTCTACTTCGATTACCCATTTCCTTCTTTTTCTCAAACTCTCGATTTGCCTTGAATTTTTCTTGAAAAACTTCTATCATTTTATCAATTTTCAAAGGAGGATTTTATGAGTATGAAGGCATTACTACTACCAGCTGCCTGCCTACCTGTAACTGGACTTATATTTGATCTATGGATAGCGAGATCTTTAATTAAAGGTTTTAAAAAAGGCAAGAAAGACGAAAATGCGATAGAACATTTTAATAATGATAATAAAATTCTCTTCAAATTCAATACTATATCTCTTATCACAACTATTGCTTCGCTTTATTTCTTAGGCTTACTGGGAACAACTTTAGGAATTATTGCCGTAGGGGCTCATTGCCTGCCGCTCGTTGGAAGAGTTTGTTTTTGGGGTTATAAAATTTCACTTAAAAACATCGTACAGCCACAACCACTGCCCCCACCTTCATGACTATCGTAAAATATTCCTGAGCAGGCTTTGGTAGTAATACCAAGCGTAAGTTTTACTTTAGAAAAAGAAATGAAAAACGATTTTTTGAGGATGTGTAATAACAATTTTTCACTTTTCAAAGGAGGATTTTATGGCAGTTGCTGCTATGATGGCAGGTTTATGCCTACCTGGAGTTAGCCCTTTAGTTGATCTAGCGCTAGAGATCACAGATTTGCGTGTCGATTTCGCTAAGGCTTTAGCGCCCGACAGCATGAAGAGTAGGACGGTTTTGTCAAGGGAAATAAAAAACTTGAAAGCTTCCAATACGACGCTCCTCGTGCTTAACACTGTAGCCCTGATCACGACTGTTGCTTCGCTTTATTTCTTGGGCTTTTTGGGAACAACTTTAGGAAGCATTGCCATAGGATTCCACTGCCTACCGCTCATTGGAAGGGTTTTTTGGTGGCGTGCTATAAACAACTTAAAGGAAGAGAAACATCTGTGACTTATCTTTATTTCTTCAAGAGAGCATGGTAATGCTCCCAAAGAGATTTTTATGACGCACCCCACCCTTTTGGCCACGCAGATTACTTTTTTTGCAAAAAATCGCTTTTTAGAGCTCGAAGAGTTTCTCTCAAGCGAAGAAGAACAAGCACTTTGCACAGCAATTGGTGAAGCGCTAGGAAATAACAAAGAAAAAACATCTCTGCAACCCTATTTTTTCAAGCAGGGACATGATTTGTGGCGAAAATCTTCTTTTTTGCAAAGCTGGGTGATAAAAAAACGCAACCTCCTTCTTGCTTCTTCTCTACTTCGATTACCCGCCATCCGTTTAGGTTTTGACCAACTTTTTGAAATTCCTGCAAACACCGAGTTCTCGCTCCACTTGCAAGGAGTTAGTTCTATTCAGGGAACACAATGTGCTTTTCTGTTGCGCCTCTCTTCTCCTGGAGAAGAAAAGGGATTTTTCTGCCAAAAGAGAAAAAGTTTGGTTTTTTTTCGAGAAAACCGTCCGCTTGCTCTAGACAATCCAGGTCTTTATTGGATGGTCGTCTACACTGAAAATGGATCTAGATATGTACACAACAAAGACGATCCTTTCACCCATTGTTTTAAAAATGAGGGTTACGCATTTGGCGACACTCTCAACAAACAACCCCTCTTTTTTGCTTAAGATCCCATTACCTGTTCTTCCACAAAGGCCATGACCGCCTGCGCACAGAGAGTGGCTGTGGGAAGATGGCCTTTTTTCAAAGAATTTTTCAAATCTTTAAAAAGAGTTCCACTGGCACGAAATAAGTAGCCATCGATGGCTTTTCTGATTGCTAAATCTAAGATATCAAAGCGTGCGATGACCTTTTTTGCATCTTCATATAAAAAGTCTTGAGCCAAATGAGACAACATCTGCAAGGTGCGCAAATATTGCAATGCCTTCTCGGCCCTGCAGCACAAACTTTTCTTCTCTGCTCCCATGCTTCTCACAATGAATTTTTTTTGATGGGGAAGCAAAATCGCAAAGCTTTTTTCATCCCCTCTGCGTAGATCTTGGACGATCTGTTGCAAGCTTCTGGCAAAATTGTTTTGATACGAAAACTCGCAAAGCTCTTCCACAATGGGAAAATCGAGACGGAATTGTAAATGGCGCACCTTTTTTAAAGCTTGGGCGACAATATCTTCGAGCAGCTCTTCGTTATAAAACTTCTGTCCTGCAAGAAGGCGCAGGGCATTGGAAAGCTCTCTGATCTCTTCGGCGATTTGCTCGGGCGATAGAATGATAAACTGTAACTCCAAATCTTCTGCTTTTGATGCAATTGCTTGCACTCTTTTTACAATAGAAAGATCATTTTCTAAGCCATTTTTCTCGATCTCTTCTAACTGCTGAAAAAAATGCGCACGCTCTTCTACAAGCGCCTCTAATCCATTTTTTTGAAAAACAGATGTGCCCTCTTGCACCTTTTCTGCAGCTAAAACTTCCCCTATATCGCAGATTTTTTCTACCTGCTCTTCTAATTGAAAATAATCCCGTAAATGGGTGGCATTTTTTACACTGGAAAGCACAAAACACATTTTTTGATTCAACTCTTCTACTTGAGGATAAGGAAGATACGTAAAAATCATCTTGAGCCTCTCTTTTTATTTTTCGGAAGTGTTTTTCATGAACACCGAACTCTCCGCGCTACTATTTTAGCAAAAATAGAGTTAAAAATCAACCTAACTAATATTTTTAATTATTAAAAAAATATTAGTTAGATTAATTATACTAATGTGTTTTTTAATATTTTTTGAATAATTTGGTCTTCGGTAAAACCAAATTCTTTTGCCAAAGCAGCCGGCGGTGCGGATTTCCCAAAAGAGTGCATGCCAATGAAAAGTCCATCAACCCCAAGATATTTGTACCATCCCCAGTCAGATGAAGATTCAATACAGATGCCCCTTCCCTCTCCGAGGATTTCTTTCTGATACTCTCTATCTTGTTTTTCAAAAATGTCTCTAGAGGGAAAAGAGACCACACGCACCTGTTTTTGTAACGATTCGAGTTTTGCTGCTACTTTGAGTGCAAGAAAAAGCTCTGAGCCCGAGGCAAAAAGAGTAAACTCCGCTTTCTTTTTTTCTTTTTTGACAATGTAGGCTCCTCTTCCCACTCCTTCATGAAAAGGAATATGGGTAGCAGGGATCTCTTCGAGAGCTTGTCTGGATAAAATGAGAGCGGTTGGTCCTCGATGCTCTAGAGCAGCAATCCATGCCATATGTGCTTCCCAACAAGTGGCCGGACGGATCACTTGCAAATTGGGCATGGCCCTGAGTGCTGCGAGCTGTTCGATGGGTTGATGGGTGGGACCATCTTCTCCTAAAAAAATAGAATCATGGGTGAGCTGGTAGATCACAGGGATGGAAGAGAGAGCCGCTAAGCGCATCGCATTTCTCATATAGTCGGAAAAAACCAGAAAGGTTCCGCAAACAGGACGAAATACTCCCATGTAGGCAAGTCCATTCATAATGGTACCCATGCCAAATTCTCTCACGCCAAATTTGATATTGCGCCCCTGAAAATCTGTAGAAGAAATGAGGGGAGAATGATCCACAAAACATCGATCGGAAGAAGAAAGATCGGCCGATCCTACATAAATACCCGGAACCAAAGAAGAGATGTACTGCAGAGCAAGGTGCGAAGCTTCTCTGCCTGAAATATTAGTTGTGCAGAGATGTTTTTGCAACCCGCCTATTAGAAGAGGATCTATTTTTTTCGTTTGCATCTTCTCGAGCTCTTGCAACAGGTCGGGAAAGGTGGCTTTCCAGTTGGTAAAAAGCTCTTCCCACTCTTCTCTTTTTTTCCTTTGCTCTTTTCTTTTCTTTTCGAAGAAAGCTTTCACTTCTGCAGGGATAAAAAATGGTTCTTCGGGAATGTGCAGTACCTTCTTCGTCTCTTTGACCTCTTCTTCTCCGAGCGGGGATCCGTGCGCCTTGCAGCTTCCCGCTTTGTGTACAGAACCTTTGCCGATTATAGTATGGGCAATGATGAGAAGAGGTTTTTTTTGCTCTTTATTTGCATGATCAAAAACCTTTTCCATAGCATCAAAGTCATACCCATCCATCTCCACCACTTCCCATCCATAGGAGAGGTAGCGCATTTTAGTGTTTTCACTCATGCTTTGCGCCAAAGGTCCATCGAGAGATATTTGATTGGCATCGTAAATAAGAACGAGGTTGTCTAAATTCCAGTGACCCGCAAGAGAGGAGGCCTCCGAGGTGGCGCCCTCCATGATGCAGCCGTCGCTTGCAAGACAAAAAACCTTGCCGGTAAAAAGAGGAAATCCCTTGCGATCAAATCGCGAAGAGAGAATTTTCATTCCAAGAGCCATTCCCACTGCATTGCCAACTCCTTGACCCAAAGGTCCTGTCGTCGCCTCGATACCGCAAGAGGGCTCATATTCTGGATGGCCAGGAGTTTTGGAATTGAGCTGACGAAAATTTTTGAGATCTTCTAAAGAAAGATCATATCCCGCAAGGTGCAAGCAAGAGTATAGCAGCATAGAACCATGGCCCGCTGCTAAGACAAAACGATCGCGGCCCAGCCACAGAGGTGCTTTTGGATCATATTGCAACACGTGCCCATAGAGAAAAGCTCCTATTTCAGCGCAGCCAAGGGGCAGGCCTGGATGTCCTGAATTTGCTTTTTGCACCGCATCCATGGAAAGAGCACGAATCGTATTGGCAATCTTTTGGAAATTTTTTTTCATCTCCTCATTCATTCTTTTCTCCAACATACAAAGTTACAAAAAACTATATGAAAAAGCGGCATTTTGTGCTGCGTGAAAATTTTAATTTTTTGCGTGTTGCATTTTGACTTCTTTCTTTCAAAAAGGCAGAATAAGAACCAACTATCATAGATCTTTTGCGTGCTTGCACATATTCAAAAAAGTCCTTTTCTGCAGTTTTTAAAAAAAACTGTGGAAGAAAAGGCCTCATTTACTTTTTTTTGCGATCGGATGGGAGAAGATACTGCGAAGGCTATCCTTCTTGCCTGGATACAAGAATGTACCCAAAAAAACCTTCTGTTGATCACGGCAAACGATGCTTCTTTTCTCTGCCAAGATCTTTCCTTTTTTTTAACTACACCTCCAGAAGTGTTTCCCGCATTAGAGCCCTCAGGGCAAGGTATCTCACAGAGCCCTGAGATCATCGGCCAGAGAATAAAAATTTTGCATGCACTTGCGCAAAAGGAAAAAAAATTTCTGGTCTCCTCTCTTCCAGCTCTTTTGGGAAAGCTGCCCCCAAAAGAGAGCCTTGAAAAGAAATCTTTTGTAGTAAAAACAAAAGAACAAGCTCCATTTTCTGAGTTTGCAAATCTTCTTTCCTGTATGGGATATGTGCGCACCTCCCTTGTCACCGAAAAGGGTACCTTTGCCATAAGGGGAGGCATTCTCGATCTCTTTCCACCCACAGCTTTTGCTCCTTACCGCATTGAATTTTTCGGAGACCAGATCGAGTCGATCCGCATCTTTGATGCGGGCAATCAAAAATCGATAGAAAAAGTTGATAGTTTTTCTCTCTTACCTGCCATAGAAGAATTGTCAAACAATAAAGATCCCAGTGGAAACATCTTCGATTATATAAATGGAAACACGATTCTCGTTTTTGACGATCTTTTGGCCCTAGAAGATCAGTGGGCCTCGTTAAAAACAGAGATGAAAAAGAGTTCTACTTATGCACTTTCTTGGGAGGATCTGAGAAAACAGATGCAGCATTTTCCCTCCCTGTATCTATGTAAAGAAGAAGCGGAAACTCTCTTTCCTACCATGCAAAAAAGAAGAGAAAATATCTTTGTAGAAGAAGTTTCTTTCGAACTTTTCTCTGAAAAAATCTTAGCAGAGCGCCTCTTGCACCCCTTTGTTCTTATTGATCGATTTGTACAAGCACTTTTGCCTCAAAAAGAAGAGATCCATCTGCCCGAGGATCTCGCATTGTTAGAAAAAGAACCGATTGCCATTCTCTTTCTCAGCGACTCAGAGCATCAAGAAAAAGAACTACTGGCAAAAATCGAACAAAAAAAGATCCACCTTCCCGAAAAAAGTTCCTTTTCCCGCGGCTATCTCTCTTCTGGAATTGCCATTCGTGACATTCCCCTCTTGCTTCTGCCCTACTCCTTTCTCTTTCAAAGAAAAAAACTTCTCAGAACAAAACAGAGAGAGTCCACCCACATTCCCTTTTCCGAATTCCATGAACTTTCTCCCGGCGATCTCGTCGTCCATTTTCACAGCGGCATCGGCAAGTTTCGCGGAATTGAATCCCAAAAAAATCACCTTGGGAAAAGCGAAGAGTTTCTAGTCATTGAATATGCAGGAAATAGCAAGCTCTACGTTCCTCTTTCGCAATCGCATCTTGTGTCGCGCTATATTGGATCTCATGAAGAAAAACCCCTTTTAAGCACACTCGGTTCACAAAAGTGGCTAAAAACCAAGGTGATGGCGCAAAGAGAGATCGTGGGATATGCAGAGGAACTCTTACAACTCTATGCCGAGCGTTCCTTTATCCATACTACGCCTCTTCCTCCCGATTCGGAAGAGGTGCAGCTATTCGAAATGGACTTTCCTTATGTCGAAACATCGGATCAAATCCAAGCCATTCAAGATGTCAAATCCGATCTTGCAAAAGACAAACCGATGGATCGCCTGATTTGTGGCGATGTGGGGTATGGGAAAACAGAAGTAGCGCTGCGCGCTGCGTTTAAAATGGTCATCGACGGAAAAAAGCAGGTAGTTCTCCTCGTACCCACAACCCTGCTTGCGATGCAGCATTTTGAAACCTTTTGCCAGAGAATGTCGGGAACCGGTGTGAACATCGAGGTTCTCTCGAGATTTCATACTCCCAAACAAAATCGCGAGACAATCGAAAAGGCCAAAAATGGCCAGGTGGATATTCTCATTGGTACCCACCGAATTCTTTCCCAAGACGTGAGTTTTAAAGATCTCGGCCTTTTGATTATCGACGAGGAGCAGCGATTTGGGGTTCGCGCCAAAGAGATGCTTAAAAAAATAAAACGGGGCGTTGCCTGCTTGACGCTTTCTGCAACTCCCATTCCGCGCACTCTCTACATGTCTCTTGTCCATGCAAAAGAGATGTCGACGATCAATACTCCTCCGCAAGACCGCCTTCCAATTAAGAGCATCATTGCTACCGCTGAAAACAGCTTGATCGAACAAGCACTATTGCGTGAGCTCGCAAGAAAAGGGCAAGTTCTTTTTATCCACAACCACATCGATACGATTTTTCAAAGAACAGAAGAGATTCAAAAGCTAGTGCCCTCGGTGAGAGCCGCTATTGTGCATGGTCAGATGTCCTCCGACAGGATCGACGAGATCTTTCACGAGTTCCAAAACCATGCATATGACCTACTGGTCTCTACCACTCTCATTGAAAATGGCATCGACATTCCCAATGCAAACACCATTTTAATCGACCGCGCCGACACTTTTGGGCTTGCCGACCTCTACCAACTGCGGGGAAGAGTAGGCAGGTGGAATAAAGAAGCATATGCCTATTTTCTTGTGCCCGCAAAAAAAGAGCTTTCCGATGTTGCCCAAAAACGATTGCACGCTCTTGTGGAAGCAGGAGGCTACGGGGGTGGAATCAAGATTGCCATGCGCGATTTGGAGATTCGAGGATCGGGCAATATCTTGGGCACCAAGCAGTCGGGCCAAATTTCCGACATTGGCTTTCACCTCTACTGTAAACTGCTCAAAGAAGCGATCGATGCTTTGAAATCCAAAAGGGAAATTCTCTTCGTCGAAACGAAGATCGAAATTCCCTATACCGCCAATCTCCCTCCCAGCTACATTTCCGAGACCTCGATCCGCCTCGAGCTTTACCATCGTTTGGGCAGCAGCGTCTCTGTTTCCGAAATTGACCAGATTTTTTCGGAAATTTGCGACCGATTTGGCAAACCCCCTTTAGAAGTACGCTACCTCTATCACCTTGCCAAAGTAAGGCTCTTTTCTTCGCACAGCAGCATCACATCGATCAAGTGGAGTGCAAAAGGGCTTCTTTTAGAACAATCTGTGAAAGGAAAAATCAATGAAAAAAGAATAAATCCTCCGGCCAAAACATTACAGCCAGAAGAGTTCGAAGAGTTTCTCATTGACAAGATAAAAGAGAACTTCCCAACCCACGCCCCTTAAAACCCCACCAAAGGACCTTGAGGTCCTTTCTCCTCAGGAGGAAAAGGGTTCCCGGCTAGTTAATTCTTGTCCGCTTCTAAAATCTTTGAGGGGTAAGTTGCGATGGTAGGATCCTTTGACGGCGCGTGCCTGCATTTCTCTTGCCCTTTTTAATATGCGCACCCCTTTTTCGACGTGATCTGCGGTATAATTTTCAAAGACAAATTCCGCCGACTTTTTCCTTTTGATCCCATCGCGATTCAAGGGTAGATCGGAAATGAGAAGAAGAGCTCCTAGCGTAACCTTTCTTTTATAACTAACAGCAAATAAAGAGGCACACTCCATTTCGATTCCCTGTGCACGAGAATCCTTTACATTTTTGATAAAAGGCTCGTTGAACTCCCAAAAACGCATGTTGGTGGTATAGGTAATTCCAATGTGATAATCCACCTTCTCGGCTTCCATCACTTCGGTAACTGCTCTTTGCATCAAGAAATTGGCAAGAGCTGGCACTTCTGGGGGGAAATAATAATCAGAGGTACCCTCGGCCCGAATGCTGGCCACTGGAACTAAATAGTCGCCCACCTTGTATCTGCGGCGCAAGCCCCCGCACATTCCTAAAAAAATGGCAGCGCGGATGGGCAAAAAAGAGCAGATGTCGACAACAAGCGCTGCGGCGGGAGAGCCAATTTTAAAATCGAGAATGGAAACTTCTTCTTTGGGATCATGAGCTGCTTTGAACATGGTCCCCTCATGCATGGGGACTCCCCTCTTTTGTGAAAAATATTCTACATATCTTGGGAAATTCGTGAGAATAAGCGAGGGCTGGAACTCAGATGCTTTACTACCGGAATAACGTTCCAAAGTCTCTAAAGCAACTTCGGACTCCAAAGGGTCTTTTTCAGGAGGCATTTTTTTTTCCTTTGAGCTAGTTTTATACCGAAACACCTTTTTTGCTCAACCTAGAAAAAGTCTACGTTTGAAATTTAAGAAAAAATTAATCAAAATAGGGCCATATTTACAAAATAAGGAAAAATCCCATGGCACAAGCAAGTACCAACGAAATCAAACCCGGCATGAAAGTAGAAGTGGACAGAGAACCCTATCTTGTCATTGCAAACGAATTTGTAAAACCCGGCAAAGGGCAAGCCTTTAACCGCATCAAGCTCAAAAATATTTTGACCGGCAAGGTATTAGAGCGCACCTTCAAATCGGGCGACAAACTGGATCTTGCAGACGTAGAAGAAGAGCAAATGCGCCTTCTCTACACAGAATCAGATGGTGCCATCTTCATGGATGACAAAACCTTTGAGCAGAGAACGGTCTCCTTCGACGTCATCAAAGAAAACAGACAGTGGCTCAAAGAGGATGTTGTCTACGATATTATTTTCTATAAAGGCTCTGCCGTGGAGGTCATCCCCCCCACCTTCATGGAGCTAAAAATCGTCGACACAGCCCCTGGCGTGCGTGGAGATACGGCGTCCGGCCGTGTCATGAAAGCTGCCACGTTAGAAACGGGAGCGAAAATCCAAATCCCCATCTTCATCAATAATGAAGAGATGATCAAGGTAGACACGCGCACCTGCGAATATGTCTCGCGCGTCTGACCACATCCAGGTTTTACAAGACCGCGCCCTGATGTTAAAAAAAGTGCGGTCTTTTTTCTCCAAGAGAAAAGTTTTGGAGGTCGATTGCCCTATTCTTTCGCAATATGCCACGATCGATGCCCACATCGATGTAATGCACACATCTCCTCTGGACGATAAACTCTATTATTTACACACCTCTGCTGAATATGGCATGAAGCGGCTCTTGAGCCTTGGCATGCCCGACATTTTTCAGCTCTCGCACGTCTTTCGAAAAAAAGAGCTCGGCGCCCTCCACAATCCCGAATTTACCCTCATCGAATGGTATCGAAAAAACTTTTCCTTTTCCCAAATGATGCAAGAGACGCTATCTCTTTTACTCCTCTTTTTTGGCAAGGTTCCCATCCAACAACAAACCTACAAAGAGCTTTTTTTAGAAAAAGCCCATCTCGATCCCCATCTGGCGAATACAAAAACTCTCTCTTCCTACCTCGTAGAGAAAAAAACCCTCTCTTCTCATGACCCTTCACTAGATAGAGAGACGCTCCTCCAGCTCATTTTGACCCATCACATCGAACCCAACCTCGAGAAAAACCAGCTTTTTGTTCTGACCGACTTTCCTCCCTCGCAAGCAGCGCTTGCCCAAATCGAAGAAACAGCTCTCGAAAAAGTAGCCAAACGTTTTGAAATTTATTACCAAGGCATAGAACTTGCCAATGGATATTTAGAACTAAGAGATCCTCTCGAACTTAGAAAACGATTTTCCACTTGGAATGAAGAGAGGAAAAGGTTGCAAAAAGAGGCATTTGCTCTCGACGACCGCCTTCTCACAGCACTTACCCGCCTACCCCCCTGCTCTGGGGTTGCCGTTGGATTTGACCGTCTTTTAATGCTGAGACATGGGAAAAAAAGCATTGAAGAAGTATTGCCGTTTTCCTTCGAAAATGCTTGAGAAAATTTAAGATTTTCCTTCTTCCCACTTAATAGATTCAAAAGCTTTTGATGCTTCTTCAACTGATAGAGTTTTTACTTCTGCTTCCCTGCTTGCGTCCTTTACAAAGGTGGCACTTAACCACCCTGCTCGCTCCATCCATCCCAACTGAATCGTCAATTCTTCTCGGCCTACGGAAAGTTTCTCCATCATAACCCAATAAGTTAACTTTCCTGCAGTAATAGAATCGCCAAAAAAACTAATCTCACCAGTTTTCAAATCTACGCGTCCTTCGATCTTTGGACTGAATACAATGTCAGCCATAGACACACCCACCGTAGCAGCCTCGGGAATAAGTTGAGAAATGTCCATTTTTCGTCTCTCCCCTTGTGCAAGGGTTATTTCAAAAGTCCCGTCGGACAGAAAACTATAAGAAGTCATATTTGGGGGAAAAAGACTCTGCAAAACTTGATTACCAAGTTCAGGATTTTTACTAAAACATCCTGTTAATGTTGCAATCAAGTTGCGTCTAGCTTCTTCTTTGGTTTCCACTCTCTCTTCATCTGGATATTTAATAATAACCGTTGGTCCCGAATGAGTTTCAGACATCTTTTCAGAAGTAGCAGCTAGCTCTGGCTCTTCACGAGGAGCTAGAGATAAAACGGTAGTTGAAGAAGTGCTGGACGAAGACGACGCTGACGGAGCAGCTTGATCATCAATTGGTGGTCTGAACAAAGTTTTTTGAGATTGGGCAGATGGTGTTTCTTCTAACAAACCAAGATCTTCGGCATCAAAAAAAGTGTCTTCGTCATCTTCACCAAGGGATTCACCTGGAGCAATTCCTGTTTCGTCTGCAATACCTTCAATTTTTTCTTTTGTTGTCGGCTCTTTTTTAGATGCGTCTCCTGAGTCTGCTGCTGCTGCTGGTGGTGCGGAGGGAGGGACAGAATCTGGAAGAGGAGCGGCGGCGGCGGCAACTGGCTTCTGAATTTGAGGAACAGGCACTGGAGCGACGACGGGTCTTGGCTCTTCGCGAGTGACCTTTCTACTGCCCATTAACCAGCGAAAAGACAAGACATAAGCAAGGCCTTGGAGAGCTCTGAAAGCAATGTGTGCAATGGTGCAAATAAGAGCACCTATTTTGCGTGCAACCCAACAGACTCCATTTACTGGAGCACAAACCATTCTAACTCCTAAGCTCGCTCCATTTGTTGACATAGTTTCTCCTAATTTTCATTAACTATTCTAACTGACTTATCAAATACTGTCAACATTAAAATTAAATGTCTATACATGTTTTACAAATCATTTTTTTATTATTGTTAATAAATAATTTTAAAATGAATTATTTCTTTTCCCAATAAATTGGCTTTGTATTTTCAAAATAAGCCCAAAAGTAGATTCCTATGCTGAAAAGAGTCAGCAGGACCAGATCATAGGGCATAGAAAGAATACCAAGAGGATTCCAGGGAGTAAAATTATTGGTAACAAAACGGGCGTCTCCCAATAGAGAAACCAGAAGGATGCCCAAAAGAAAAACGGGCAGCCAGAGGGATCGGCGAAACTCCACTTTTTGTCTTTTAAAGACAAAAAAAGCAGGATAGCCTGTGAAAATCAAAAAAATACTTACCAAATTCCAAGGCCAAGAAGACCAGTAGATGAGAAAACTAGAAACAATAAAGCCCACAAGGGTCAAAAAAGAGGCATAAGGCAAACGGAAAGGCCTCTCAACATCGCTTTTTGTTGTGCGTAAAATCGCTAAAGATAAAGCAGCAGAGGCGTAAGGGACGATTACCGTGCTCGTGGCAATTAGGACAATGGACGGGAAGTTTGTAATGGCGATGAGAATAATGGTCGTTAATAAAGAAGCAAACATCAACGAAGCGGCAGGCGTTCCATATTTTGGATGGATTTTTGCCATGGGGCTCCAAAAAAGATGGTCGTGCGCCATCGCATAGGGCATGCGTCCTTGAATAAGGACCCAGCTGCCTCCACTCCCCCCTGTCGCAATGATCGCACCAATGGTTGCAATAACGGCAAGATAGGACAGGTGTAAGTCCTTCGCCACCTGCGATAGGGGCGATGCAATTTGCGCCATATTGCTCCAATCTTTTACACCATCACTCCACCGAGTCATGCCGATGAAAACAAAGGTCACAAGCAGATACACTAAGGTCGTGAGCAGAATGGAGATCACAAGAGCCCAAGGAATAGTTTTTGCAGGTTTTTTGATCTCTTCGATGGGCACCACAATCGACTCAAATCCCGTAAACGACCAGAAAAAAAGAGCAACGGAAAGAGCCACGTTTTCCCATCCAAAGGGAAAGAAGGGAGAAAAATTGGAAAATTCTACATAAAAAGAGCCGATGGCAAAAAAAAGAAAGAGCGGTATCAGCCTGCCGATCGTCGTAATGATGCTATAGAGCCCTCCCCAGCGCACTCCATGGAGATTGATCAGAGTAAAGGCCCAAAGGGCAACGACGGCAAGAGTAACCCCATGGGCCGTCAGCACGCCATTGACCGCAAGTCCCGGAATATAAAAGCCCAAATAAACAATAAAGATGTCAATAATTGCCGCAGAGCCGATGAAAAGATACAGAAAATAGCCCCAGCCCATAAGGAAACCCGTCAAATCTCCCATGGCCACTCGCGGGAAATAATAGGGTCCGCCAGAAATGGGAAAAGTAGAACCAAGTTCTGCATAGATCAAGGACAAACATAAAGCAAGGGCTCCTGCAGCCACTATCCCCAAGAGCAGACTAGGCCCCGCCAAGCTGGCCATTGCAGCAGGAAGAGCAAAAATTCCAGAGCCGATCATATTGCCCACACCAAGAGAAACCAGCATGATCAGCCCAATTTCTTTTTTCAACTTGATACGATCCATCAGTAAACCCATCTTTGTACTATGGGCAAAACGCGCCCTTTCGTAAAAGCCCTTTTCGTCACACAAATGGAAGGAGGGCCCTGTCTTCTTTTGTACTCCGATCGATGGATCCTACGAATGAGATCTTTCACCATTTCCAGATCCAGCCGATGCTTTTTTGCAATTGACTCTGCGGACATATGCTCTTCTACATATTCGCCAAGCACTATGTCCAGTTGATCATAGGGAGGCAGAGTATCCTGATCTTTCTGGTTGTAGCTCAGCTCTGCAGAGGGAGCTTTTTCTAGAATCGAGCGGGGAATGATCTCTTCTTTTCGATTGATCCAGCGGGCAAGTTTGTAGACCATGGTCTTGGAAACATCTCCAATGACGTCAAGACCCCCGGCCATATCTCCATACAAAGTGGTATATCCCATCGCTATTTCACTTTTATTGCCCGTACTCAAGACAATATAGCCAAACTTATTTGAAAGAGCCATGAGAATCATCCCGCGAATGCGCGCTTGCACATTTTCTTCTGTAGTATCAGGGGCTCTGCCCAAAAATTGACCACTCAATAGATCGAGAAAATGTTGAAAAAGGCCATCGATGGGAATATCTTTGCGCTCGATACCTAACCTGTCAGCAAGTTGTACGGAATCTTCTAAACTAGAGAGCGAAGAGTAGCGTGATGGCATGCAGAAAGCAATCACATTTTCTTTTCCGAGCGCATCAACTGCAATGCACGCGGTAAGCGCAGAGTCTATTCCTCCCGAAAGTCCAAAACATGCCTTGGTAAATCCCTGCTTTGCAAAATAGTCTTTCACACCAAGCTTCAGTGCTTGATACAAATCCTGGATGGGATCGCTTGTGCACAGACAAGTAAGGCTTTTCTGATCGGTGTCCACTACAAGAGTATCTTCCTCAAAACCTTTTGCCAACTGTACCAACTCGCCTTTCGCATTGATAGAAAGGCTATATCCATCAAAAACCAGCTGGTCATTGGCTCCGACTTGATTGCAGACAATCATGGGAGCTTGTAAAAATTTTGCAGCTTTGGAGAAAACATCGAGGCGAACCTCTTTTTTCTGAAAGTAGTAAGGAGAGGCGGAGAGGTTCAGTAGAAGATCGGGCTGATGTTTTTCGATTTCTTTTAGAGGATCGCGATGGTACCTGGTATAACCTACTCTTCCGGAGTATTGCCAGACATCTTCGCAAATCACAATGCCGATTTTTTTCTGACAAAACTCCCACACCTTTTGTTTTTCTCCGGGCTCAAAATATCTACTCTCATCAAAAACAGTATAGGTAGGAAGAAGCGTTTTATCTTTAAACCCCACACAGGCGCCATCGATGAAAACAGCAGCGCTATTAAACAAAGGCTTGCCAATTTTCTTATTGTTGGCCCGCACAAAACCCACAACGACAAAAACACCTTTCGTTTCAGCTGCGATCGTATCCAAACATCCTTCCATTTGCTGGATAAAGTGGGGGAAAAAGAGCAGATCTTCTGGAGGATACCCGCAAAGGGCAAGCTCTGGGAAAAAAATTACATGGGCGCCTTTCTTTTTTGCCTCTCGGATCTTTTCTACAATTTTTTTGAGATTGTAGGTCAAATCACCCACGACAGGGTTGATCTGACAAGCAAAAATGCGCATCTTAAGATCTCCTAAAAAACGAGCAGGGGAACAAGAAATCTGCTCTAATAGTCTCAATGTAAATTTTTCCTATCTTCTTTGCAACAGCAGTTCTCTCAGCCGAATTCATTGACGCCTTATCTGCCCGAGCCTTGCGAGGGCTGCCTAAAACTTTTAATTACACCCAAGTTCTTTGGGTATACACCTTAAGGCAAACTCTTACTTGACATCAAATTTCCCATCAATTTTTATAATTGTGCAAAGAGAGGAATTCATGACAAAAAAAGCCCAGCTATCGGTCCATAGTGAAAACATTTTACCCATCATCAAACAATGGCTCTACTCGGAAAAGGAAATTTTCTTGCGAGAACTGGTCTCCAATGCAACCGATGCCATCCAAAAACGCAAAATTCTCCAAACAGAAAAGAACTCTCTTCCCCAAACCGAGCCATTCCGCATTGATATCACCACCGACTCTCAAAAGAAAACAGTGACCATCTCCGACAATGGAATTGGCATGAGCGCAGAAGAGGTGGAAAAATATATTGCTCAAATTGCCTTTTCAGGCGCTCGGGAATTTATGGAAAAATACCGCACAGATGCTTCTGCGATTATTGGCCATTTTGGTCTTGGCTTTTTTTCTTCCTACATGGTAGCCGATAGAGTAGAAATTCAGACGCTTTCCTACAAAGAAGATGCAGAGCCTGTCTTCTGGAGCTGCGACGGCTCTTCTGAATACTCGATCGATGTAGGAATAAGGACAAAAGTGGGAACCGACGTTATTCTCTATTTGGGCAAAGAGCATGAGGAGTTTCTCGAAGCCAATCAACTCCATAAACTTTTAAGACGCTACTCCCCCTACCTCCCTTTTCCCATCTACCTAAACAATAACCAGATCAATACAAGCGAACCTCTGTGGGTAAAAAACGCCTCCGACATCTCGGAAAAAGAGGCTCTGGAATTTTACCGCGAACTCTACCCTTTTGAACCAGATCCCGTGTTTTGGCTCACGCTAAACATCGATTTTCCCTTTGCCGTCAAAGGGGTTCTTTTCTTTCCCAAAATTACCTCTCAATTTGACTACGCAAAAACCAGCTTAAAACTTTTTTGCAATCGCGTTTTTGTCTCCGACAACTGCAAAGACCTTCTTCCCGATTATCTCACGATCTTGCGAGGAGCTATCGATAGCCCCGACATCCCTCTCAACGTATCGCGCAGCCATTTACAAATGGACAAAAACGTACGCCAGCTCTCCTCTCACATCGCAAAAAAAATCGCCGACCATCTGCTTCATCGTTACCAAACAGACAAAGAAACTTTCATCTCTCAATGGAAAGATCTAGAGCCCATCATTAAGCTGGGCATTTTACAAGATGAAAAATTTTACGAACGCGCCAAAGATTTTCTCATCTGGAAAACCAGCACAGGTTCTTGGATTACCCTGGGTGAAATCGCATCCGATGGCAAAAAAATCTTTTACACCCAGTTAGAAAAAAGCCCAATCCTCGATATCTACCACCAAAAAAATCTGCCCGTTCTTTTCATCAATCACCATATCGACACAGCACTCATCTCCTTTTTAGAGCGAAAACAATCCCTTTCCTTTCAGCGCATCGATGGAGCTATCGATGAGTCCCTGCTAGACAGCTCTCGAGAAAAAAACCTCTTAGACACAGATGGAAGGACAGAATCCTCCAAAATTGCAGATTTTGTACGAGCCTCCCTTTCTGAGCCCGATCTTGAAGTAGAAGCCAAAAGCCTCTCTTCTGACGAGCTTCCTGCCTTCATTCTTCTAAAAGAAGAAGAAAGGCGCCTTCGCGATTACATGAACCTTACGCAAACCTCTCAAAAAGAGCTCCCTGCAAAAAAGACCTTTGTCGTAAACACCAATAACAATCTCATTATCAAAGCATTGCAATTAAAAGCCCTCAACCCAGAGCTTGCAACCTCGTTAATGCGTCACCTCTACCAGCTCTCTTTACTTTCTCAGAAGGAGTTGAGCTCCGAGGAGTTGCAAGAGTTTTCCCACTCCTCGACCAAGCTCTTATCCCAGCTTTCCACACTTATTTAAAATAATCAATATTAGTAACAATCTTATTGCAAAATATAATAATTTTTATTATAATTGTAATAATCTAATTAAAAATAGAGATATATATGGCAACAATTCCAGAAAAACACTCTTTAACACTTTGGACCCCAAGCGAGCGTCATTTTCTTGCCCCGGACATTCTGCAAGAGTGCGAAGGCAATGAGATTAGTCGATTGCGTAAAAACCCTGTTTTTCAAAGAGAAGTTTCCTCAAGAGGAGGCAATGTAGAAAAAGTCTCCTTTGTTGCACGCGAATCTTTTAATGAATTTGAGGTCCATCTCCCTTCTGGCAATGATTTCATCCTCTCTTGCGAGGGGAGCGAAGAGCTAGCACAAATCCGCGAAGATCTCTTTGCAAGAGTCAAACGCAATCTGCAAATGCGCCAGGTAGAAATTTTAGATCCACAATCAGAACCTGCTCGAAGCCCAAGCAGATCGAGCCAAGAAGAAGGCTATCCCCAAACACCAGGGCAAACAGAGAGATCCATCGAACGCATCGGGCAACTTTTTCAAGAGACGCTCGAGCATGTGCATCAAGAGCGTGAAACTGCCCTGCAAAGACTCGTTGATATGAATCGAGAGCTTATGGGTCTTTTAAGGGAATTGCTATCTGAGCACAGCCGCTACCCTCTTCGAGGAGCGTCACCATCCGCAGCGCCTTCTTTCGAAGCGCTCGCACAAATGGAGGGGCAGTTAAAAGATGCCCAAGATGAAATTGCTCGTCTTCGACAAGCTGAGAAAGAAAGAGAAGATTCAACCCAACGATTGCAGCAAGACCTCCAACAAGTTCAAGAAGAAAAAGACGCTATAGAAGCACATGCCTCTTCTCAAGCAAAAGAGGTTGCGAGATTAAAAGCAGATCAAGAAGAAATTCAAGCACAATTAGCCAAACACGAGCAGGAAAAAGAGGCGTCCACAGCTGCAACTTCAAAATTGACAGAACAACTAAAAGAAGCACAAGAACAATTACAAAAGGAGCAGGAATCTTCTCAAAAAGCAAGGGAAACTCTCGAAGGACGCATAGGAGAATTAACAAAAGCTTCCGACGCAGAGCGCACACAACATGAAGCATCCATGCAAAAGCAAGCGCTTGCAACTGCCAAAAAAACAGAAGAATTGCAACAGCAACTAAAATCTCTTAAGACAACCAGCGACAAAACAATCGCCGATCTCAGAGATCATGTGCAATCACAAGCTCAAGAAGCTGCAGAAAGAGAGCCGTTGATCCAGAAGCTAAAAGAAAAACTCAAAAAAGGCCAAGCAGAAAGAACAAAAGTAGAACAACGCGCCTCATCTCAAGAACAAGAAGTTGAAAGATTACAAACGGCACAAAGAGAAGTTAAGGAAAAATTAACTAAGCTCTCACAGGAAAAAGAAAAATCTACAGCTACCATTTCAGATCTGACAGAACAACTAGAACGAGTACAAGCACAATTGAAAGAAGCACAGGCAAAATATAAAGAGACACTGAGAGAAAGGGATCAAGACCTAGAAGCTGCCCAAAAAACAACAAAAGATTTGCAGCAGCAACTCGAATCTCTCGAAACAAAAACAATCGCTACGCTTCAAAAAGAAATTGCAGAGCTACAATCACAAACTCGAGCAGCTGCAGAAAGAGAGCCGTTGATCCAGCGGCTAAAAGAAGACCTCACGAAAATCCAAAAAGAAAAAGCCGCAGCAGAAGATCTTTCCTCTGCTCAAATAGAGAAACTTAAAAGGCTGCAAGCCGCTCAAGGAAAACTCGAGGAAGAATTAGCCAAACTCGCAGAAGAAAAATCTAAAGATACAACCACAATTTTAGAACTAACAAAACAACTACAACAAGCACACACGACCATCGAAAAATTGCAACAAAAACAGCAACAACTAGAAGGCCGAATAAAGTTTTTGCAAGAAAGCGCCCAAAAAGCTCAACTTCTAGAACAAAAGCTCCGAGAAGAGCAGATTTCTTCACTACAAGCACAAGTTCAATTGCCGGAAGCAGAATCCCAGCCCAAATCGCCACAACCTCAACAAGCTATTGCAATTGATCGAAGCTCCGGTGGAGAAGACTCTGCCGACACACGCGCTATTCAAGAATTAATAGAAGGATTACTTCCTGTTTCCTCTGACAGCAGCCCCGACAGCTCCATGAGTGGTGATGCTACAGCAGAAGCAGCGCCGTCGGCCACTCTCACAGTTTCCCTTGATTCAACACAACAATCCCATTTCCAATCTTTACTACGATTGACAAACCCTAGCTACATACCACCTATTTCTAGCCAAGAACACCATGAAAAACAAATCATTCACTCCTTGCTCGAACTTTCCGCTCTCTTGCGCAAGGGAGAAAAAACTCCTTTTCAAACTTGGAGAAACGAGTTTTTTTCTCAAAAAGAAAAAAATCAAGCTGCTAGAAAAATTTCAATGAGTTTGAACCGCAGGATCACTCCTAAAAAACTAAGAGACGCACTCCAAAATCCAGATTTTTTCATCTACGTAACTTCTATGCAAAAACTTCGTCAATGCACTTTATCTCTTCTAGCAACACGTAATGCGCAGGAAGCTGCTTCGTTTCGAAACACGCGTCTACTTCAGATATTACCTTCTCACAACGCACTCGCAAGGCAAAAAAAACAAGCAATTGACCTCTGTCGAAAAGATCTGAGTCCAACTGGAAACTCACATAAGAAAATCTTGCAACTTCTAAATCAACTGCCCAACGATCCAAAACAAGAAGATGCTATTATTTCTCAGCTCAGAGCAATGTTTCCAACTCTTGATCAAAAGCCCGTAGGAATTATCGAAAAGTTTTTACTAGAATACAAAAGACTTTCTGACAGGGAAGCCCTCAACCAGTCACTCGAAACTCTCGCAGAAGCAATAAGAGACAAGCTTGCAGAAATCTATGAAGCTCTTTCAAGTGTGCAAATAGTAGAAGATTCATCATCCTCTGCTTCAACACCAACAAAATCTCCTACAAGAAGAGCGTCCTTTCCTATAAGCCCTAGAAAAAAATAAGCTCTCTCAACCAGGTGGCGAGAGAGCTCATAAATAAAATTTTTCGAATGAGAAAAATTACTCTGCGGATACTTCTTCTTTTTCTTTCGCATCTTTTGCATTCTCTTCAGCAGAGCAGGGCTGAACATCGGAAATGGCACCTTTCAAGAATTCAACTTTGGCACCATCAAACATCTTGAGAATGACCGTCGTATCGGTAATGCGCGACACTGTTCCAATAATGCCCATGGCAGTCACGCGATCGCCCTTCTTGAGAGAGCTACGAAGCTCTTCCGCTTTTTTTCTTCTCTTTTGTTCCGGTCTCCAGAGGATGAAATAGAAAAATACAAGCGCTATACCAATCATAATAAACGTTTGCATGTAATTGCCAGAAGAAGAGGCAGCTGGAGCTGCTGCTTCATCAGCAAAAAGAGGAGCTGCTAACAGTGAGAAAAAAGAAACAATTTTTTTCATAAAAGTCCATCCAATGGTTTATTCTTTAATGAGGCTAATTCTACTCTAAAAGAAGGTAAAAAGCAAGCATTTAAAAGTCTATTTTTGAAGAAAGCCTTTCAAGTAAAACAATATTTTCAATGTGAGGAGTGTGCGGAAACTGGTCTATCGGCTGAATTTTCGCCACGCGATAGTGCAATTGGAGGCTTTTGATATTTTCTATTTGCGTTGCGGGATTGCAGGAGATGTATAAAAGAATTTTTGGTTTTATAAGCAGGATCTGCTCGATTGCCAGCGCATCCAGCCCACCTCGAGGGGGATCCACCACGACAATATCAGGCAATGTAAACTGCGGGTCTTTCCTGAAACGCGTAAGAAGTTCCCCTGCATCTCCCTCATGGATAGAAAAATTTTCAATTCCATTCAGAAGAAGATTTTTCCGTCCGTCTTCTACCGCATGTGCATTTTCTTCAATGCCAATGACTTTATGCACAAAAGGCGCAAAGAGCATACCAACGGCCCCGCTGCCGCAATAGAGATCTAAAAGAGTGTCGGTCGGTTTTGGCCGAACCATTTCCAGAGCGCGTAAAAAAAGTTTTTGCGCTTGGAGTGTATTGGGCTGAAAAAAAGAGGAAGGACTGATGGTAAATAAAAGCTCTCTGTGACCCAAACAAAGCTTTTCTTTGATGTGATCTTGGCCATACAACATTTTTTCTTCAAAAACGGTCTCTTCTCCGGCTTGTGCTTTATGCAGACGCAAAAAAATACTCACCCCCTCTCCTACCGTATTCACCACCATCTGCACAAAAGACTCGATTTTTTCTTCCAATGCAAGAATCTCTTCTGGATGAGAAAGCGTTAAAATCACCATTTTTTCGCCTGTATTTTTCCCCTCGCGCAAGGTCAACGTGCGTAGACATCCTCGGTTTTCCAAAGGACAATAGGCAGACAAAGCGCTCTCTTCCCACCACTTGCGCGTGGCATTGAGAAGATCCGAAAACCAAAAACTTGCCAAAAAGCACTTATGGATGTTGAACACGTAGCGCTTAGCTCGTGCAATCATCAGACCCAAATAGCGCATTCCTCCTCTATTCTCAGAAAAGGAAAATTCCATCTTATTGCGATAGTGAAAGCAAGGATCGCACGCAATGATGGGAAAAAGCTCGCTTTGTGGAAAAAAGTCTCTAAAAGTTGTGCCAATGATGCGCTCTTTTTCTTTCAGCTGCTCTCTATATTCCATGCATTGCCAGCTGCAGCCCCCGCACATCGTCGCATGTTCGCAATGAGCCTGGACACGAAAAGGAGATGGAGTCAAAATTTCTACAAGTCTTCCCTTCACCACCCTTTTTCTTTTTTTCCGAAGATCGGCGATCACCCGGTCTTGAGGCATGGTATGGGGTATTTCTACTCTCGAAGGAAGCTGGCCTTCCTCAAGAACCACCCTTCCAGCGCCGTCGCCTTTTTTAGTAAAAGTCTCAATGAGAATTTCTTTTTGCATAGAGAAAAAATCTATCGGAATTGGGCCAAGAAAGCAATGAATTTTCATCACAAGGGAACTCTGTCCCCCCTTCCCTAGCCAAGGGACTTGCTCCTTGAAAAATCTCTAAGCCAAAAATTTTTTCATTTTCTTTTGAAAAAAAATCTGCAAAAATAAATTTGAGGTTTTTTTACTATGCAGATTTTTCGTTTCCTTTTTTTGTTTCTTTTTTCCGCTCCTCTTTTCGGAGCCTTTGTGGGCAATCCCGCCAATCCCCTACTTTTTAAAAAAGGGTTGATTTTTCAAAAACCCCATCTGGTCTTTCGTGCGGGCTACATTTTTGACGATATCTACCAAGGAAGGCTGCGCGATCGGGTGAAAATTCAAGGATCCACGCCCACCCATCTTGCCCTTCGAAGCAATTTGGGGATCGTCACTCTTACCCTAACCAAACATGCTGATTTTTATGGATTCGTCGGAGAGTCCATGATGAGTGTGGACAGATCCATTTTTTCTTCTTCTCACCTTGCTTGGGGAGGGGGTGTCAAACTTTCCCTCTTACATCTACACCACTGGGTCTTCGGCGGCGATGTAAAATATTTTAATACATCACCCTCTATTCACCACTTGCTCATAGATCAAAAACCAGCAACCATTGTCACCTCTTTTTCTCTTCGTTATGAAGAGTGGCAAGGTGCTTTTCTTGTCTCTTACGGAGACAAATTCCTAATTCCTTATGGAGGAGTTTCCTATCTTTTTGCTACATTCACTCCAGAGCCCAACAGCGGTTTATTGCAAATCCCAGGACAACAAGATTTAATCGACTTTCGCTCACGTGCAAGTGAAAATCGTCACAAATGGGGAATGGTACTTGGAGTTTCGCTTGCGGCCAATGAAAAAGCCGCTCTTAATCTCGAATCTCGCCTCTTTGGCCAAAATGCCTATACGGTTAGCGGAGAGATGCGCTTTTAAAATCACTGCAATTAAAAAGTAAGTGTTCGCCTCCCTTCTTCGTCGGGAGGTGAAAAATGAAGGAACTAAAAGCTCATCAGAAATTATGCAAACAACTTGAAAAAATCGGATTTGGACAGTGATGAAAATATTGAAAATAATTCATGGCTATCCGATGCGTTATAATGCTGGTTCAGAAATTTACAGTCAAATTCTGTGTCAAAAATTAGCCGATAAACATATCGTCAACGTATTTACTCGCTTAGATAATCCCTTTGCTCCTGATTATTCGCTGCACCAGGAGGTAGATGAAAAGGATTCTCGCGTCAAACTACACTTAATCAATCTTCCCTTAGAAAAGCATCGTTATCAATATCAGATCCCTGAAGTTGATCAACAATTTTCCAAAATAATAAAAATTTTTCAGCCAGATATTGTTCATATTGGGCACCTTCACCACCTATCAATTTCAATCGTCAACGAAATACCACAAAAAACTCCAATCATTTATACCCTTCACGATTATTGGCTGATGTGCCCCAGGGGGCAATTCATTCAACAATTTCCCTACAATATCGGCGATGCATGGGCTGTGTGTGATAAACAAGAAAATCTTAAGTGCGCTACTCATTGTTATTTCGGAAATTTTTCCGGTGCGGCAAAAAACTTTTCATTAGAAAGCAACTACTGGGGCTCTTGGGTGCAACGCAGAATGGAATATATTAAAACGATTAGAGAACGTATCGATTATTTTATTGCCCCCTCAAAATATTTACTTAATAGGTACTGTACTGATTTTGGAGTTCCGCGAGAGAAATTAATTTATCTCGATTACGGATTCGAGCTTGCTCGTTTAAAAGGACGCTGCCGAACACCAAATGAACCCTTTACTTTTGGTTATATTGGTACTCATATTCCGGCCAAGGGAATCCAGCTCCTAATTAAAGCCTTCGGCAAACTTAAAGGAAAAGCTCTGCTGCGTATTTGGGGTCGTTCAAGGGGAGAAAACACGAAAGCCTTGCAATCACTGGCTCATGAATTGCCAAGGGATATTTGTGAAAGAATTGAGTGGTTGCCTGAATATGATAACCAGCAAATCGTTCGTGATGTATTTAACAATGTTGATGTAATAGTAGTCCCATCTATTTGGATGGAAAACTCTCCTCTGGTAATTCATGAGGCGTTACAAGCAAGAATACCGGTAATTACTGCCAATGCCGGAGGCATGTCTGAATATATTCATCATAATGTTAATGGCCTACTATTTAAGCATCGCGATTACGAGAGTCTGGTAGCAGAAATGCAAGTTTTGCTCGATCATCCTGAAGTGGCTACTAAATTAGGCGCCAAAGGCTATTTGGGGTCCAGAAGTGGCGATGTCATTGACATAAATGAGCATGTTTTATCAGTAGAAAATATTTATGAAATGGCGCTATCCCAACACTACTTGAACAATCGGAATAAAAGGCATGAAAAAACAAAATGGATTTTGGAGAATCACGTTCGACACCAACCCCAATGATTGCAATTTACACTGCATAATGTGTGAACACCATTCTCAATACAGCAATGTAGAAAAAAGTCGCATTGCAATGGGAAAACCCAAACAAAGAATGCCAATAGCATTGATTAAACATGTTTTAGAGAGAGCCAAAAACAGCGGTCTAAAGGAAATCATTCCCTCCACTATGGGAGAACCTCTGTTGTATAGGGATTTTGAAAAGATTCTCGATTTGTGCACAGAATATGACGTTAAGCTTAATTTAACTACTAATGGGACCTTTCCAATGAAAGGAGTCAAAGAATGGGCAGAAAAAATTGTACCCATCGCCACTGATGTGAAAATTTCATGGAATGGATCTACTAAACGCACTCAGGAAAAAATCATGAGAGGTACAAATTTTGAGACGGGAATAAATAATATTAAAGAATTTTTGGAAATTCGTAACCTTTATGCAGAAAATGTAAATAATTACTGTCGAGTAACTCTACAATTAACTTTTATGGAAGAGAATTTGTGCGAGTTAGTGGATATTGTCAAATTAGGCATAAAATTAGGAGTTGATCGCATTAAAGGTCATCACGTATGGACTCATTTTCAAGAGACAAAATCATCATCTTTAAGAAAAAATCCCGAAAGTATTGCGAGATGGAATCAGGTAGTAATTGAAGCGCAACAAGTTGCAAACAACAACCCGCTGGCCAACGGAAAAAAAATATTATTGGAAAATTTTATCGTCTTGGACGAAAGGGCAATGGTAAGGTTGTTGCCCAATAGTGTTTGTCCATTTTTGGGAAAGGAGGCCTGGATTGCCGCCGATGGCCATTTCAGTCCCTGTTGTGCGCCCAATGATCAACGCCAATTGCTGGGAGATTTTGGCAATGTTCATGAAAAAAACATCGACGAGATCTGGCATGACAGTGAGTATCAAAACCTTTGCAAAAACTACACGAAACATCCTGTATGTATTGCTTGTAATATGCGTAAAGCAATCAATGAGGCCTCTTGAATGAGCTCTCTCATAAATATACTGAAGTTGGTTGAAAAATCGTTTTTTAGAGTTGCGCAAAAACTCTTGCGATTAAACAACCGTAGGCTATCCAATATTGGGAAAATATGGGGTAACTTACGATCCAAAAACCAAATTTTCAACCAACTTCAGTATAAAATAGTTGTAGCCAAGGATCACACGCACCATCTTTTAGATGGCATACCACTCTACAATAGACGTTTTGCCTCAGTCTTAAAATACCACCAACCAGGACTTGCTCCAGTAGTTGATGAGAGCGGCGCATACCACGTAGATGTTTACGGAAATCCTGCTTATCCGAATCGCTATACTCGTACTTTTGGTTTTTATGATGGCAAAGCTGCAGTCAATAGTGATGGCGAATGGTTTCATATTAATTCCCAAGGGGAACGTCTATATAAAGAAAATTATTGCTGGTGTGGCAATTACCAGGATGGGGTGTCTGTTGTAAGAGATAAAACAGGAAACTATTTCCACATCGACAGAGCAGGAAACAAACTTTATAAAAATAAATTTGCCTATGCTGGTGATTTTAAGGATGGCATAGCTGCAGTTCAAAATGATGAAGGTCTCTGTACTCATATCTATCTTGATGGGAAGCAGGTCCATGAAAACTGGTATCAAGATTTGGATGTCTTTCATAAAGGATTTGCTAGAGCTAAAGATCTTCAGGGCTGGTGCCACATAAACATAAGCGGCCAGCCAATGTACTCGGAACGATATGACAATGTAGAACCATTTTACAATGGTTTTGCCAGAGTAGAAGATCGGTATGGCGCGCTACTTATCATTGATGAAACAGGGAAATTGGTTCAAACGCTCAAAGAAAGAAGCAGCTCGCCCTTACAACAACTATCTGCAAATTTGGTCGGTTACTGGAAAACTCAAACGATCAAGGCAGCCGTAGAATTGGAAATTTTCGAATGGTTGCCAAATGACGAAACAACACTTAAAAGCAAAATAAATGTGCCCCCTTCTCTCTTAACAAGGTTGCTGAGGGCCTTGCAAGAACTGGGTTTAGTATTTAAAGAAAATATCCAATGGAATTTGACAGAAAAAGGTATCTTTTTAAAGAAAGATCATTCGTTATCACTTGCTGATGCCGCTTTGCACTGGGCAACTGAAAGCTACTTCGCTTGGTCTAAATTAACTTATTCCTTAAAAACTAACCAGCCTGCTTATCCACAAAAATATGGCAAATCCATTTTTGACTGGTTAGATGATAATCCAGAAGCTCTAAAATGTTATCAATCAGCGTTAAAAACTTACTCTGAGCATGATTATGCAAACGTTGCCAGCAAGATTGATCTAAGTGAGAAAAAAAGAATTATCGATGCCGCTGGAGGAAAGGGCATTCTGTTAAAAAAGATTATGAAAAAAAATAGCCATTTGGAAGGAGTGCTGCTTGAAAGACCTCTTGTAGTGAAAAATATTTTGTCTGAAGAAGCAAAGAGTCAAAATTTGATCGTTCATGAATTTGATTTATTCAGCAAATGGCCAGCTAGTGGCGATGCTATATTTTTATCCAGAGTTCTACATGACTGGTCAGATGAAAAGTGCATAAACATTTTAAAGATGGCTAAAGAAGCACTTTTGGCAAATGGAACCATCTATGTAATTGAAATTTTATTGGGTAAAAATAATTCGCATGGCGGAATGCTAGATCTTAATATGTTGGTTCTTACCGGTGGGATGGAAAGGACTAAAGAGCATTTAGCGCTTTTAGCGCAGTCCGCTGGATTGAAAGTGACAAAAGCCATTCCCCTAGAAGGATTGAATTTCATCATTTCAATGGAGAGATGAGTTTCTAATGGATAGAAAAACCAATGCAATTATTTAATCCTACCTATTATGATAGATATTTTTATTCTTACAATATATTAATCATAAGCAGGTTAAAAACAAAAAACTAAAAACGCTACCACAAATTGCATTTTTCGATGTATAATGCTAATTATGATAGCAAATTCACACTATATTCCTAGAATATTTAATCCTCCAAAAGAAAGTTATTTCCTGTTAGGTCCTAGAGGCACAGGAAAATCAACTTGGCTTCTCCATCAATACCCAAATGCAGTGCGTGTCGATCTATTGTTGGGAGAAGAAGAAAGGCGTTTTAGTGCTTATCCAGAAAAAATCCGCGATATTGCAGCCTCTTTGCCTGAAGGATCTACTGTTATTTTAGATGAAATTCAACGAGTGCCAAGGCTTCTTCCCGAGGTCCACTCTCTGATAGAAGAAAGAAGAGGAATTCAATACATTATGACAGGTAGTAGTGCTCGGAAACTGCGAAGATCGGTCAGCGATCTTTTAGGAGGAAGGGCTCTTCTGAGACAGATGGGTCCTTTTCTAGCCTCCGAGCTTAAAGAAAAGTTCTCTTTAGAAAAAACCTTGAAAACAGGCTTGATTCCACTGATCTGGGAATCATCAAACCCGGAACAACGTCTTTTAGACTATATTAACCTATATTTACGAGAAGAAGTACAAGCAGAGGGGCTGGTACGCCAAATCGGTGACTTTTCTCGTTTCCTTGAAATATCAAGTTTTTCTCATGCCTCCGTTTGGACGACAACTGATATTAGTCGAGAATCTAACGTCAAACGGGCCACTGTAGATAATTACTTACATATTCTTGAAGATCTCTTATTAGCATTTACTTTACCTGTCTTTTCAAGAAGAGCTAAGAGAAAATTGATCACACATCCAAAGTTCTATTTTTTTGATTCCGGAGTCTATCGTATTTTGCGTCCTCAAGGCATTCTAGATAGGTCTCAAGAAATTGACGGGTGGGCCTTAGAGGGATTAGTAGCCCAGCATCTTCGATGCTGGGTGTTAGCTCAAAACCAACCCCATACTCTTTCTTTTTGGCGAACGCAAACGCATTTGGAAGTTGATTTCATCATTTATGGGCCAAAAGGATTTTGGGCCATTGAAGTAAAGCGCAGCTCCAATCTTGGTCCCGATGATGCAAGATCTCTTCTCACTTTCAAAGAAGAATATCCAGAAGCTATGTGTTTATTTGTTGTCTTGGGGAAAAGAAAGGAAAGCTACCGAGGACTCCCAGTCATCCCCATAGAAGAATTTCTCTTAGGAATCACCCCTGAAAATCCTATTTTCCCTTGAAGAAAAGAATTCCTATAAAAAAAAAGCCCGAGGGTTTTCCCTCGGGCGTAAATAAAAACTGGCAGCGACCTACTCTCCCATACTCTTGTGTATAGTACCATCGGCGAA
>JAJZPH010000038.1 GCA_021811265.1 bacterium
AAAAAAAAGAGACAGTAATTGCCACTGGCGGAGGATCTCTTCTCATTCGAGAAAATGCACGTCTTTTGAAAAAAAATGGCTTTTTTGTCTTTTTAGACGCTCCAAAAATTCTTTTAAAAAAAAGAGTGAAGGTTTGCTCTTCTTTTGTAAACGAAGAAAACTTTGATTTGCTTTTCGAAGAGAGAAGAAAACTCTATTTAGAGTGGGCAGATGTGTGCATTGCAACGAAGAAAAAGACGAAAGAAGAGATTGTACAAGAAATGATCGAGAGGTTGTATGGCAAGCAATAGCTTTGGAAATTTTTTCCGCATCACCACATTTGGAGAATCTAGGAGCGAGATGCTGGGCGTTGTGATCGATGGTTGTCCTGCCAACATTGCAATTAGTGAAAAGGAGATCCAACATGATCTTGATCGAAGAGCCCCTGGAAAAAGATTTACTTCTCAAAGAAAGGAAAAAGATCTCTGTCATATTGTCTCGGGCGTTTATAAAGGCAAGACGACAGGGGCCCCTATTGCTATTTTGATTGCAAATGAAGATAGCCAGACTCTGGAAGAAGAAAATACTGTGTTAAAACCCTCTGGCGCCAACCTTTCTTATTTTCAAAAATATGGAAATTTCGACCCTAGAGGCGGTGGGAGGGCATCGGGCAGGGAAACGGCCCTTCGCGTTGCTGCGGGAGGTGTGGCAAAAAAAATCTTAAAGCCTTTGGATGTGAAGATATTGGCCTACCTTTCCCAGGTAGGAGAGATTGTCATCAAAGAGAAAAAAATGACTTTTGACGAAAAGAAAAAACGTGTGGAGAAGAGCTCCTTTTTTTGCCCTGATATAGCAGCTGAAAGAGAGATGAAAAAGTTCTTTGAAACGTTGGCTCAGGAAAAAGATAGCATCGGTGGCGTGGTCTCTTTTTGTGTGGAAAATCTTCCTCCCAATTTGGGAGATCCCGTTTATGAAAAATTTCATGCACATTGTGCCCATGCGCTAATGAGCATTCCCGCGGCAAGGGGGATTACTATTGGCGAGGGATTTTTTTCCGCTTGCAAAAAGGGATCCGAGCACAACGATTTGATCGACTATGAAAAGGGACGCTTGCACCTTTGTAGCAACCATGCGGGAGGCGTTTTGGGAGGCATTACTACTGCAGAGCCCTTTTTTGGCAGCGTTGCTTTTAAACCCACTCCGTCGATTGGAAAGTTGCAAAAAAGCGTTACTGCAAAAGGAGAAAAGAAAGAGTTTCGCTCTTTAACAGAAAGAAATGATCTTTGCATTGGCATTCGTGCCGTTCCCGTTGTCGAAGCCATGCTGGCGCTTGTAATAGTGGATAGTATTTTGATGCGAAATGCTCTGAGGGCCCTATCTTAAGAGAACGCTCACTGTGGTTAACTCAGGGATTCGAGAGCTGTGCTCTCGAGCTCTCCCCAAAGGGCGAGCCCTTTGGAAACCCAATGTTTAGGGACTGCCCAAGAATAAAATGAACTATTTCACCGCGCCAAATCGGCCAAAAATCGACAATCGTAAATGGAGTTGTATCTCTTCGAATACTACCCCGTTTACGATTGTCGATTTTTGGTGATTTCGCGCTGGTGAAATAGTTCATTTTATTCTTGGACAGTTCCTTAAGGTTTCCAAAGGATTTGAGGTCCTTTGGTGGGGCTTAATAAGGGGCAAAGCCCCTTTTAAGGCTTTGGGTAGTTCCATATTGTGCATTTTGGGTATACTAAAACTTAAAATCAAAAAAAGAGGAAAAGATTGAATAAGAAGCTGCAGGTGGAATTGGAGGGAAAAAGCTATCCGATTTTTTTTGAAAAAAATCTTTTTCAACAAAAGAATTTCTACGAAGAGTGTCTTACCTATGCCTCTTCTTTTGTCTTGATTACCCACACCTCTCTTGTTCAAAAAATCGCCATGCCCTTGTTGAAACATTGGAAGAAGCAGAAAATTTCCTCTCTTCTGCTCTCTTTTCCTCCTGGAGAAAAATACAAGACGAGGAAAACAAAAGAGTATTTGGAAAACCAGATGCTGCTCGCTTCGGTGAGCCGAGAAAGCGCGATTCTTTCTTTAGGAGGGGGCGTTGTGAGCGATCTTGCTGGGTTCATAGCGGCAACCTACAAACGCTCCATGCCTCTTATCCATCTGCCTACGACCCTTTTGGGCATGATAGATGCTTCCATTGGTGGCAAGGTGGGGGTCAATACTTCTTTTGGAAAAAACACGATTGGTGCTTTTTATCAGCCCAAAGCTGTTTTTATCGATCCCTCTTTTTTACGCTCTCTTCCTTGCGAAGAGTTTTTATCGGGCTTAGTAGAGATGGTCAAATGCACACTCATTGCCGATCCGAAATTGTTTTCCATTCTGGAAGAAAACAAGGAAGAGATTCTTGCACAAGGAAACCTTCTCGAAAAGATGATCTTTGCTTGTATCGAGGTGAAAAAGAAGATAGTGGAAGAAGATGAAACCGATCGATCTGTGCGGCAGCTTTTAGGACTGGGACACACTCTCGGTCATGCCATTGAGCTTTCTCTCGGCTATCGTATATCGCATGGAAATGCCATCTATCTTGGCATTATAGGAGAGGCTTATCTCTCGATGAGAAAAAAGATCCTTTGCCAAGAATCATTTGAGAGGATTTGTGCTCTTTTTCAACACTACGGCATGGTCTTTCCCTCTGTTTCTTTATCCAAGAAAAAGATTTTAGCCGCCCTATTTCTGAATAAGAAAAAAGATGGGGACACACTCTTTTTTCCTCTTCTCAAAGATATTGGATACCCTTTCGTGAACAGCTCTGGATTTGTGCATAAAGTAGAAAAAAAAGAAATCGAAGAGATGATCGACTTTATCATGTGCAATGTATGGGAAAACTCCCTATGCTCGCTGCCATCATAAAGGGTCCCACTTTTTCTAGTGCATATGCAGAAATCAAGCAAGCGCATTTGTTTGCCGATCTTTTCGAGCTGCGCATCGATACTTTTTCTCAGTGGACAGTTGCAGAAGTTGCGAATTTGCGAAGCTCTCTTGTGCGCCCGGTCATTTTTACTCTGCGCAAAAAAGAAGCGGGAGGAGAGTCTTTGTTCAAAAGAAATGAGCGTATTGCCTTAATCCAAAAGCTTTTGGAGCTAAAGCCCGACTATTTTGATATAGAAGCAGATGAGGGGGAGGAGTTTTTTTGCACCTTAAAAAAACAGCATCCCGAGGTCAAGCTGATCGCTTCTTACCACGATTTTCAGACGATGCCCCAAGATCTAAGCTCTCTTTTATCTTCTATGCCGCACAAAGGGGTAGATCTTCATAAGATTGCAGCACATGCCTCTTCTTCTCTGGATGGGATGCGCATGCTGAATTTTATCAAGAACGCTTCGACACCAGTGATCGGTATTGCCATGTCAGAAAGAGGACAATTTTCCCGTATCCTCTCGTGCGTTTTTGGAAATGCGATGGTCTATGGCTATGCGAAAAAAGAAGGAGAAGAGGGGCAGATCAGTCTGCAAGATCTTGTCGAAATTTATCGCATCCGCAATCTGGATCAAAACACCAAAATCTATGCGCTTCTTGGTGGGAATGTGGAAAGAAGCCGCAGCCATCTTTTTCACAATGCATATTTCCACGACCATGGGAAAAACGCGGTCTATGTGAAAATATCCTTAGGAGAGCATGAACTTGCCACTTTTTTACAGATGGCAAAAAAGCTTTCTTTTCGCGGAATGAGTGTGACAATGCCATTGAAGGAGAAGATTCTTCCTCATTTGGACAGAGTCGATGTAAACGCAAAAAAAATCGGCGCTGTAAATACCCTCTATTTGGATGAAAGCCACTGGGTGGGCTTGAATGTGGATGGCAAAGGGGTTTTGGATGCAATTGAGAAGAAAGTTTCTGTGAAAAACAAGCGGCTTTTTGTGCTTGGCTCTGGAGGATTTGCTCGCGCAATTCTTTTTGAGGCGATTAAAAGAAAAGCATATGTTGCTCTCATTTCCCGCAATGAAAAAAAGAGAGAAGAGTTTGCCTCTTATTTTCATATACCTTCCTATGACTTAAAAGAGATCGATTATATTTTGCAGCAAAAGGGCTACGATATTCTCATCAATGCGACACCAAATGGAATGAAGCCCGAAGAAGAAGAGCTTTTCGTTCACACTTTTTCCCCAGGCAGCCTGATCGTGGAAGGAGTCAATAATGCAGAAACTCTTCTTTTAAAAACTGCCAAAGAAAGAGGAGTAGAGTGCATATCGGGACAAGAGCTCTTTCGCTCGCAGGCCTATTTACAACAACAGATCTGGGATTAAAAAAGCGTTGAGGTGGGGTCTACGTCAATGAAGAGAGAAATAGAGCGAGGGACAAAATGCTTTTGTTGCAGCATGCGAATAGCCTTTGAGACAATGTGCACTTTTTTTGCGCGTAGTAAAAAAAGAAAGCGAAAACGATCCTGTATACGTGCTTTTTGACTGGCAGAGATTGGATGGATTTGCACATCTTCGGGCAAAAGGGCAATGAGCTCTTTGCGAAAGTTTTCTAAAAACTCTTTTGTTTTTTCTACATCCTCTCCAGAAGCTGCTATTTTGACCATGTGTGTGAAGGGTGGATAGCCGAACTGTTCTCTTCCTTCCATCTCGTAGCGGTAAAAACTTTCAAAGTCTTGCGCTGCGGCCAGATGCATGACGGGATGATCGCTCATATAGGTTTGGAGGATCACCTCGCCAGGTAATTCTGACCTTCCAGCTCTTCCGGCAACTTGGGTGATGAGCTGAAATACCTCTTCTGAAGATCGAAAATCGGGAATGTTTAAGGCAGCATCTGAGTTCAAAATGCCTACGAGCGTCACCGAGGGAAAATGGAGCCCTTTGACCACCATCTGTGTACCGATGAGAAGGTCGGCCTTTCCAGAGCGAAACTCTTTATAGAGTTTTTCGTGACTCTCTTTTTTTTGCGCGGTGTCACGATCGAGACGTATAATGCGCATAGAGGGAAAGAGGGCTTTGAGAGAACTTTCGACAAGCTCTGTCCCTACTCCTTTGTATTGCAGCTGCTCCCTACTTCCACAGTTGGGACAGGATTGTGGGGGGGGCAGGCGAAATCCGCAGCTATGGCAGAGAAGAAGGTGTTCTTTTTTATGATATGTGAGCGAGACGTCGCAATGTGCACACTGAATGACGTGAGAGCATTGCTGGCAGATAAGAAAGGAGTGATACCCTCTTCTGTTGAGAAAAAGAAGGGTCTGTTCTCCTAGGCGAAAGCGCTCTTTGATTTTTTCTAAAAGAAGGTCGGAAAAGAGACAATTGTTTTTTTCTTTTTCCGCCAGCATAGAGACGATCTGGATTTTGGGAACAAGAGAGCCTCCTGCTCTTCTGGTCAGGGTGTTGAGTTGATATTTTCCACTTTCTGCCAGATAAAAACTTTCCAGAGAAGGAGTTGCGCTGCCCAAAAGGATGCAGCATCCCAATTGTTTCGCTCGCATCAGAGCAATGTGGCGCCCGTGATAGGTAGGCATTTCTTCCGATTGTTTGTAGGAAGAGTCATGTTCTTCATCGACGATAATGAGCCCGAGATTGGGCACGGGGCTGAAGACAGCAGATCTAGCGCCAATGGCGATTCGTAGTTTTTTTTGCATGAGCTCTTGCCAGGCTTCTCTTCGTTCTTTGTGGCTTCGTTTGTGGTGCAGAATGGCAATTTTTTCTTGAAAGCGGGACCGAAAGCGTTCGATAGTCTGAGGAGTTAAGGAGATTTCGGGAACAAGCATGAGGACGCCGAGGTTCAAAGAAAGGGCATGTTGGATGGCTTGGAGGTAGACCTCTGTCTTTCCGCTACCTGTGATTCCATAGAGAAGGTGGCAGGCAAAGGTTTTTTCTTCTATGCTTTTTCGGATGCGATCCAGAGCAAGCTTTTGCTCTTGGGTCAATGTTTTTGGAAGGGTAGAAAAATATTCCTGGTCGAGAAATAAGTGGTGGGGATCTCGGATGATTTTTCGTACGGCAACCATCTTTTTTTTCACAAGGCTTACCACTGAAGAGAGAGAAATGGGGATGCGCTCTTTGATTTCAGAAAGAAAAAGACCCTTATTGGCCGATATGAGAAGCTCGAGAAGCGCTGCCTGCTGACCACTTTGCTTTCGTATCAAGGACAACGAGTCGATTGTCTCTTTTTTGGTTTGGTTCAAAGAGATAAAATTTTCAAGCTTTTGGGAAGGTTCTTTGCGCACGCTGGAGGGGACGATGCATTTTAATACCTTGTTGAATGGGGTGCAGTAGTATTCTGACATCCACTGGGCTAAGGAAAAAAGCTCTTCGGTGAGCACCTCTTCAGATAGTAGGCGAAGGATAGAAAGAGGGTTGTCTACCTCTGCCTCTTCTTTCAAAGCAAAGACAGTGCCTTTCATGGGCTTGCCACGCACAGGAACCTCTACGCGCATTCCAGGAAGCAGTCGAAAAGCCAGATCATCGGGAATGCAGTAGTCGAGAGGTTTTTTGACATTGTTGTCTAAAATGATGCTAGCAAATTTCTTCATGTGATTTTTTCTCGAAGAGTTCCTGGATCTTTTGGGTGAGCGTTTTCCATAATAGTGGTTTTAAAGAGCTTTGCTTTAAATAGAGGCCAAGATCGGGCAGAAGAAAGAGCGGCGTGTTGTGCAGGAATTGCTCTTTGCGTGCAGGAATTTCTCGATAAAAGCTCGTGAGTTTGGGAAACTCTGCGATTGTAGAGTCTGTGGTTATAACCAGCTTGAGCTCGGGGTTGGATAAAAAAATCTCCCAGCTATTTTCTTTTTCGATATCAAAAGCAAAAATCAACCCAACCGAAGAAAATTTTTGCTCCAGTGCGTGTGTTATGTTCTTCAACAGAGTGGTTTTTGCAGGGTCTTTGCCATGGCCAATCAGGGTGATGGGAGCGCTTTTTTTTCTCATATGCCAGCTCATTGCTTTCTGCTTTGCCATTGCATCAGAGGGAGCCTCTTTGTGAATTACATAGCTTGGGGCGATGGCGGAAAGAAGATCTTTGAGAGGGGTGAAGGAGGTAGAAGAAGGAGTTTGCCGTGCAGGAAGATCTACTTTTATGCTTTCTGTTGGTTGTACAACCGAAAGGAGTTTTTCTTTTTTTTCCAAAGAGGCGCTCTTTTTTCTTTCCGGAAGGGGAGGAAGAGTAAAAGAAGAAAGAGGTTGGGCTTTATCGGAAAGGGGAGGGGGCTCTTCTCTTGTGTCTTTTGTTTGAAGAAGCAAGAGCTCTTCTGCTTTCGCAAAAAAATAGCCCCTTTTTTGCTCTTTGAGAAAGGCAATGCTGTCTTTAATGAGGGAGTGAAGTGCGTTGTGCATAGTGATTTTAGGTGGGTTTTCAATTTCTTGCATTATACTACTAACGATGGAAAAGTAAACTATGTGCCAGCGTCTGAGAAAAGGGCATCGACAAACTCTTCTGCATCAAAGGGAATCAAATCGTCTAGCTGCTCGCCAACTCCTATCCAAAAAGTGGGGAGGTGGAGCTCTTTTTTGATGGCGACGATAATGCCACCCTTCGCAGAGCCATCCCACTTGGTAAGAAGAAGCCCCGAGATGGGGGTAAACTGATGAAAGGTTTTGGCAAGATCGACCGCATTTTGTCCTGTGGTGGAATCGAGTGTGAGAAGAGTCATATGGGGAGATGAGGGTATCTGTTTGTTACAGATGCGCTTGATTTTTTCCAGTTCCTGCATCAGGGCCGTTTTTGTATGGAGCCTACCGGCAGTATCGATGATTACAAGATCAATGCCGCGCGCTTTTGCAGATGCCAAAGCATCAAAAACAACAGAAGCAGGATCGCCGCCGATTTGCGATTTGACGATTTCTACATTGGCTTTTTTTGCCCACAAATCGAGCTGTTCGATCGCTGCTGCTCGATAGGTATCAGCTGCTGCAATCAGCACTTTTTTTCCCTCTTTTTGAAAGAGGTGGGCTAACTTTGCAATCGAAGTGGTTTTTCCACTGCCGTTGGCGCCAACGACCAGCAGTACGAAAGGAGAAACATTCATCTCGATGGAAAGCGGCTGATCGTTTAAAATCTGGAAAAGCTCTTGTTTTAGAAACTGGATGATTGTGTCAAAAGAAGCATCGGGATTGCTTTTCAAATATTTTCTGGTTTTTTCTGTCAGCTCTTGCGATGTGGCAACTCCAAGGTCGGCCTCATAAAAGGCTTCTTCCAACTTTGTAAAGAGTTCTGCATCTTCTTTTTGGGCAAAGAGTTGACGCAGCTTGGCTCCGATAGAAAACTTTGCTTTCGAAAAGAAAGAGAAGAGTTTTTTAAAAGGAGATTTGAAAAGGCGAAACATTTTTTTTACAGTTGATGGAAAGTTTAATTTATCACATAAGAGAAATTATGAGGAATAGTGAACTTCTATGATTACCATCCCCGGAAAAATCCCCGTAATCATTCAACCCATTTTTCTATTTGTTGCATTCTTGATCGGATATTGGAATGGTGGCTCTTTTTCCGCAGCTTTTCTATGGATGGGAATCATTATTTTTTCGGTTTTGATCCATGAATTTGGACATGCGATTACTGCCTATTATTTGGGACAAAAACCGCGCATAGAGCTCATTGCTCTTGGCGGAAGGACTTCCTATGAGAGCAGAGGGCTAACACTCCCCAAACAATTTTTGATTGTTTTTGACGGACCTCTCTTTGGCTTTTTGCTTTTTTTAGCATCCTATTTTTTATTAAAAACCTCTTTTTTTCACTCGCCCATAATTATAAAGTCCTTGGAGATTTTTAAGCTGATCAACTTCTTTTGGACCCTGATCAATCTCTTACCCATCCTTCCTTTGGATGGAGGGCAATTGCTTCGCATTGCTTTAGAGTTTTTCTTTGGCATCAAAGGATTTAAGGCGGCTTTATTGATTGGAATGTTGATAGGGGTAGGTTTTGGCCTTTTCTTTTTTGTGGCGCAAAATCTGCTGCTTGGGGCTTTGTTCTTTTTGTTTGCCTTTGAGAGTTTTGATCTTTTTCGTCGATCAAAATATTTAGAGCCGCAAGACCGCAAGGAAGAGTATGCATCTGAGTTATTAGAAGCCGAAACAGCACTCAAACGGGGCGATGATCGAAAGGCGCGTGAGCTTTTACAGATGATCCGCCAAGAGACGAAGCATGGAATGATTTTTACTTCAGCAACGCAATTTCTGGCACTTCTTGCCCTGGATGATAAAAATCGCCGTGAAGCCTATGAACTATTAAAGTCTATCCAATACACGCTGGATGAGTCGCTTATTCCCCTATTGCAAGAGCTTGCTTTTGAAGAAACAAACTATGCCCTTGTGACAGAGTTGTCCACTGCCTCTTATCAACAGAGTCCAGTGCAAGAGGTTGCTCTTCGCAATGCAAGAGCCTTTGCGGCTCTTCGTCAGCCAAAACTTTCTGGTGGTTGGCTTTCTACTGCTCTGGAATTTGGCAATATTGAGCTCGAAGCGCTACTCACAGAAGATATTTTCGCCTCTGTGAAAGAAGATCCTGAATTTCGTCATTTTTTCAAGAAATAAATCGGCCTTTCTTCGCAGCCTCTTCCTTTTGAAGGGGCACAATAGCGGCGCTCAAGAAGAGACATCAAGTGTTTTTGCAATTCAGGAGCTAGCAAATATGGAGCCTTGTAATGACTTCAAAATTAGGAGTAGAACTTGTACCACTTTCAACAACAATATGCCTCCAAGATAAAGAATTCATAAGGGCATCTTGTGTCTCTATACCATAGGTGGCAAGAGGGTACAACCATCCTCTTATTTGTGCTACAATCTGCGCTATAATAGGTATGCGTTCCCACCAATCCTCTCCTGTTCTAACAGAAATTCGATTACCTAATACTGTCGAAAGAAGAGCTCCAAGAGTGCTTTTTTCTCGATTCCAAATAAAAATCTGAGCTCGAATGGATTGCGCTTCTCTACCTCTCCTTAAAAAAACTATGAGCCTACTTCCCATCCTTTCTGCATTATGATCATAATTATATGTTCCAATAATCTCACTTGGAGCTTTTTTCGAATTCAAAAATAAACGATCTACCTGATTTTTCGCATGAAAAATAGGACATATAGCACGAGTTGCCTCAGGTCCTTCTAAAGATCGCAAAACCCTATCTTGAATGCCTTCCTGAAGAGAGCTCAAAGAAACTAAGGAATCTGACAGAAAGTCACCTACAGAAGAATCCACAAAAATATGTTGCCCTGAAACAACTCCCAAGAACTCATATAAGCCCCCTCGAAGATCCAAAGAAAAAATATAGGCATTTATTGAATCCTCTCTTCCGGGTCTTTCAAATCGAATTTCGCAACTTATCTCATTTTGGTCCTTCGCGATATAACGACAAACAGAGATAGTTTTATAAGCGATTGTACTTAGCACATGACTTATAGATTGTTTACGAGCTGATTCCGAATCACCCATCTTAGCATAATATTCAGCGCTTTTTTCGCCAGAATACATAGACATAAATACCTCTTATTAACAGCAACTACTATCTTGTAGAGGAGGTGTTCCTTCTAATAACATTGTTCCAACACCTCTTTCTCTAAAAGTAACGCCAACGTCTCTCCATGCTTGTGCAACCGCTTGATAAATAGGTTCTTTAGGTATTTTGAAAGATATGTCTTCCACTGCTTTCAGAGTTTCTGTAGCAAAATCAGAAAAAGTAGGCGCTCGTTGAGAACGAACTAAAGCACAACGCCAGATCTTTCCTGCTATTTTCCAAGAAGGACCTCCTAATTTAGTTGCCGCTAAATAAAATGCGTAATTCCCAACACCAGCATATTTATGTACCCCTCCATGATCTTTCTCGAGAGGATAATCTTCTTGATAATCCCTCATATGTCTTATTTGATCATCATCTCCTAATAAAGGGTGTGCTCTAAAGGCACTGCCGGGGTTGGACATAGAACGCAAAGGAAAGTTTCTTCCTTCTATAGAAAGAAAGTTTTCTGCAATAGACCAACTAGCCATGGGGGCATCAGCACTCACTTTAGCTTGACGATGTTTTACCATAATCGCAAAAATATCGGACAAAGATTCATTAATTGCCCCGCTTTGTCTGACATAGTCTAAATTCGAAGAATAATAAGTCACAGCATGGCCAAATTCATGGGCAATAATATCTGGATTACTAGCAATAGAATTAAAACGCAAGGGATCGTGATCTCCACAATGAACAGATTTATCCATTGGACTCCAACAAGCACCGTTAAAAGCATAGGGGTCATGGATTTCTACTCGCATAAGGTGTCCTATGTCCTCTCCCGTTGGTTGCACAGAAAATACCTTTTGACAAAATCGATCAACTCTAGTCATACCGTTAAAGCATTCGTGAGCTTCAATATCACTGCATTCAAGTTGAGTATTTGAACGAAGAAGGGTCAATGGTTGTGGCTTTTTTAACCCATCCCACACTTGCTTCAAAGACTCTTGAAACGCACCTTTTGTCATCTGAAATAAAGAAGGACGCACAGTAATACTCTTATGTTCTGATGTAAGCGTTGGACTCGGCAAAGAGGCTTTGGAAAGAAGATAATAAGCACGAAAGGAAGGAGGAGTTCCTTGAGAAAAGAGCTGTGGATAGGCGACGTCGCCTAATAGAATCGCAGAAGGAATTTCCACCTCTTCTCCTAAAACATCACGTTTAGTTCTTGCAGGGATTAGTTGCATTTCATGAGCATCTTCCTTCCCCTCCTTGACTTCTGTAACGTTCTATCATATTTTGTATATGCTCTGTAGAGAAAAGAGTATAAAGCGCAGGTCTCCCCTCTGTCATGCTCGTAGCCATACACATCTCCTTATTAAAATTTGCAAAAGAATACTTTTAAAAAAAAAGTTATACAAGAATTATTTTTATCATGACGAATGAATAGTGATTTGGCCACAAAAATTAGGAAAATAAG
>JAJZPH010000008.1 GCA_021811265.1 bacterium
CTTTCTCTGACACTTGACCATCTTCTGGATTTATGCACAAATCGATTCGATCAATGGAAATTTTCCACCGAAAAGCATCTTCACGTATCTGCCCAAGCCTTTCTCGTTCCTTTTTCCGCAAAAAAACTGTTTTTTTTATTTCACGCAAAAAAACTGCTCTTTTTTCCTCTTGCATTTCATTCACAAATTCCCCGATCCGATTTTTTTCTTCCACAATCGCTTTTTCACTTTCACGCAATTCTTCTTCATTTTTCTTTAATCCATCTGCGTTCGGCCGCATTTTGTAGAAGTAATGCAAACAAAGATAAGGAAGTAAAATGGGCAGTGCAATGCAGGTCACAAAAATGATTCGGTTCCAAAAACGAGTCTGTAATAACTCTGCTTGTGTTTGGAACAGTCTCGGCCTCTCTTCTAACAAGGCTTTTAAAGTTTTATTTTTGTCTACAGCGCGCGAGGGATCATTTAGAAACATTTTCTCTGCAATTAGTAATTCGTCTTTTTCCAAGAACAATAGTTGATCCTCGCTCACAGACAAATCTTTTTCTGACAACAATGGTTGTGGATAAGTAGTCCGATAGCGGCATGCAAGAAATTGCGAGACCAGACCGGAAGCCGAAGCGCTCATTTTTATCCTTTTTTTTATTTTAATTATATAATATTATAACAATAGTTATTAACTTTGTCAAAACAAATAAATAACTTAAGACTTATATTATTAAAAATTTTAATAATATAAGTCTTCAAAATAAGTTTTTGCAAACAGAGTAATTATTTAAGTCTTTAGAAATAAGCTACGTATATAATCAAAGAACCTAGAAAATCGGTTTTTTAAGCTATGCCAAAAGCAACCTTTGTTCGCAAATGCAGAATCATTAGTTAAAAAATTTTTTATATAGTTTGTTGTGCGTCAATTTTGGGTTTCTGGCCAGATAAAAATTTTTATAACGATGAATTTTAGAAATAAAATCATAACTTTGTTATTATATACGGAGCAATTACTAAAAAAGACCTACAGCCCTCTTGAATTTTTTCAGGACATAGTAAAGTTTAGGTGTATTTTTTATGAATTTCAATACAAGCGAAGATACGATAGCAGCTCTTGCGACTCCCCCTGGAGAGGGAGCCATTGCCATTATCCGACTTTCGGGAAGAAACGCTTTTGCGATCGCTGGAAAGATTTTTTCCGGCAACATTTTGCAATACTCTTCTCATACAGCCCACTATGGCAGAATAGTGGACTTCCAAGGAGCTCTTGTCGATAGCGTTCTGCTTCTTGTCATGAAGCATCCCCATACGTATACAGGAGAAGACCTGGTAGAAATCCACTGCCACGGTGGAAGGGTTGTTACAAGAAAAATATTGGATCTTCTCACTGATGCCGGGGCCAAGATTGCAAAACCTGGAGAATTCACGTTGAGAGCTTTTTTAAATGGGAAACTAGATCTCTCTCAAGCAGAGGCCGTGCAATCCTTCATCTCATCACAAAATGAAGTTGCCATGAATGCAGCAGCAAATCAGCTCGAGGGAGCTTTGTCAAAAAAAATCGAAAGCTTTCAAAAAAGACTCATAGAAACCATTGCACTTTTGGAAGCCTTCATCGACTTTCCAGAAGATGATTTGGGAAAAGAGGAGACAGAAAAAGCCCACACCTCTCTTCAGCAAATTGTAGAAGAAATGCAGCTTTTGGCCGATACTTTTTACGAGGGAAAAATCGCAACAGATGGCATCTCCTTGTGTATCGCAGGCCCTCCCAATGTGGGCAAGTCCTCCCTGTTAAATGCCCTTTTGGGAAAAAATCGGGCCATCGTTTCTCCTCTTGCTGGCACTACACGAGATCTGATCGAAGAGACCGTCCAGTTGGGCTCTTTGCATTTGCGCTTAATAGATACTGCGGGTATTCGAAAAACAAAAGAGATGATCGAAAAAGAGGGCATCGAGCGCACGATGAGCGCCATGAAAGAGGCAGATCTCATTTTATTTGTTTTGGACGCTAGCCGTTCTTTGACAAAAGAAGACTTCGAGCTCATCTCCTCGCTGGATCCCCAAAAAACCCTCTTTCTTTGGAATAAAATCGATTTGCAAATGCCCGAGAGAAGGTTTGACAAAGCGGAAGAGCTGTTGATTTCCGTAAAGGATAAGAGAGGTCTTTCTGAGTTAAAAAATGCCATCGAAAAAAAAATCTGGAAGCGTGGAGTTCCCTCTAAAGAAGAGATCATCATCACTAAAGAAAGGCACAGAAAGGCGCTTCTTGCAAGCATAGACTTTTGCAAACAAGCAATCCATTCTTGTGAGAAAAAAGCCTCCTATGAATTCACCATTTCCGATCTCAAAAAATCGCTCGAAGAGCTAAGCTGCATCATCGGGCTCAATATTTCAGAAGAGATCCTCTCTTCCATTTTTTCCAAATTCTGCCTAGGAAAATGATGCAAAAAAAAGAAAGGGCAAAAAAGGTTAAAAACATTCTCGATCGGCTTTTTCCCCACCCTACGATTCCTCTCTACCACACAAATTCCTACACCCTGTTAATCGCAGTTCTTCTCTCTGCGCACTCTACAGATAAAGCCGTTAACAAAATTACCCCCGCGCTCTTTCGCACAGCACCTACCCCACAAAAAATGGTTTTGCTTACACAGCAAAAGATCGAAGCGATCATCCGCCCATGCGGCCTCTATAAACGAAAAGCAAAAGCAATTGTCGCTCTCTCTTCTCTACTCATAAAAGAACATGGAGGAAAAATCCCCTCCTCTCTCGAAGCATTGGAAAAACTCCCAGGAGTTGGCCACAAAACAGCTAGCGTAGTGCTCTCACATGCTTTTCATCAGCCTGCCTTTGCTGTCGACACGCACATCTTTCGATGCGCGAAGAGATGGAAACTGAGCTCGGGACAAAGCCTTAAAACAACAGAAAAAGATTTAAAAAAAATTTTTAACAAAAGAGACTGGGGGAAAATTCATCTACAAATGATCCTCTATGCACGAGCATTCTGCCCCGCCCGAGGCCATCGCATAGAAAAATGCCCTATCTGCCAAGCCGTTTCATAGTTTAATTCATGGAATTATTACTTTTCCCCAAGCTTTTCACATCGTTCCTAAGAAGAGCATAGAGACAAAGGTCTACATATTGCCCCTTACAAAACAGAGCCTCGCGCAAAATCCCCTCAAAGGAAAAACCGCACTTTTGCGCCACTGCCATGGCTGCGCGATTATAGTTGGGGATATGCAACTGCAAGCGGTTGATTTTTTTTGTAGAGAAAAGATATTGGGAAAAAAGCAAGAGGGCTTCGCTCATAAATCCCTTGCCGCGATCCTCGGGACGAAAAATATAAAAACTCAAGTCCAGCGTTTCGGTAAAGTGAATGCGATGAAACGAAATAAATCCCAACATGCGTTCTTTGCGATCCAATAAAAGTGTCGACCCTTCTAGATCTTCCCAAAAGCCCGTTTTGGCAAATTTTTGTTTGAATTTAAACTCCGAGCTCAAATCATCAAAAAAAAGAATAGACCCGCTGAGTCGTAATTTTTCTTTGAAACGAAAAAAATCTTCTAAATCTTTTTCCTTCAATGGACGAAGAATGATGTTTTTACCTTCCATAACGATCCTTTCGAAAATATCGCAAGAGTGTGGAATAACAAAAAGAAATAGGCGATTTCATTTTAAATCTTGTCTGAAAAAAAAACAATACCAACCTAAGAAATTGTCAAAGAATAAAAAATAGTTCATTTTATTCTTGGACGGTCCCTAAGCATCAAACACTGCTTTCTTCCCTTGAAGAAAAATGGTTTTTTAGTATAAAATTTTGTCATCCAACAAGAAAGAGTTATGTTTGCCATTTTAAAAAAATTTTTTGGAACCGCGCAAAGTCGGCTTCTTAACAAGTATTCCAAAATTGTCATTGAAATTAACGAATGGGAAAAGAAATTCCAAGATCTTTCTGAAAAAGAGCTCTGTGCCAAAACGAGCGAATTTAAGGAAAGATTCCAAAAGGGTGAGTCTCTCGACAGCCTTCTTCCCGAAGCATATGCAGTTGTGAAAAATGCATGCCGACGCCTATGCGGCACTGAAATCCATGTCTTTGGATATGATCAGAAATGGGACATGATTCCCTACGACGTACAGATCCTCGGCGCAATTGCCATGCATTATGGATCGATTGCCGAGATGCAAACCGGAGAAGGAAAAACTCTTACCGCCTCGCTGCCTCTTTATCTCAACGCCTTGAGTGGCAATCCTGTGCATCTAGTCACTGTCAATGATTATCTTGCCAAACGCGATTGCAGCTGGATTGGCATCATCTTTCGCTATTTGGGTTTGAGCATTGCTTTTCTCACCAACGACGTTCCTCTGCATAAAAGAAAAGAGGTCTATGCCTCCGATATCGTGTATGGTACCTCTTCGGAATTTGGCTTTGACTATCTCAGAGACAACTCCATGGCCTCTTCTTTAGAAGAGCAGGTGCAGCGCAAACCCTATTATTTTGCCATCGTCGATGAAATCGACTCCATTTTGATCGATGAGGCGCGAACGCCCCTCATCATTTCAGGACCCTCTCCTGTCAACAGACAGATGTATGATACGCTAAAAGATGGAGTGGCCCGGCTCGTCAAACTACAACGAGACCACTGCAACCGTTTAGCATCAGAGGCAAAAAAAGCATTAGACGCTCTGGGCGTTACCAACGAAGAACACCCACCCGTAAGGCTTGCAAAAGAAGCGCAAACAGAGGCAGACGAGGCTCTGCGCAAGCTCTGGCTTATTAGCAAAGGAACTCCCAGACACAAAATTTTAATGCGGATGAGGGAAAATCCCGATCTACGCGCTGCCATTGATCGTTGGGACACTCGTTTTTACTCTGAGCAAAACAAGGAAGAAAAGGCCAAAATTCTTTCCGAGCTTTTTATCATCGTCGACGAAAAAGCCAATGAGTATGAGCTTACCGACCGAGGCATTCATGCCTGGGCAGAGTGCAATCCCGACAGCGAAGATTTCGTCATGATCGATCTGGGCTACGAGTATTCCAAAATCGAAGAAGACCCCGCTCTCAGCGAACAGGAAAAAATGCAGAGAAAAGTGCAAGTGCGCGAAGAAGATGCGAACCGAAAAGAGCGCGCTCACAATTTGCAGCAGCTCTTCAAGGCACACCTTCTCATGGAAAAAGATGTAGACTACATCGTGCAGGAGAGCAAGATCATCATCATCGATGAAAATACGGGCCGACCCCAACCGGGACGTAGATTTTCCGATGGCCTGCACCAAGCCATAGAAGCTAAAGAGGGCGTTGCCATCCAGGGAGAAACACAAACCTACGCAACGATTACTCTCCAAAACTATTTCCGCATGTATCAAAAACTCTCCGGCATGACAGGTACTGCCATGACGGAAGCCAATGAATTCAAGGAAATTTACAAGATTGAAGTTGTGGAGATTCCTACCTACTGTCCTTGCAAGCGCATCGATGCTGACGATGAAATTTACATGACGGAGAGAGAAAAATACAATGCCATCATCAAAGAAGTCCTCGCCGTTAACCAGCAAGGAAGGCCCATACTCATTGGAACAGAATCGGTTGAAATTTCGGAAAAGCTCTCCCGCATTTTAAAGCAAAACCATCTGCCCCATACCATTCTCAACGCAAAAAACCACTCCAAAGAAGCAGAAATTATTGCCGAAGCGGGCAAAAGAGGGGCTATCACTTTGGCCACCAATATGGCAGGAAGGGGAACGGACATCAAGCTCGCCTTTGACGTAAAAGAGCTAGGAGGCCTCCACGTCATCGGCACTACGCGCCATCATTCCAGACGTAACGACTTCCAGCTTCGAGGTAGATCAGGTCGTTTAGGAGATCCCGGATCTTCCAAGTTCTACGTCTCTTTTGAAGATTCTTTGATGCGAATATTTGCCTCCCCTCGCTTAAATTCCATGCTACAAAGAGTGCGTCCTCCTGAGGGCGAGCCCATTTCAGCAAAAGTTTTAAACAGATCGATCGAAACTGCGCAAAAAAGAATCGAGCAGCGCAACTACATGATTCGCAAACATACGCTAGAGTATGATGACGTCATGAATCGTCAGCGGCAGGAAATTTACTCCTTCCGCAATGAGCTCTTGTCCTCCGAAGATCCCACCTCTCTTGCCAAAGAAATTTTGTCCATCGTCACACTTTCTGTGATCCCCAAACACTTCACCAACCACTTCTCTGAAGGAGGGTGGAGAGGCGAGGAGTTCCGTCAATGGATCATGGAACATTTTCCCGTTTCTTTTGAAAAAGGAACTTTTGACTCTCTTGAGCTTCCGCAAATTGAAACTCTTGTCGCAGAAAAAGTCATTTCTGCATTTTTACAAAAATTAAATATGCAAAAGCAGTTGATCACCCAGATGCACCCGCAGGGAAAAGAGGAAGATGCTACCCGTCTATTGCACAACGTCTTGCGCAGCATTATGGTGCGGCAAATCGACCATCTATGGCAGGAGCATCTGCTTGCCATTGATCATCTTAGAGCCGACGTGCACCTACGCGTTGTCGGTCAGCGAGATCCTCTTTTGGAATTTAAGCACGAAGCCTTTGCGCTTTTCGATGAATTTTCGCAAAGAGTCAAACTAGAAATGGCAGAAGATTTTTTCCGCTTTGCACTAGTTCCTCCTCAGCAAACCCAAGTACCGGAACTTCTCTCCCAACTTCATATGGACAAGGAGAGATCTTTTGTTCCCCAACCCCCAGATGAGCTCGAAGCTACTGCTGAACCTCCAAGCGTTTCTACAGACCCCGTGCGTGCTGCAGCAGAAGAAAAAGTCGGTCGCAATGAAAATTGCCCTTGCGGCAGTGGGAAAAAATACAAAAAATGTTGCGGTAGCACCTATTAAAAACAGCCGCAATAAGAGCGATTCCACTATGCGGTTTCTTCGAGAGGGCCTTCTTTACCAACAATGAGATTGAGGTGCTGGTCTTGTCTTGCCCACCACTACCATCTCTCTAGGACCTTGTAAATCCACCCCGACATCCATCCAAGACTGTGCTATAATTGCACAAACTTTTTCTCCAAACCCCAAATCTTTAGCAGATTTAATCGTCTCTTTTGCAAAACAGGAAAAGTCTGCATCACTTGAAGTACGCTTAGAAGCAAGATGCCAACTCTGTCCTATCTTTCCATAAGTAACATCACCATATTTTGTGGCGGCGAGATAAAAAGCATGATTGGGGATGCCAGAATACTTATGAATACCTCCCCAATCAAAAGGGAAAGTCACCTTCTCGCTTAGATAATCTCTCATATGTCCCACTTGATCGTCATTTCCAAGGACAGGATGATTGCGGAAGCCATCTCCTGGATGCGACAGGGAGCACCAGCTATTTCCTGCCTGGGCATTACGAATGATCTTGTAAAGGTCCCAGCTCGCGTGGGCATCTCCAGCACGTACTCTATGTTTATAATGATCGGCCATCACGGCAAAGATATTAGCAAGAGACTCCAAAATAGCTCCACTTTGCTCCTGATAAACCAAATTTGAAGAACGAAAAATAACCGCATGAGCAAATGCATGAACAACTACGTCGCTATCCGCTGCAAAAGATGAAAATATCTCTGGGTCGTAATCTCCGATACAGACTCCACCTTCAGTGCTCCAAAAAACATTGTTAAAGGCATGGGGGTCATGAATATCCGTTCTCATGAGATTTCTGGTCTGCAGTTTTTCTACCGGAATCGTAGAAAAGGCCCCCTGAAAAAACATGTCCGTGTCTCGCATATGTTGCAAACATAAGCTCGCATCCTCATCAGGAGAAAAAGACGGATCTTGGTTCAACTCTACTATTGTAGACCCATCCCATACTTCTCTTTGAGATTCTCGATAAACAACAGGAGGATAAAGAGATTGTAGGTTGACTAACTCAACCCTAGGAATTGGAAGTGCAGGATGTGACGGCTGCGAGGCGCGCTGCAAAGCAAGTCGTGAAAAAAAGAGGGAACTGACAACTGGAGACCAGCTGTGCGTTGGTTCTGGCGTGGAACACACAACATTTTTGTAGGGAAAATCGCCGACCAGAGTTGCAACAGACTTTGCGGATTGTGCTGCAGAGCCCATTGCAGGCAAAGAAATTTTCTTTACAATCTCTTTCGTAGCTGCTGCGCTATTTCCCCCACAACTCTTACATCTTCTCTCATAATACTCTTCTATCAATCGCATTTTCACAGGAGAAATTAGCGTAAATATTCCTGAAAGCTGTCCTACGCTCACCAACACTCCCTAAAAAACATTTTTTGTGATTTTATCGCGATTAAAGAAAAAGAGAAAATAAATTTTTAGTGTTTAAGGAACTGTCCAAGAAGAGAAATTGCAAATTCTTCAGTTTTCAGCAGAAGGATCTTGGGTCTTAAGCTTTTTGTAGCCAAAAATAGCAGCAACCAAGCCGGTCATAAAGTAGATCACCCACCAGTATCCTTTCCAATGAAGCTGCACCTCTCCATCTGTAGAAAAGAAAAAAAGAAAGAAGGAGAGAAAGAGCAGATTGATACCAACGGAAAAAAGGATAAATGACCAAAAAAAGGAAGAAGAAATGGGCGTGTCCATGGAGTCGCTAGATTCTGGCAGGAGAGCCTCTTCTTTTGCAGGCGGTATGAAATAAGAAGAAGCTTCTTTTGGCTGAGAAATCTCTTCGGCTTTTGCTCGATAGGGAGGCGGATAGAGAGAGGCTAGCGTCTCTTGGGGAGAAAGAGAGCGCACATCTTTGCTTGAGGTGGGGCTACTATCTTCCATAGACCCAATTTCACCCCCGCAAAAAGGACAGAGCATAACGCCTATTTCTACCTGTCCTTCACAAAAAGGACACATTTTCATTCGCTTTTTTGGCTGCATAGAATTTTTCCGTTAGAATGAGCATAAGATCTTATCTGCATCATAATACTGATCTGCTTTTTTTCCAAAGTATAGATTTTTCCTACGATTTGGGTATAATCTAAAAAAGGAGTACGCTTTATGGAAAAAAAATCTTTTGACCTTGCCATTATAGGAGCAGGTCCTGGCGGCTATGTAGCTGCAATCAAAGGAGCTCAGCTTGGGCTAAAAGTGGCCCTGATCGAAAAAAGCTTTGTGGGAGGAACCTGTCTGAACGTAGGATGCATTCCCACAAAATGCTTGCTTTCTCACGCACAGGCACTCACCGATATCAAAGAGGCTAAAAAATATCATATAGATGTAGACAAGGTTTCTTTTGATTACGGACAAATGGTAAATACGAAAAATCGGGTAGTGAACGATTTGAGAAAAGGTCTCAATCAGCTTATCCTATCCAACCAGGTGACGATTTTCCAAGGAGAGGCCAAGTTCACCTCTCCCAAAGAGTTAAAAATTCTCGGAAAGGATAATCTTCTTCTCGATGCAAAAAAAATCATCATCGCATCGGGCTCTGAAAGCATTGACATTCCCTCTTTTCCCTTTGATTGCCATCGCATCCATAGCTCCACTTCCATTCTTTGCATCACCCACCTTCCCTCTTCTTTGATCATTATTGGCGGAGGGTATATTGGCTGCGAGTTTGCCTCTCTTTTTTCTGATTTGGGTGTAAAGATTACCATCATCGAAGCCCTGCCCTCTCTACTAGCTACCCAAGAAGCTCTGATCGCAAATGAACTCACCAGGCTTTTTAAAAAACGGGGCATGGATATTCGACTCAACACAAAGGTAGAGCATATTGAAAAAAAAGAAAGCTCCCTTACCGCTCATCTCTCTGATGGCAGCACTATCGATGGAGAGATGGCCCTTGTGTGCGTGGGAAGGCGAGCTTATACAGAAAATCTGGACTTGCAAAAAGCAGGGCTCGGAACAACGGACAGAGGAGCTATTGTCGTCAACGAAAAGATGGAAACTGGTGTTCTTGGTATTTATGCAATCGGAGATGTGACGGGAAAATGGATGCTCGCCCATGTTGCCTCTCATCAAGGACAAATTGCTGCAACCAATGCCGCGGGCGGCGCATCTCATATGAGCTATCATGCCATCCCCTCTGTGGTCTTTAGTAACCCACAAATTGCAAGTGTCGGACTGACGCTAGAAGAGGCTCAAAAAGAAAATCCCGCCGCCGCTCTTTCCGTCTTTCCACTGCAAGCTTTGGGAAAAGCACAAGCAACCTTAGATACTACAGGATTTGCTGCAATCATTGCCGATGCAAAAACAGGGCAGATCTTCGGCGCCCACATGATTGGAAAGGAAGCCGCTTCCTTGATTGGAGAAATGGCGGTAGCCATCCAAAACGAACTGACCCTCCACTCCATCATCGAAACCGTCCACACCCACCCCACCCTTGCAGAGCTATGGCTGGAGGTCTCTCTTCTGGCCAATCAGACCCCTCTTCACCTCCCTCCCAAAAAAAGCAGATGAAGAAAGAACGCCTCCCCTCTTGGATGCACAGGTCTTTCTTGCAACAGGAAGAGATCGGCTACGTAAAACAAATGCTCAGCGCGCACTCTTTAAAAAGCGTATGCGAAGAGGCGCATTGCCCCAACAGATCGGAATGCTATGCAAAAAAAAGAGCTACTTTTTTAGCTCTTGGCCACTTTTGTACGCGCTCGTGTGCGTTTTGCCATATTACCCATTCTCATCCCTCTGCTCCCGATCCGCAAGAGGGCGAAAACATTGCAGATTTGGCCCAAAAGCTAAAACTCAAACATGTGGTGGTCACCATGGTCACTCGCGATGATCTGAGCGATGGTGGCTCTGCCCACATGGCCATGATCGTGCGTGCCATTAGAAAAAAAACTAGAGCGTCAATCGAAGTATTGACCTCTGATTTTTCGGGCAATTTGTCTCATTTGGATTTTTTGCTGCGAGAAGAGATTGCTATCTTCAACCATAATGTAGAAACTGTACGATCGCTCACTCCCAAAATTCGCTCTTCTGCTCAATATGAGCGCTCTTTATCTCTTTTGCACCATGCCAAGCACTCATCTTTTCGCGGCAAGGTCAAATCGGGCCTGATGGTAGGGCTTGGGGAGACCAAAGCAGAGGTAATGCAAACTCTTTGCGATTTACATGCTGTAGGCTGCGACATGGTTACTATTGGCCAATATCTACAGCCGAGCAAAAAGCAAATGCAAGTGCAGGCCTTTATCCCACCAGAAACTTTCAAAGAGTATGAAGCATATGGGCTTGCTCTTGGAATACCCCAAGTTATTGCAGCTCCCTTCGTTCGCTCCAGCTACTCTGCAGAAGAGCTCTTTTGCGTTGGAAAAAAGAAATGAACTGCAAAGTCTCTTCACAAGAGCTTTCACGAGCAATCAGGAGGCCCTCTGCCAAGCCTTTTAGGAAAATAATTTTCCTGTTTGGAACAATTGCTCTACAATTTCCCTACAACCCATAGAAGAAGCTTTATGAAAGGCTATGTCCAAATCGTGGGCAGGAATTTCACCCTCTTGCAAAATAGATGCAGCACATTTGAAATTTCTTACCTGAACAGCACGCACCAATCTACATCCCCTCTCAGAAGTAGGAAGCCTGTCAGAAATATATCTCTCAATTGCCGTATGCAAATTTGCATGAGAAAGATTCCAAGCTGATGCCATATCTTCTAAAGAAATTTCTCCTGATTCAAATAACTGGCGCACAATTGCCTCGCAACCAATGGAAGCACCCACCATAAAAGCAAACCCAAGATCTCGTAAAAAAGCAGCTGTGGCATACGATGAACTCCTACCCTCTTGTAAAATAGCTTCAACACGTGAGGGGTCTCCTTTTCGGACACAGTTCACTAATGCTCTTCCAAGTTCAGTAAAACCAGGCAGTCTGCTAAAAACATACCTCTCAACTCTTTTAAAAAAATTGGCACGAGCAAGCACGAGAGCATCTGCCATATCTTCTCTTGTAATTTTCCCTGTTTGAAACAATCGATCTACAATAGACTCACAACCAATAGAGGCTGCGATTCTAAAAGCAAGACTCAGATCGTGAGCGGGAATCTCTCCTCCCCCTTGTAAAACTGGTTCGACGCGTGCCTTATCTCTTGTGAACACAGCATCCACTAATGCTCCTCCCTGTTTGGAGATAGGGTCGATTGCGCGCTCGGGCAATGCTGAAGTAGAAACATGAGTCCTTGAATCAAATAGAACCGCTCTGTTACACAACGAACAAATTGTTAGAGATCTTTGCTCCAACAGCTTCGCGTGAACACACAAAGCATGAAAACACAAAGCATGAAAATAGAGGTTCGTATAAGAACATCCTTTTCCTGACACTACGTCAACAAATGTATAGCGTTGAATATGAAGCAAAGGATCTCTCAGATCTATCCCACAACCACAATTATAACAGCGTACTTCGTACATAAAAATTCCTATTAGGTTTTATTATTTAATAATTTTAAAAAGGTTTTTCGCTTAAGCTCTAGAAACAGATTTTCCAAGCTCTTCGTGTATACATTTCCTACCATGCAAATAGTTAAAAATCAAGAAAAACCCAAAATTAAAACACTCTCCTTTTTCTGTTTTTTCAAGAAACAAGAGTTTGATTATAAAATGCTTAAAAGTATTTTTTTTGATTTTTTTAGCCATTTTTATTGAAGAGAAATAATAAAAACATTACGTTGCAAAAAAGATGAGCCCCATAAAAAATCAGCATGTCAGTCGATAAGACCAATAGACAGATGAATATCGCAAGCATCATACTTGCCGGCGGTAAGGGTACGCGTCTTTATCCATTAACCCTATCCCACAGCAAACCCGCGATACGCTATGGGGGAAAGTATCGTTTGATCGACATCCCGATTTCCAACTCATTGAATTCCAATATCCGTCAAATCTACGTAATTGGCCAATACCTGACTGCGGAGCTTCAGCATCACATTGCCCAAACCTATCAGTTTGACTATTTTTCTCCAGGATCCATCGACTTTTTAACTCCAGGAGAATACCCAGATGGACAAAAAGTCTGGTTTGAAGGGACTGCAGATGCCATACGAAAAAACCTCCATACGATTTTAAAATCGCCAGTCGATTACTTCCTCATTCTCTCTGGAGATCAGCTCTATAACATCAACTTTCGCAAAATGCTCGAATTCACCATAGAAAAGGATGCCGATCTTACCATTGCCACGATCCCCGTAAAAGAAGCAGAGAGCAAACGCTTGGGCCTTCTCAAAACTGACGAAGAGTTCTTGATCAATGATTTTTATGAAAAACCCCAGGAATCGCACATCCTTTCCAGATTCCGCATTCCTCCCTCTTTCTATAAAAAAATGGGCAAACCTTTTCCCTCGGAACACCATTACCTAGCTTCCATGGGAATTTATATCTTCAAAAGAGAGACATTGAAAAATCTTTTGGAAGAAGATTTACGAGAAGATTTCGGCAAGCATCTCATACCTACCCAGATTACAAAGGGCAAAACCGCCTCTTTTCTTTATGAAGGCTACTGGGAAGATATCGGCACCGTAGAATCTTTTTACCATGCCAACCTTTCTCTCATCGACGAGCCCAATCGAGGTCTTCAGGTGTATGACGAAGAAAATCCCATCTTTGGAAACATGCTCTGTTTACCAGGCCCCAAGATCTTCAACGCCAACATCGCACACTCTATCATCTCGGAAGGAAGCATCATCAATGCTAAAGAGATCTCGCGCTGCATCATTGGCCCTAGAACCTCTATCAAACAAGGAACCACCATGCGCAACAGCATCGTGATGGGAAACAATTTTTACATTTCGCCGAGCGACCACACCCATTCTCTGCCGCACCATTTTGAGATTGGAGAAAACTGTTTGATCGAAAAGACCATCATCGATGAACATGTATTCATAGGAAATGGAGTCACTCTCACCAACAAAAAAAAGCTTGCTCATTACGATAGCGAAAAGCTCTATGTAAGAGATGGCATTATCGTGATTACAGCCGGCGCTTCCATTCCTGATGGTTTTTCGTTTTGATGAACATTTGGGCCATATCAGACCTCCACCTTGCCTTTTCCACTCCACAAAAAAGCATGGAAATTTTTGGCGCTGAGTGGAAAGATCATGCACAAAAAATTGAAAGAAACTGGAAGCAAGTAGTTGGAGAGCAAGATCTCGTTCTCATCCCTGGCGACATTTCTTGGGCCATGACCCCTGAAGAGGCAAAGAAAGACCTTTTCTGGATCCATCAACTCCCAGGAACCAAGCTTTTGTTGAAAGGCAATCACGATTACTGGTGGTCTTCTTTAAAAAAAGTCAAAGAGGTCCTTCCTCCTTCTCTGCATCTTTTGCAGAACGACAGCTTCCACTTAAAACAAGTAGCAATTGGAGGAAGCAGGCTCTGGGACTCTGACGAATATTCGTTTCGCGATCTTATCAACTTTCAACCCAATCCACTCTCATCGTACAAAGAAGAAGAGATTCAAAAAGAGCTTTCTGCAAAAGTTTATGAACGCGAGCTTTTGCGATTAGAAAGAAGCTTGGCCACACTTTCTCCAGAATGTCCGCTGCGCATTGCCATGACACACTATCCTCCTATCGGCAATGATTTGCAACCCTCGCGCGCTTCGCGTATTTTACAAAAGTATGGAATTCAAACCTGCCTCTTTGGCCATCTGCACAGCTTAAAAAAAGAAATTTCTCTTTTTGGCCAAAAAGATGGAATCGATTACCGCCTCGTCTCTTGTGACTATCTCGATTTTAAGCTTGCAAAAATCTACTAGAATGAGTTTTTGTCCAGCATTTTTCACCTTCCGACGAAGAGGGGAAGGGGAACATCTACAAGATTTTATCTACCGACAGGTTTTAGATGCACCGCAAATAATATGAAGCGCATGAACAAAAAGAGGTAACCAACTTCATAACCTTTCGAAATGCAAACAGCCAATAAAGACCCTTTTGCAGCCATAGACGCAGCATATATTTGCCCTGCGAACAATGCTCCAAAACAAATGGCCGATAGATATATTTCAATCTTTTTAGAAGTTTCCAATTCAGAAAAACGAATAATAGTATTTTGCAGAAAAGAAACCCCTTCTTCCACTAGACCCACACATGAAGCCATATAATTCTCCCACTTTTTTGTGTTTATTTATGCTCAACAGTTATAGACAAAGAAGTTGGAAAATCGGTTTCTGGAGCACGCCAAAAACTCGGGGATGGAAGATCGCAAACTGCCCCATATTTCATTAATATTGGGTAGTTTACGATCTTCCAACCGCGAGGATTTTCGCTTAAGCTCTAGAAACCGATTTTCCAACTTCTTTGTGTATATCTCTACTTTCTGATCATATTCTCGAACAGAACGACTAAAGTAGTCTTTAACCACACTAAGTTGCACTATCATTGCGCCATCCTCCTCATGGCCTTGCTGCAAACCATGGATCTCTTGAGCAATTGAGTGGATTTTTAAATCCAGACGGCTCCAGGAACTGTCCAAGAATAAAATGAACTATTTCACCGCGCCAAATCGGCCAAAAATCGACAATCGTAAACGGAGTTGTATCTCTTCTCGAATACTACCCCATTTACGACCGAATTTGACTAGTAAAAATTGTAAACAAATACAAAATTTTACTCAAAAAATTTTTAAAAAATGTAAACCAAAAATGATAATGTCACCTTTGATAGGCTTTTTGCCATGGAGGTGATCTATGAAAGAAAGCGTGGTACACACATCATTAAACGCATCTTTATAAGCAATTAATCTTAAAAAAGATATAAGGATTCGTGTAGATTCAAGATTAAATCTTGAAATTACATGAAAGATGGACTATAATGAAATTATGTATATTCATCGTAACCTCCAAAAGATCTTGCTTGAAGCGCTGCATCATTTTCCGGTCGTTTTAGTCACCGGATCACGTCAAGCGGGAAAATCAACACTTTTGCAGCACATGCTAAAAGAATACCGCTATGTTACTCTGGACGATATTCTCATTCGAAATTTAGCCGCTTCTGATCCTGCCCTTTTCCTCAAAACATACGAATCTCCAGTCGTCATCGATGAGATTCAATACGTCCCAACATTGTTGCCCTATATCAAAATGGCAGTTGATGCTGACCGGCATCGTTATGGCCAATATGCTCTAACAGGGTCACAAATTTTTCCACTCATGAAAGGGGCGTCTGAATCACTAGCAGGTCGCATTGCCATTTTCCAGCTCTACCCATTGAGTTGGAATGAACTGCCTCATCTCGATTGCTTCGACACGAACAAGATGGCCGAACAGATGTTGAAAGGCTTTTATCCAGAATTTCAAATTCAGCCCGATTTAAATCCAAAATTTTGGCATAGCGCTTATTTAACAACTTATCTGGAACGCGATATCCGCCAGATACGCAATATCCACGACTTAGGCCAGTCTCAGCGATTTCTCGTTCTCTTAGCCGCGCGAGCAGGCCAGCTCCTCAATCTAAATGAGATTGGAAAGGAGTGTGGGATTTCACAAACAACAGCAAAAGATTGGTTAACGCTTTTGCAAGCAACATCGACCATCTATCTTCTCGAGCCCTACTCGAAAAATCTTACCAAGCGTGTAGTAAAATCCCCCAAACTTTTTTTTGTCGACACAGGTCTTCTCTGTTATCTTCTCAGAATCGATACGACAATCCAACTCGTCCACTCTCCTTTTGCCGGGCATATCTTTGAAAACATGGTTATCATGGAAAAAATCAAACGGTACGCTGAAAAAGGCGAGAGAGCCCCCTGTTATTTTTATCGGACATCAGGAGGATTGGAAATCGATCTTCTCATCGATGGCGAATATCTCGAAGCCCATGAAATCAAATTCTCTGCAACTCCATCAGCAGAAATGGCCCGCTCTCTTGTAGAATTTAAAAAAGAACATGCTGTCAAAAAGGCATCCATTCTAAACTTAAGAAAAGACAGACTTCCTTTTCCCAATGGGGTCGAATCCATTCATTGGAGTCATGTCTGACCTGCAAACGGGAAAAAAACTTGCAAGCATTACAAAAAAGAAGCTTTTTTATTTTAGAAGTACTCATAGCTCTTCAGCTCGTGACTTTTGGCGCTTTGTATGTGATCCAAAATCCTCTGCGCTACTTTCGCGAAGAAATCAAAACCCTGCAGGAAATAGAGTATCAAAGGATTGCCGACCTCACATTTTCTGAAATCAAAGAAGCTTTCTATCGACAACAAATTCCTTGGGATCAGATCGCGGTGAAAACTAGCGGATCTAGATTTTTGCTCTGGAAAAAACCTCTTTCTGCTCCAGATCCTTTGGGAGAAGTCTACCGCTACTGGCGCATTTCAGGAAAAGAGAAGGAAGAAGATGACCAGAATCTGTATCGCTATGTGACCCTGGAGATGGTATTCGCGGGCCATCCCTCTTCTGATCAAGAACTTCAAAAAAACCAAAAAGAAAACTCGCGCTGTTTTCAGTATAAGTTTGTTGTCAAAAGAATCCATTGATCTTTTTCGCCAAGTTGGCAACGCCTATCTTGCTTTAAAGACGGGAACTACCGTAAGCGCCTCTCTCCCTGCTGCAATTATTTCCATGGGCGTCTTGCGTATAATTTAAAAACATCACCATTCTCGAAAACAATGTCGTATACAAAGTCCAAAACATAGCATTATTTACTTGCAGAAAAAAATGCTGGAGGGAATTGCTACCATGATGCAATGATATGATGCAAAACAAAGGAAGGACCATAAGATTTGAGGAGAAAGATATGTCTATAATTCCTAAAACGTTTTACGACGATAAATCTTATTTTTTATATATAGATCCATCTAGTCATGTCATATCGCAATCAAAAACTCTTCAACCAAAATCTGCCGAAAAAACGACGGAAAAAATTTGCTTCGTTCTTGCTACCGACCATCAGGCATGGTTTTGGCCTCGACTAGCCGGCGCTCCAAATGAAGTAGGTTATTGCAACACACTGACAAAATCAGAAGCTTTTCAAGTATGTCATTATATTGAATCATCATTTACATCCGAAACTGCTCAGGCATTAGGAATTGATTCTAGCGCTCAAAGAATTCCTCGTCCTATATCCTTTCAAGAAAGAATATTCTGTAAAAAAACAGCATATATTGTAGGTGGAATTGCTATTGCGACAATAATTTTAGTGGGTTTTTGCAAATTTGATGGCATAACAATGATTTCCAATGTTTTTGTTAGGCTTTCTCCGAAAGTTCCTTCTAATCCTACTCCTTCAACACAAGTTGCTTCTCCCTCAGCTTCATCTTCGACAAATCTTCTATCTTTTGAATCTTCGAAACTCACAAGGTCAAGTCATTTTCCAGTTAATTGGAAACATTCTCCAAGTCAAACTCCAGAGCAATTACGAATGCAAGGATAGGAACATGAAAAAGCTGCTGCAGTCCACGTAGGGCACAGTGTTGATGAGATATGTAATTCTCATCCTTATCAAGCAACAAGGGAGGTTTCTTCTGGGATCAACGAAAAAATGCAAGCGCATCAATATTATTCTGAAGCTAACAAACAAATGATGAGAGATTCTCAGAGACGGATTGAAATGTCTAGAGCAGAAAGAGGTGGAGAAGGGTGCATAATTTGCTAAGTATATGTGCGTATATGAACAAAGAACAATTTATAAATTTATTATTTGGATCTGTAATAATTGCAATTTATATCGAGAGCGGGCTAACATTAGTTTTCCCAAACCACAAATTTAAATGGAAAAGAGTTTTTGGATATTATTTACTAATTTTAGCTCTTAATGGAATGATTTATAATGTTTTGTTAAGATAATGATTTTAGTTGCTTCAAAAAAGACAAAAAGAAAACTCGCGTTGTTTTCAGTATAAGTTTGTTGTCAAAAGAATCCATTGATCTTTTTCGTCAAGGCGGTTAAATAAAAAAAGAGTGCCTGGCACGGGCTCTCTACCAGCAAACGCCATGAAAAAGAACCTTTCCAAACCCTTTGTCACTGTAGAAAAAAGAATTCCGGAATTCACTCTGCGAGCCACTTTTTTGGGCCTGATCTTGGGTTTCTTTTTTGCTATTGGCAACGCCTATCTTGCTTTAAAGACGGGAACTACCGTAAGCGCCTCTCTCCCTGCTGCAATTATTTCCATGGGCGTCTTGCGTATAATTTTTAAAAACATCACCATTCTCGAAAATAACATTGTACAAACGATTGCAACAGTAGGAGAGGGTGTCGCTGCAGGAGTTGCTTTTACCATACCAGCGCTTCTTTTTCTTGGCGAAACCCCCTCCATTGCGCGCACCATGATCCTTTCTCTATTGGGCGGGCTTCTCGGCATCCTTTTGATGATTCCCATGAGACGCCAGCTCATTGTAAAAGAAGATCAAGTACTCCCTTTCCCAGAAGGAAGAGCTTGCGCGGAAATTCTCAAAGCAGGAGAAGCACATAGCACAAAAACTGCAATTTTAGCGCTCTGGGGCTTCCTCGCAGGAACTTTTTATCGCAGCGCCATCGATGTTTTCCATTGGTGGCAAGAGACATCGACCTGGGTCTTTCGCTCCTTTCACAATAGTTATTGGAGCATCGATACCGCACCTGCTCTGATGGGCGTTGGATATCTCATGGGGTTTCGCATTGCCGGACCTATGATGGCGGGAGGAGCGCTTGGTTGGTGGGTGATCATCCCCTTGATTCAAACATTTGCGGGAGAGATGGTTCTCTATCCCTCCTCCATTCCTTTGAACCAAATGGCCCCTGAAGATCTATGGTCCAACTACGTCCGCTACATAGGAGCCGGAGCCCTTACCATCAGCGGAATGCTAAGTCTTTTTCATATTTTTCCCATGCTTTTCAAAACATTCCACGCAGGATGCAAAGAACTTTTTTCTGGTTTACATGAACCACAGCTTTTCCACAGAACTGACCGCGATATCTCTCTACGCTGGCTCATTTTAGGACCGCTTGCCATCATCTTTGCCCTATGGTTGCTTCCCATCACCTCCTTCGACCTTTTTACCGTAACGCTTTTAGTTCTTCTTTCTTTCTTTTTTGTTGCCGTTACTTCAATTACGGTGGGAATGATCGGAAGCACTTCTAGTCCCGCTTCCGGAATGACCATTACCATCCTTCTCATCGTCTGTTTTCTTTTTTTAAGCTTGGGATGGACGGAACGAGTGCATCTAGTAGCTGCAGTCTCCGTAGGATGTGTGGCCAACATTGCCATTGCAATGGCAGGAACCACTTCCCAAGATCTCAAAACGGGATTTCTCGTAGGCGCGACGCCAAGGGCTCAACAAATCGCCGAAATTGTCGGACTCTTGATTCCCTCCCTTAGCCTCGGGATGATTATTGCCTTATTCAATAAACTCTATGTCATCGGTTCGAGCAGCATGCCAGCACCTCAAGCTGCTTTAGTCAGTATGATCGTCAATGGAGTGATCAGCCAAAATCTACCTTACAGCCTCATCGTCATCGGGGTTGTTTTGGGACTGATCCTCAAGTTTTTGCGTCTCTCGGCCCTTCCCATTGCTCTGGGGCTCTATTTGCCTCTTTCCCTAAGCAGTGGTATAATGGTTGGCGGTCTCATATCCTGGTACTTTAAAGAGCATCTGAAAGAAAAAGATGCGCTGGGAATCTTGATCGCATCGGGCCTTGTAGGGGGGGACGCATGCAGCAGCATTTTGGTTGCCATTCTTACCATCACCGGGATTGTAACAGCCACAGCACAGCCCACGCTGCCCCCTATTTTCAGCGTGATCTTCTATGCTCTTTTTGCCATGGGTTTTGTCTTTTTGGTAAAAAAACCCCTCAAGATCGTTTCTCTATAGACAAACGATTGAAAAAAGCCTCTTTTGCAGCTACGAGAAAATCCGCAGGATTGAAAGATTGCACAATAAAAAAACAATCCTTCACCCTTTTAGAGCTTCTCATTGCTTTTGCCCTGATTTCCACAATCATTTTTTCTCTTCTTTTCAGTCTGAGAAATTTTTTGCTCTTCGAAAAAAAGATCGCACATGCTCAAGAAGAGGTTCACCAAAATCTCCATGTGCACATGCGGCTGCACCAGATCTTTTCTCAACTCCTCCCTCCATCTCTTTCTCAATCTACCCCTTCCCCCTCTCTCTACACTCTTCTCTATCCGAAGGAAACACAAAAAAGCCTAGTCTGCATTTTTGACAATGGGCTTGATCCCGATCCCAAATTTAGCGGACCTGTGGCCGGACGTATTTTTTTAACGAAAGATCAAGAGCTGCATTTGATTCTATGGCCTCTCGAAAAAGATGGCTCTCTTCCCACAATTTGGCGCGAAGAGGTTTTGCTTGTTCATGTAGAAAATTTCTACTTCGAATTCTTCTCAGAGGAAAAAAAAGATGCTGAAAGCATCTGGAGTTGGAAAGAAATGTGGCCTCAAGAAAAAAAAGAGCTACCCCTCATGATTCGTCTTTCCTTGCAAAAAGGGGGGAGAAATACACTCTTTGCCTTTTTTCCACCCGCCCCTTCCTTTCCCATCTATAAAGATATCCACAAAAAGGTGGGCACATGAACTTTTTGCCCTTTGTCGCTGCTCTTTTAATCATTCTTGGCTTTGCAAGCCAATCCCTACTCTCGCAAATGTCTTTGGAAAGAAAAATGCGCTCTTCTTACCGGGGACACATGAATGCCGCCTGGATGGTTGCCTCCCTTCCAGATAAAAATTTCTATAAGAACGTTGTCCCGAAAAAAATTGTAAAAAAAACATCTTCTGTTGTCCCAGAGAAGAAAACTTCTCTTAAAAGACAAAAGCAGTTGGTAAATATTACTCCTCTACTTGTAGAGGGAAAAGAAGCTCGGCCTCTTCTCTACTCGTTTCTCACACGTCTTCTCGTCCACCTCTATGGCGAACAACCCTTCTTCTTGGAAAACCCAGAAAAAACAGCACAAATTCTCGTCGATGCTCTGATCGAAAGCGCAAAAAAACAAAACGAGCCGATGCACCTCGAAAAGTTAGAATTCAAACAAAAAAAGCTCAGAGAGATTTTCTATAAAATGCTCAAAGGCACAAGGCCTTTGCATTGTGAAAAAATTTCATCCGAAAAAAGTCCATTTTCTTCACCTACAAGTTACCCTTCGCTCTTTCAATTCATTTACTGTTCTTGTGACCCAAAAGAAGACCACATTTCGATAGCCTTTGCAGCACCTGAAATTCTCACTGCTCTTTTCAATGAAGAAGTAGCCCTGCGTCTTTTACAACATCTTGCGAAAAAACAGATGATTACAAAAGAGATCCTTGAAAAGATCCTCCAAGAAACCCACTTCTCATCCACAGACCTTCTGTGGCATTCTCTCGACTTTTCTCCCATAAAATCACATCTTCCGATCGAAACCACTTCTGCAGAAGATAAAGAGACCCACATTTTCATTACACAAAAGCGCTATTCTAGAAGAAGCTGAGCTCTTTTTTCTCTCAGAGGGAGTCTACAAAGCGAGAGGTTCTGTCGATTGCGCAGACACCGCCTTAAGAATCTTTTTTACCCAAGGCTTTGCACTTGGGAAGCAAAAGAGAAAAGGTGGTTCCCTCATTTTCTTTGGACTGAACGCTGATCGTCGCATGGTATTTGTCGAGAATTTTTTTAACAATAAAAAGACCGAGGCCAGCGCCTCCCATCTTCCGAGACATGCGTGGATTTACAGAATAAAAACAGCGAAAAATGTAGGGCAGATGGCTTGCTCTCATCCCAATGCCCTCATCCGCAACACAAAGCAGCAGCTTTTTTTCTTTTTCTATGCAAGAAATCTGGATCTTTTTCCCCTCGCCAGAGTAGCGAACGGCATTCTCCAAAAGATTCATGAGAACGATTTCGAATAATGACTCCTCCATACAAACAAGAGAAGAGTCTAATTTTTCCGGAATGAAAAGATGGACCTTGGGATGAGCTGAAAGCAAAAGCTCCTGGCATTTTTTTATGCTCTTGGAAAGATCGCAAACAGGCTCTGCTTTCTCTTCTTTCTCCAATCGGGCAAGAGTCATAAAAACAGAGACGATGCGATCCATCCTTTCAGATGACAAAAGAATCTGTTTTCCAATCTCTTTGATCTGAGAAGAAGAGAGCTTGCCTAAATGACGCAGAGATTCCGCATAGCCCTGGAGAATGGTCAAAGGAGCTCTCAGCTCATGGGCTATCTGCATCAAGATAAGCTCTTTTTCTCTTTTGAGGCGAAAATATTGTCTCAAGAAAAAGAAAAAAAGAAGTAGGAAGAATAAAAAGGTCAAAAAAGTAAACATCGACTGCGCAACATTAAAGTTTTTAAGAGTAACTATGAAACTTTTTGAAACATCTCGATGCAACACAAAAACTCTCAAGATCTATTTCCAAAAGAGCATTGTATCTGTCATCAAAACATCAATTTTTCAAGAAGTTTCGGATTATAGTCTACCAAATACTATAAAAATTTTCATATCCCTGTTCTGTTATCACGATCGTATCCTCATAGCGGACTCCGCCCAGCCCCGCTTGATAAATCCCAGGCTCGATCGTAAACACCATCCCCGCCTCTAAAATAAGATCGCGATCTTCTCCCTCGGTGGAAATGGATGGCGATTCATGCACTTCAAGGCCAACGCCATGCCCTAACCGATGCACAAAGAGATCACCAAAACCGCAAGAAGAAATAAAATCTCTTGCCGCTTTATCCAAAGACCCTAGCCTCTCGCCCGGCTTGCAAAACGCAAGCGCTTTTCTTTGCGCCCTTTGCACGATGGAGTAGAACTCTGCTAGTTTGGGATGGGGCGTCCCAATAAAAATGGTACGGGTCATGTCAGATGCATAATGATCCACCATTACGCCAAGGTCAATGAGAGCGATGTCGTTTTGTTTGAGCAGAGCTGTTCCTGGGCGGTGGTGGGGAAAAGCGCTATTTTCTCCAAAACTGACAATCGGATCAAAAGACATTGCATCGGCTCCCAGTTCCCTGCAAAATCTCTCAAATTGCCAAGCAATTTCTTTTTCAGAAACACCCTCTTTTAATAAAGAACATATGTGTTCGAATCCTTTCCAGCAAATGACAGCAGATGTTTTCAAGGCGTCGATTTCTTCCGCTTCTTTGATCAATCGAAGAGCTCGAAAGGGGTTTTCCAGAGCTTCGAATGTGACCTGGATTCCCTTTTGTGCGGTCGTCTCTTTTAGCTGTGAGAGTTTTTGATAGGAAAGAAGAGTCATAGCGCCGCTGTCGAATCCCACCTTGATCTCTTTTCGGTCCAAAGAGAGAAAAAATTCCTGCAGCCTCTCTTCGCTAAAAAGATCCACCTCGCAATTGGCTTTTTTCTTTGCCTCCTCGAAATAGCGCCCATCGACAAAAAGTCTCTTTTTTTCCCTGCCTATCCAGAGTCTGCCCAGAGAAAGCCGTACATCGGTGAGGTAAAAAATGGAAATAGGGTCGTCTAAAAGGAAAAGATCCAATTTTTTTCTTAGCAAAAGTTCTATGGCTTTTCTCCAACGAAACGTTTCCTGTTTCATTTTTTTGCTCCTGCTAAAAAAAGATCTTGGATGTGGGTGGATTGTAGAAAGACAAAGATGGGGCGACCTAAAGGGTCTTTGTCGGGATCTTTGCAATTGAGAAGATGCTCTGTGAGAAGATTGGCCTCCTCCATGGAATAACTTGCTTTTCGAGACCTCGCAAACGCAGTCCATCGTTCTGCTATCTTTTTTAAAAAATTCCTTTTCTGCTCTTCGCTCTCTCCGTAGGAAAAAAGCTCTTCCGCAATCGAAGAAAAAAGCTCTGCTACCTCATTTTGGGCAACATAGGGAGGGATGGCGTCGATCGCTACGCTCTTTTTTCCCACAATGCGCACTTCCCATCCCATACTAGAAAGCATCTGCTGCTTCTCTTCGATTCCTAACACCTCACTTAGGGAAAGCTCCAGAAGATGCGGAACTAAAAGCGTCTGCTTTTCTTTAAAAAGATTCCCATTTTTTTCTATTGCTTTTTCTACCTGATCGAAAAGAGCGCGGCTATAAGCTCCTGGCAAATCAATAACCCCAAGAGAACCAGTGCCTGCAAGTTCTACAAGGTAATAGGAGCCAACGATTTTCATCCCCCAAAAACCTCTTTTTTTCTCTTCGGGCAAAGAGAGCTTCGGTTGGAAGCAAAAATTCTCGTTTTGAGCTTTGTGTACATAGGTGGAAAGACAATTCTCCTGAGAAAATGAGGAAGGATCGCAAGAAATTTCATGAGGAAAATCAGAATTAGGGGAAAAAAGGGAACGATCCAATGCATTGGAAATCATATGGGCCATTTTTTGCTTGAGCAGCATCTCATCTCTGAGCCTTACCTCTCTTTTTTGAGGATGCACATTGACATCTACCATCTCAGGAGGAATCTGCAAATGCAGAACGAAAAGGGGGTGGAATCCATCTGAAAGTCGGGTACCATATCCCTCGCGCACAGAGCGGTCCACAAGAGAAGAGAAGACGGAGCGTTGGTTGATTAACAAATATTGAGAAGATCGATTGTGCTTGGCAAAAAGCGGCTTGCCCACGAATCCCATAAGAGAAAAGAGAGAATCTGCGCAAGAAAGGGGGATCAGGGAAGAGAAGAACTCTTTTCCAAAAAGGTCTTGCACCCTTTTTTCAAGCGCTCTTTCAAAAGGAAGTTGGCACTCTGCCACATCGATCATCCGCTCTTCGCCAGAAAACAGAGAAAATCCAATCTGAGGATAGGCAAGAGCAAGGCGCGTCATGATTCGATGCACCTCGGCAGTAGAGGCTTTGACAGATTTTTGAAACCTTTTGCGTGCAGGGACATTATAAAAAAGAGATAAGACCTCTATCGTCGTTCCCTGCCGTCTCGAAGCAGGCTCGATACGCTCGACTTTTCCTCCCTCCACGTAGAGAAGCGTTGCCGCCTCTTCCAAAGAGGCGCTTTGCATTTTCATTTTAGAAACAGCCGCAATGGAAGCAAGAGCCTCTCCGCGAAACCCCATTGTGTGTAGGTGGACAAGATCTTCAAATTTTCTAATTTTGGAGGTGGCATGTCTCTGCAGACTGCGTAAGAGATCTTCTCGGCCCATCCCAACGCCATCATCTTGCACCAGAATTTTCTGCAAGCCCCCCCCTATTAGGTGCACTTCGATTCTTTGCGCACCGGCATCGAGTGAGTTCTCCACCAATTCCTTGACAACCGAAGAGGGATTTTCCACAACCTCTCCAGCTGCAATCTGATTCACAATCTCATCCGGAAGGATCTCTATGCGCATAGGACTCGAACGATCGGAAGACAACATGAGCAAAAATCCCAATTTTCTCTTAATTTAATATCATACCATCCTCTATCTTGAGTAGAAAGAATTATGGAACAGTATAAAAAGGCTCTTTTCATTACACAAACTCTGCAAAATGCAGGACATATAGCCTATTTTGCAGGTGGCTGGGTACGAGATTTTCTCCTACACCATCCTTCCGACGACATTGATATTGCCACCAGTGCAACGCCACAAGAAGTACAAGCTCTTTTTTCTAAAACCATTCCCATTGGAATTGCCTTTGGCATACTTCTGGTAGTCATCGACAATGACTCTTTTGAAGTAGCCACTTTTCGCAAAGAATCGGACTACCAAGATGGAAGACATCCCTCTTCTATTGAATTTTCTGATGCAAAGCAGGATGCGATAAGACGCGATTTCACAATCAACGGCATCTTTTACGACCCCGTTAAAGACGAGATCTTGGATTTTGTCGAGGGCAGAAAAGATTTGAAAAAGAAGTTGCTACGCTCTATCGGAGATCCAAAGCTCCGTTTTCGAGAAGACAGGCTGCGTATGATACGTGCCATCCGTCTTTCGGAAAGGCTAAAGTTTACCATCGAAAAGAAAACAAAAGAAACCATTACACAATATGCAAGCGAGCTTTTTCCTTCCGTTGCCATTGAAAGGGTGTGGCAAGAGTTTGTCAAAATGGACCAATTTTCCCATTTGAGCAACTGCCTTATTTCACTATTTGAAGTGGGCCTTTTGTCCGCGATTTTTCCCATTCTACACGGTCTTACTAAACAAGAAATTGAGCAAAGAACCCACCTTCTTGATCTCTTCCCCAAAGAGACCCCTCTGATTGCAAAAATTTTAGAGCTTTTTTCCTCTTTTTCTTTAGAAGAAAAAATCGCTTTGTGTCAGTTTTTAAAACTTTCCAACAATGACCTCTCTTTCGTTCTTCTGCTCGACGAAGCAAAAAACCTCGCAGAAAAAAAGAGCCCTTTGCATCAGTGGGCGCACTTTTACGCAAAAGAAAAGAGCTCCCTTGCCCTAAACATCTGGACGCTGCATCTTTCCCCAAAGCAAAGAAAGTGCTTTCTTTCCGAAGAGAGCAAACGACAAAAAAGCCTCGCTTCTGCAATCCAACGCATTCAGACAAAAAATCCCGTCGTGCAATCTATGCATTTGAAAAAATTAGGGATTTTGCCAGGAAAAAAGATGGGGCTTCTTTTAAAAGAAGCGGAAAAGATTGCCATCGATCAGCACCTAGAAGATGCCAATCTAGTCCTAGAAGAGCTCAAAAAAAGCTCTCTTTGGTCTTGTTGAGAAACGCTCTTTTTTTTATCAATTAATATGAATCACCATAAGAGTCATGTCGTCATATTGCGGCACATCCTTGGTAAACTCGGTGACCTCCTCAATCAAAGAAGAGACCCATTCTTCCGATGTTTTTTTATCATTGAAGAGAAGAAAATTTTTCAGTCTAATTCTTCCAAAGGCCTCTTTTTCTCGGTTGATGGCATCGCAAACCCCATCGGTATAAAGAAAAAGCATATCACCTTTTTCAAGCGCTATCGACTGAAAAGGAAAGGAGTTTTCCATCTCAACGCCCAATGCCATCGAAGTGGTTTGCAATGCGAGAAGGGTATGGTCTTTTTTCTTTAGGTAGGCTGGATAGTGTCCAGCAGTTGCATAATGCAGAATCTTTTTTTCGCGATCATAGAGGCCCATCCAGAGGGTAACAAACATACCGGTATCTTGACTGTCGTGACAAAAAAGGAGATTGGTCTTAAAAAATATCTCGGAAAGGTTAGAAGAATCTTGAGCAAAAGCGCGCAGCATACTACGGATGGACAAAGAGTAGAGACAAGCTGAAATTCCTTTGCCCGACGTATCCGCTATGATCATCGCAATGGACTTATCATGTGAAAAAAGATCGTAAAAATCTCCTCCAACCTCTTGTGCTGGCAGATAGTAGGTTGCTACATCAAGCTCTGCAAAAATGGGCAGATGAGAACCGATGAGATTTTCTTGAATCTCTCTTCCAATTGCAAGCTCGTTTTGAAAAATCTCTTTCTGAATTCTCTCTTCTTCTGCTCTTTTTTGATGTTCAATCACCGAGTCAATCATGTGGTTGAAAGAGCTTCCAAGGACATTGATTTCAAATCCAAAGGGATCGTGGACAAACCTAGCCTCTATGTCTCCTGTGGAAATCCTTTCCATAGTTGTATATAAAGAGCGCAAAGGACGGGAGACGCGCCATATGATCACCAAGGCGATTCCGCCTCCGATCACAACAAATGAGGAGAGCAAAAGAACAATTTCCGACCAGTAGCGCCTTTTTTTCAAATCGGAAAAAGAGCCTTCTTCAATCGTTACCATAAGAGACCCTTTTGGCATGGCAATAGGCTCTAAGTTGGCTAGCAAATCTACATCGAATCCTTTTTGTTTCAACACAAATCCATCGTCTACCCCTTGTACGGGATGCAGAAAGACCTCTTGTTTAAGGCTTTTTCCTTCCAAAGATGGCGCGGAGCTTGCAATGATCTTCTCCTGGTTGTCCACAAAAGAGAGGTCGAGGCGATAAAAGAGGGGAACGGAAATCTGCAAGCTTTCGATCACAAAAGAAGAGGGAAGGGCTGAAATCAAAAGTCCCCTGGGCACTTTTTCCCGAAAAATAGTCTTCGTCGTATAGAGAAGCTTTCCCTTGCCGTTTAAGTTTTCTCCAAAAAAAGCAAAAGAGGCTTGCGCAAATGCTTTTTGCAAAAATTCACTGCGGGGAAAGTAGATTTTTTCCATTGAGGGATTGGAAGAAAAAAGGCAATACCAGTGAGGACCGTCGGGAACAAGATAAAAAATGAGGGAAGGAAGCTCTTCTTCAAATGGCCAGAGAGTTTTCCACTCAGAGACAACCATTTCTCGACTCTCTTGCCAAGGGAGTTTTTTGGCAACCAGCTCCAAAATTTCCTTCTGTTGCTCGATGGTCTTCTCAATAAAATGGGCCCGTCCTTCTACAAAAAAGCCCAGGGAAATCAAAATATCCTTCACCTCTTCTCGATAGCGATGCTGGTAATTCACAACAGAGTCGAAAAAGAGAGGAACGACAAGAAAAATAAGGCTTGCAAAGAAGACGCGAAGAGCAAGAGAAAAACGCAAATGCCTTTTTCCTTTCTCGCACTTTTGAGAAAACTCTTTGGGCAATATAGGAAAATGCTTCATACTCTCAAGTAGGTGACTCTTTTTCATATGATAACAAAAAAAATTGAGAGTTTACAACATCCAATCGTGAAAGATCTGGTTAAGCTACGCGAAAACCATAGCTGGCGCGATGAGACAAAACGCGTCTTGATCATTGGGAAAAAAATGGTACGCGAAGTAGCCTCCCTTACGCCTCTAAATGCTCTTTTTGTTTCTTCTCTTTCTCTATATACCAACGATCTTCATCCACAAATCCTCTATGAGACATCGCTTGCCGTCATGAAAAAAATCACGGGCCTTGCCGCGCCCGAAGGCATTGCTGCAGAAGTCTTACTTCCACCGTCCCAAGATCTTTCTGGCAAAAACTACCTTCTCATACTCGATAGAATAGCAGATCCTGGGAACATGGGAACCATCTTGCGCACAGCGCTTGCACTTCATTGGGAAGGAGCTATCATACTAGATGGCTGCGTCGATCCTTTCCACGAAAAGGCCCTTCGCGCTTCTATGGGAGCGAGCTTCTTTTTACCACTTGCGCATTTCTCAGAGTCTGAGCTCGCATGCTTTCTCGCTTCTCACAATATTCCTTGCTACCTTGCCCATATGCAGGGCCGCTCTATCGAAGAGTTTGATACCACGCCTCCACTGGCCCTCGTTCTGAGCAGTGAATCTCAGGGAAGTTCTCTTAAGATGGAAAACATCTGCCAAAAAGTGGCGATTCCCATGAAAGAGGGCGTAGATTCTTTAAACGTTGCCATTGCTGGTGGCATTTTGATGTACAAGATGAGGCATCTATGAGCCTCTTCGATATGGAAGAAGACTTTTTTCACAACCGAAAAGAGCTGAAAAAAAAGCGCAAACTCAAGCAAAAGCTAGACCGTTCGCAATTTAAAAAAAGCAACCAAAAAAGAGTGGAGGGAAAAACCCTTTCTTCCGATCTTGTGCGCGGACGCGTTTTGTCCATTCAGGGAAAGGGCACTCTTGTTGCCTCTGGGGAAGAGGAGTTTTTTTGCTCTCTTCGTGGCACGTTGAAACAGAAAAGAAGTGAGGTCAAAAATCTGATTGCCGTTGGCGATTTCGTCCATTTTTCTAGAAGTGAACTTGTGATTGAAGAGGTGGAAGAGAGAAAATCCTTGCTTTCTCGCCAAGACATGGTCCGAAAAAAAATGCAGATCATCGCCGTAAACATCGACCAGGTACTGATTACCACGTCTATCAAAGAACCTTCTCTAAAACCCCCTCTCGTGGATCGCTATCTCATTGCAGCGAGCAAGGGAAACATGAAGGGCTTGATCGTTGTCAACAAAATCGATCTTCTGGATAGTTTGGCAACCGAAGAAGCAGCCCTTTACGAGGAGTTTTTTCGCACATTTTCCTCTCTTGGCTATCCCATTTTTTGCGTCAGCAGCATCACAGAAGAGGGTATTGACAAGCTGGTCATAGCCATGAAAGATAAAACCTCTGTCTTCGCAGGGCAATCGGGAGTGGGGAAAACCTCCCTCATCAACTTTATAGAAAAGAAAAATTTCAAAACGCTTGGACTTACCAAAAAGACAAAAAAAGGAAGCCACGCCACCACAAAAGCGCATCTGATTCCCTTAAAAAATGGGGGGTTTTGTATCGACACTCCGGGAATTCGAAGCTTTGGGCTGTGGAAATTGGAAAGAAGCGATCTTGTGGAGCATTTTTTTGAAATGAAACCTTTTAGCGATCAGTGTCGTTATCCCGACTGTTCTCACCGCTCTGAGCCCGAATGTGGGGTAAGAAAAGCCGTAGAGGAAAAAAAAATCTCTCCCTTGCGTTTTGCCTCCTACTTGAGTTTAATGAAAAGTATAGAACAACCCATGGAAGAAAAATATGAGTGACATTGCCCTCGTTCATGCACTTGAGATACTCGACTCTCGAGGAAATCCAACAATCGAAGTTGTCTTGCACACAAAAAAAGGAACCATCGCACGCGCAAAAGTTCCCTCAGGCGCTTCGACTGGCGAACATGAAGCATTGGAGATGCGAGACAAAGATCCCAAAAGATATGGAGGCAAAGGAGTCCTACAAGCCATTGCCAATGTAAATGGGCCTCTCAACTCCCTCATGAAAGGAAAATCCATTTTCGAACAAGGAACTAGAGATCGAGAAATGATCGAAGCAGATGGGACGGCGAACAAATCACGTTTCGGAGCCAATGCAATTTTGGGTGTTTCTCTTGCCATTGCAATTGCTGCAGCACAAGAAAGAAAAACGCCTCTTTATAACTATCTTGGTTCGCAAAAAGAAGTCTGCCTTCCCTGCCCTATGATGAACATCCTCAATGGTGGAGCCCACGCCGATAATCTTTTAGAGTTTCAAGAATTTATGATTCGTCCCATGGGGGCTGCTACTTTTCAGGAAGGGATACGGATGGGATGCGAAATCTTCCACGCATTAAAATCCATTCTCCAAAAAAAGGGATACGCTACTTCTGTTGGCGACGAAGGAGGCTTTGCACCAAAAATCTCTTCCAACGAAGAAGCCCTCGATCTCATCTGCGAGTCGACCTTGAAAGCTGGATATAAAATAAAAAAAGATATCGCTTTAGCTCTTGACGTTGCAGCTTCTGAATTTTTTGAAAATGGTTTCTATGTCGAGAAAAAGAAACGAGCCCTTGCTCAACCCTATCTGCAAAGATCCTCCCAAGAACAGATCGATTACCTTGCTGCTCTTTGCGAAAAATACCCGATCAATTCTATCGAAGATGGCCTTGAACAGAATGACTGGAAAGGATGGAAACTATTAACAGAAAAACTGGGCAAAAAAATCCAGATTGTGGGAGATGATCTTTTTGTCACCAATCCTACTTTTTTACAAAAAGGAATCGAACAAAATGTTGCCAATGCCATTCTCATCAAACTCAACCAGATCGGAACGCTGACCGAGACGCTCGATACCATCCACCTGGCGCAAAAAAATAGCTACGGCACTATTATTTCTCATAGATCCGGAGAAACCGAGGACACTTTTATTGCCGATCTAGCAGTAGCTTGCAGGGCGCATCAGATCAAAACGGGCTCTTTATCTCGGTCAGACCGGGTCGCCAAATACAACCGTCTTCTAGAAATCGAAGATGAAGTGAAATATTGCAAATAAATCTTCTACCTCTTATGGAAAAGAAAAAGAACGCTTTCCTAAGAGGTAAAACAGTGTACCCAATTGCGCTTTTTGGAGAAGGAGCGAGAGTTTCATCCCATACGCCTCTATTTCTACGCACCGTAGAAGAGCTTCTCGAACAGGTAGGAATGCCCTCTTTAGAGAGTTTAGGACTCTCTTTTGCCATGCAAACTCTTCTCTACCACCTTCCTCTGATCTATTTTCAAGTCGAAGAAGAGGGTTTTAGCAGAGAAGATTATTTTTTGGGCTTCCATCTACTGTTACAAAAAAAGGAAAAGCTCTCCGCCGTCTGCCTTCCCGGCGTAGGGGACGATGCCATTTTCCAAGCAGCGCTCCCTTTATGCGAACAGAGCCAAGCGCTTTTATTAACAACGGAAAAAGATCTGTTTGATTACCTAATCTCGTATTAAACACTGGCTTTCTTATGCCAAAAACCAGTGTTTTTTCAAGACGTTACTACTTCTTGCACTTCTCAACACAGCGATTGTAGAGATAAGCTAAAACGAGTCCGAAAAGAACACCATCGAGAAAAGCCCAAAAAGCACCAATCAAACCACCGATTAGTGAAGGCGCATATCCTGGATAGAAATGAGCAAGAAGCTTCAATCCTTCAAGACCCCATCCAAAAAAAGCTCCTAAAAGAGCATAACCTAACATAAAAAGTGCATTGACAATTCCCAAAGAAACAGCCAACGCTTTTACATGTAATTTCATGATCCACTCCTATCAGTTAGAATCAAGCCATGACTTCATATTATAAAAATAAATTTATTTATGCAATATTTTTATAAATTTATGAAATTTTTCGAACTAAGTTAACTAACATTGCATCCAAAGTCTAATTCAACCGAAATATTCTGAAGCTTTTTCAAGCCATTGTTCTTTACCGATTTCCGTCTCCACGCCATGACCCGGAATCACGCGGGTCTTAGGAGGGAGAAGAGAGAGTTTTTGACAAGAGCTCCACATAAGGGGTGCTTGCGATGTAGGCAGGGCGATGGTTCCAATGCATCCTTTAAATAGCGTATCTCCCGAAAGCAAAACTCCCTCTTTGGGAAGATAATAGCAGACGCTTCCTGGAGTATGTCCCGGAGTATGAAGGACTCTGAGTAAAACTTTGCCTACAAAAAACTCCTCTCCATCCTCAACAAAGTGATCTGCCTTGCATCCTGAAAATTTTTCTGGAAAGGGGATCTGGTCTTTTCCAGGATGTTCTAAGTTGGCATGATCTTTTTTATGAATCCAGATGGGAAGCTGTTTTTCTTTTTTAAACAAACAGGCTTCAAAAATATGATCCCAATGAGAATGGGTAAGCAAAATCTTTGTGAGATGAAGGCAATACTTATCTGCAAAAGAGACAACAGGCGAAAACGAGTCTTCTGCAGGATCGACAACCACAGCTTCCTTGGTTTTTTCGCATCCTATAAGAATGACATTATTTTGCAGTTGTCCACAGACAAATTTTTTTAAGATCATAAAATATTCAAAAGAACGCACCGGAGAGGATTTGAACCTCTAACCGCCCGGTTCGTAGCCGGGTACTCTATCCAATTGAGCTACCGGTGCTTATGAGATTTGACCCGCAAAATCTAACCTTTTGCAAATCAAAATCTTATTTTGCATCACGTTAAATAAGTTGCCACCCTTCGTTATAGAAAAACATCTTGGCGAGAAAGCAGGGTTTTACGCAAGATTTTTTTCCCAACAATGCTGTCAATTTAAGGGGCTTTGCCCCTTAAAACCCCACCAAAGGACTTCAAGTCCTTTGGAAACCTAATACTGGTTTCCAAAAAAGCTCGCTCTACAGACATACCCGTAGAGCGAGCTTTTTGGGGAGAGATCGAAAGCACAGCTCTCGAATTCTTAAGTTGACAGCATTGGAAAATCGAGTCTGCCAAACTACCTATAATATGGTGCAGCAACCCGAGCTTTTCTTTTCATCTCTCTGGATCAAAGGCTCTTGCTCTGTAAGCGTTTCCTTTTGCTGAGGAGTTTGTTTTATTTTTTCTTCTGCAGCAGGTATCGTTGCGCTATCAGTCACAGTTTGACCTGCTTTACCTCCTTCCTGGTGTTCTTCCTTAGAAGGCTCCGGAGTTATTTCTACAGAAGCTTCCTTTTTTTCTTCCTTGGGAAGTTCTTGAGCAACTGGTGTTTTCTCTGGTTGAGGAGGAGTAGCTTTTTCCTCTTTTGGAGGTTCAGAAACTTTTGGTTCTACAGGTTGTAGCGCTGCTTTTTTTTCTTCCAATTGTTTCAAAAATTCCTGAGACTCCCTGCACCCCAGAGTCGCAGCGCTTTTAAGAAATGCCTCAGCTTTTTCTTGGTTTTGAGTAACTCCTATTCCGTAATACAAACAAATGGCCAAATTGTGTTGAGCAAGAGAAAACCCTTCTTTAGTGGCTTTTGTGAAAAAATCTATAGATTGCTCTTGTTTCAAGTCACATAAAAATCTGCTAAAACAACCAAGCCCCATGTAAAATTGCGCAGCTGGAAGACTTTTAGAAGCATAGAAAAGATATTTACTTGCCTGCATCTCCGATCTCTCCGTTCCAAAACCATTGGCAAAAAAAATGCCAAGATAAAGTTGAGATCCGGGAGTGCTTTTTGCCTTAGAAAAGTCTTGAAATGCACGGTCTAAAGATTTTTCCACCCCAATTCCCATGGCATAGCAAAGGCCTCTCCGAAAGCAATGTTCTGGCTCCGGCTTTGGTGCAGATGCTCTTTCTTGATAAAACAAAAAAGCTTCCTTTTCATTGGCAAATCCTTCTATAAGCTTTGGATAGGACCACCCAAATCTTTCATCTCTTTGATTTTTGTCGAAAAAATAAGGCATTGCTTTTCTACGGCCTATCGTTGGATGCCTTTCATCGGCCAAATAAAGCTGTGCATAAAACACGCCTTTCGACGCAGCTTTTTCGTAATATTCCTTTGACAAGGATGGAGACATCTCAACTCCAAAACCTTTCTTCAGACAGCGCGCTGTAAAAAGCTGCGCATCTCGTTGTCCTCTGTCAGCAGCTTTTTGAAAATTTTCAAATGCCAATGTTTTTTCAGGACCTTCCTTAAAAGAAGTTTTTAAACAAAAAGCAGATAAAAATTGTGCTTCCTTGTGTCCTTTCTCGGCCGCTTGTAAAAGCTTTTGAATTGCCTCTTTTCGATTTCTATCTATTCCCTCCCCATTCAAAAGACAAACCCCTTCTTCATAAATTGCAGGAACAAACCCCTGTTTTGAAGAGCTCTGGATCAATGAAACGCCTCTCTTTACATCCTTTTTTTTAACCCCTTCGCCTCGCAACAAGCGCACACCTAAGTAATATTGCGCTTTATCATTTCCCGCCTCTACAGCGGGATTTAAGCAGCGAACAGACTCTTCAAAACGCCCTGCTTTTATTAATTTAACTGCTAGTTGTACTAATTCGTCCGGTGGTTTTCCTGCAAAATCTGCATCCGAGTAAAATGTAGCTAATGGAGATCCGCTAACCGCTGGTGTGAATGTTGTGGAATCTGGTGTGCCTTTTGTCGTCATAAAAACCTCATGTAAACAAATGCTCCTTTTTTATCCGCACGGAAAAAAGAAAGAGCTGTTCATTGTTAAATTTTTTCGAATTTTTTTATTAATAATCTTGCAACATTATTACAAAATCTTTGTTTGTAGCGACTTTTTTTGAAAACCGCAAAAGAAGACGTATGCAATTCACATTTGTTTTTCTTCTCAACACAAAAAATAAAAAGAATTTTTCATTTGGCCCCCTCAGCTTTGAGGTCCATCTCTATTGAGCGGCTAGATCTTAAAGGCGTTGCAGGTGGCGTTGTAGTAGATGATCTTACCCAAGAAGAGTCGTCTAAGGGCCTTTCTTGTATTCGTTCTAAATCATCGGGAAGCGGAGGAGATTTGCTTGCAGACAAAGAAGGTTCATCTCCAGTCTTTCCTCCTGCTATAGGTGATCCTAGATCACCTAACTGAAGAGGAATAGGAGAGCCCTCTCTGGAAAGCCTTCTAGATCTTACAGAAGCGCCTGAAACTGTACCGGGTAAATACTCATCCTTTTCGTTTTTCATAGCATCCAATTCCTGTGGAATTCCTGGAGACATTTCTGGTAGTTGTTGCACAGCACTAAGTTCACCAGGTACTGGCGAAATAACTGTACCTGCAGGTAAATCAATTAGTACAGAAATTTCCGTTGGCATTACTCTCACAGCAGCAAGCCCTTCAGGGGTTCGAGGAGATGCAGAACCTGGAGCTTCGGAGTCTGAAGCAGCAGGTGAGTTTTGTCTTCCAGTCGGAGTCACGCTCGTCGGCGGCATTTTTATAGCAGAAAACCCTTCAGGGGTTCGAAGAGACGCAGAACCTGGAGCTTCGGAGTCTGAAGCAGCAGGTGAGCTTTGTTTTCCAATCGGAGTTACGCTCGCCGGCGGCATTTTTATAGCAGCAAGCCCTTCAGGAGTTCGAGGAGATGCAGAGCCTGGAACCCTGGAGTCTAAAGCAGCAGGTGGGTTTTGTCTTCTAGTCGGAGTCACGCTCGCCGGCGACATTTTTATAGCAGCAAGCCCTTCAGGAATTGGAGGAGATGCAAAACCTAGAGCTCCGAAGGCTGAAGCAGCAGGTGGGTTTTGTCTTCCAGTCGGAGTTACGCTCACCGGCAGTATTTTTATAGCAGCAAGCCCTTCAGGAATTGGAGGAGATGCAAAACCTAGAGCTCCGGAGGCTGAAGCAGCAGGTGGGTTTTGTTTTTCAATCGGAGTTACGCTCGCCGGCAGCATTTTTATAGCAGCAAGCCCTTCAGGAGTTCGAGAAGATGCAGAACTTGTAAGACAACACCAGCTATTTGCAAAAAGGTCGGCAATAACAGCCAAAAGAACCAGTACATAACGGGAAAGACGGTAAGCTGTGCATAGATAGCCGGGTTCGTAATGCCAAGTAGCTTTCGTAATGGGAAATGAAAAAGATGAAGAAACTTGCAAAATACTCATAATGCCTGCTTTGTTGGTAATAGAAATTGATATGAAAAAAGCTTAACCCATCTGAAGAAAAATATAAATAAATTTTTTATTCTAAAAAAATCACACGCAATGCTTCCAGGAAGAAGCAATGCGATGCCACAGGGGCGTTTGGATGATTTTTAGAAATTCTAGAGGGGTTATTTTGCGCACATTGAAGGGAAGAGTAGAGCTTTTTTTACCAAGGGGAATTTTTTGATCCCAATCCAATGAGATGAAAGGATCTACTTTCTTTAATTCGTAGCCGTGGACAAAATCTCTTGCGGGATGCGGCTTTTCCCACTCTTCTGCAATCAGCTTTTCCCAATCATTTTCGTTTTTATGCGCCGAAGAGCGCATTTTTTTCACAATCTCTTCTTTAGTACGTACCCAGCTGTAGTGGTGGATCATGGGCTGTCCATGAAGACTCAATACATGCCGCTTTTTCTTCTCTGCGGCATCATAGAGCGCATGGCGATCTCCAGGAGAATGGAGCGCTTCTATTTGCCAACTACTATTTCTTGCTATTACGGCAGAATCTTCCCAGGTAGTTGCCTGCAAATCTGTGGAACGAAAATACCAAAAATTTTCCAGACGCATGGCATCGTATTCTTGATACTCTTTTGTGCGCAACCAAGCAGAAAAAGCAGAAGAATCTATAATTTCATCGGCATCAAGAAAAAGAATATAATCACTCTGTGCATAGTGTCTGCCCACAAGACGAGAAGTGTTGAACCAAAAATCTTTTCCCATTTTTTTCTGGAATTTTTTAGGAATCAGATGCGGAACGAAGGGAGCAAAGAGAAAGTGCACTTCTGGGTGTTTTTCAAAACAGTAAAAAAGCAGAGCCTCGTTTTCTAAGGTTCCATCAAAAAAATGATCAAAGACTACAACATAGATCTCTGAAGAAAAATCTTTAAGTGCATCGAGTGCAAAATGCAAAAATCTAAATTCATTACTGCAAAAAGAAATTACGGAAGCAATCGAATGGCGCATACATCTAAAAGAGTTGTAACCCTCTGCGTAAAATTCACGTCTTACTTTAAACAGCAACACAAGAACAAAGCTTCTCAGCTTTATACCACACGATCTCCATCAAATCCAAGAAGCTTTACAGATTTTCTGCCGCACTTGTAACTATATGGCGACTACATGTAAACAGGCATGGAAAATTTGCATGTATTTAACGTATTGAATTTTAAATATTTATGTTCGTCTGCTGCAAAACGACATCGCTAATGTTAAAATGAGAGCAAAAATGACAACTTTGGTGGCGTTTTGCAACAAAAGATCTATCATCATTTCATTAATTTAATATTGGGTAACTTGCGATCTTTCAACCGCGAGGATTTTCGCGTAGCTTCAAAAACCGATTTTCCAAGTTCTTTGTGTATAAAAATAGATCAAATTCTCTGTCTCCCCATTGTGGATTTTCTAAAAAATATGGTTCCCAATAGGTCTTTGGATTTTTAAGAAAGCATTGCTATACAAACAACTTGATCACCCAATGTAAAAAGAATAATATGAAAGATAAAAAAGCTGGATTTCTATGCATATTGTTATTCTGGGAGCAGGAGAGCTTGGCTGCCATCTTGCCCGAGTGCTTGCAAACGAAGGAATTAGCGTCACCGTCATTGATAAAGAACAACAAAATCTAGAAAACCTTTCGAAAGAGGTCGACATTGCCACTATGGTGGCGTCTGGAACCAAGTGGAAGGCTCTTGGCGAACTGATCGAAATGAATCCCTCCTTTTTCATTGCCTTAACGGGCAGCGATGAGGCCAACTTGGTATCCTGCACCATTGCTAAAAATCTGGGTTTTCCTCAAACCGTTGCCAGAGTGAAGGAAATTGGATTTTTGAGCAGGTCCCGCCTGGATTTTGGAAGGCTTTTTTTGGTGGATTATTTTATCGGAGCTGAGGTGCTAGCTGCTCATGACATATTAAAAAGCATTCTCAATTACGAAGATCTGGATGTCGAAAACTTCGCTCATGGAACCATCCAGATGAGAACCTTCCTGATTCCAGATACGTGGGAACAAGAAAAAACGCATCTCAAAGACCTCTCTCTGCCAAAAGAAATCATCATCAGTCTGATTCGTAGAAAGGATCCTTTGGGAAAAGAACACATCATCTTTCCCCATGGAGAAGATCACATTCTTCCCAAAGATGAAGTGACTGTCATCGGCGAAACGCAAACCATGTATCGCATCCACCAGATTTTCAAACGCAAATCTCCCGAAAAACCCATCAAGTCGGTGGTGATCGTCGGCGGATCTCCCGTTGCTTTGCGACTGGCCTTCATCCTCGAAAAGCTCGATATCCACGTCAAAATCATTGAAAAAGATGAAAAACGGTGCGAAGAGCTGTGCGATCTTCTTCCAGAAAGCACCATCCTGCACCACGATGGAAGAGATCAGAATCTCCTCCTCTCCGAGGGAGTGCAAAATGCAGGCGCTTTCATTGCTTGCACGAACGAAGATGAATCCAACCTCTTGCTTTCTCTTTTAGGAAAAAAATGCGGTTGTTCTAGAGTCTTGGCATTGATTTCCGACGTGACCTTGGTCCCCATTCTCAGAGAGTTAAACATCACAGCCTCCTTTTCAGAAAAAGTCAATCTTGCCAATCGTATTCTCTCTCTTGTCCACGGGAAAAAGATTATTTCAATCGCTTCTCTTTGCGACAATCAAGCAAAAGTTTTGGAAATGAAAGTGTCTCCCGAATCAGAACTGGTGGGCATTCCCCTTTCGGACATTAGTTCGCGCCTGCCAAAAGATCTGCTCATTGCCGCTATCGAAAATCGCGGCCGTATTATGATTGGAAAAGGCACGCGCATCCTTTCTCCTAACGATACGATCATCGTGGTCACCAGCGCGGAAAGAGTTCACGAGCTGTCGGATCTCTTTTAAAAGAAGGATAAGGATGAACCATAAGCAACTTTCTCTTTTCTTAGGAAAGTTCCTCTTCTTTCTCTCTCTTGTCCTCTTGCTTCCTTTGGGCGTTGCTCTTTATTATGACTTTTTTGCTCCACAAACACTCTATCCACAACCCCACTCCTCTTTAGGATTTTTTTTCACAATCCTTATTAGCTTTGGGCTCTCTTTGCTCTTTTTTTTATTGGGGCAAGGTGCAAAAAGCGTGCTCGGGAGAAAAGAAGCGATTCTCCTGGTCGTTGTCATCTGGCTCATCTCTTGTTGGATTGGATCGCTTCCCTTCTTGTTCACAAAAACACTCTCCTCTCCTATCGACGCCTACTTTGAAAGCATGTCAGGCTTCACAACAACTGGAGCCTCTATTTTTCACCCCAAAGCTTATGATAGTGCAGGAAAAGAAGTGCCTATCCATTATCAAAATCCAAAAGTGCCAGGAAAAACCTATGTTTTTTATGGGACCATCACTCCTGTAAAACATCACAAAACACATGAGCTGCTTTATCAGGGAGTAGAAGCGGTGAGCAAAGGAGTAGTTTTTTGGCGCAGCTTAACCCAATGGCTGGGAGGCCTGGGAATTGTTGTCCTTTTTCTTGCCATTTTTCCCGCTCTTGCAGTAGGTGGAAAATTTCTCTTTCACGTAGAGGTGCCGGGACCATTTAAAGAGTCGCTTTTCCCCATGGTGAAGGATACTGCATCGCTCCTCTGGAAACTCTATTTGAGCCTTACGATTTTACAAATCTATCTTTTGGTCTGGACCAATGATCAGATGCCTCTCTTCGATGCCTTTTGCATCACCTTTGCTACTCTTTCTACGGGAGGATTTGCCGTCACCAACAGTAGCATTGGTAGCTATCACAATATCCACACCGAATGGATCATCATCATTTTCATGATCCTGGGCAGCATCAACTTCAACCTCTATTTCCATCTGATCCGTCGCAAACTCTACCAAATTTATGAACCCGATTTTCTTTTTTTTATTCTGGTAACCCTTGTAGGCGCTCTTGGAGTTTCATTAACACTCGTGGGGGCTCCCCATCAATCTTTAGCTGGAATCAATCAGGGCATTTATTCTTTTTGGGCGGCTCTTCGCGATGGATTTTTTCAATCCATTTCTGTACAGACCACGACAGGATTTGCAACCACCAATTATGACGTTTGGCCCTATGCACCGCAGCTCTTTCTCCTTCTTCTGATGTTCGTCGGCGGCATGGCAGGATCGACAGCCGGGGGCATTAAAACGTCGCGGTTTTACATTCTTTTCAAAATATTACGACATAAGCTCGAGGAGATTTTCCGTCCCGAAAAAGTTCTCAAACTCAAGATCAGCGGCAAGGAGATCGATGCGAAAACGGAAATCACCGTGCTTGCCTTTTTTACCATCGTGATTCTCTTTGCAGCTCTCGGCATTTGCATTTTTGTAGTCGATGGCGTTGATACCGACTCTGCCCTGGGGGCCGTTGCTTGCATGATCAACAACGTCGGCCTTGGATTTAGAGCCGGAGGCCCAACCCAATCGTTTGCTTTCCTGCCGCCGCTATCTAAGATCGTCTCTATTTTCTGGATGCTTCTTGGAAGACTTGAATTTTTTGCCGTTTTAATGCTCTTTGTTCCAAGCTTTTGGAGAACGACAAAAAACTAATACCAAGCGTCGAGAGAATGGTTGCTGCGATTCATCGCTGACAGCCTACAGGGAAAAATGCAAAGCTTTTCAATCCTTCAAATCGCCTTTTCTTTTCCATAAGAAAAGCTTCGGCTTCGGGCTCTTCGGAACTTATTTAACGCGAGTTTTGGATATGCCGCTCTATGAAAAAGGCAGATATTTCAGATGATTTAACAGCCAAAATTGGGAAAATAGAGATCGAAGGCGCCCTCATTTTCCCAATTTTGTCTGTTAAATCGCTGAAAGATAGCCCTTTTTCATGAGTGCCTTATCCAAAACTGGCGTTATTTATCTTTTACCGTTATCGATGGCAGGCGCCAATAGATCAGCATGCGTTTTTTGGTATATGTGTCATCCAGAAAGAAGGGCAGGAAAAAGAAGTCGCTTGCCAGGTTAAAGGAAGAGGAATCAAACCCCGGAACTGCAAACGGGAAGGAAACAACTACGGGTACTGGAGGAGGGGGAGGCGGAGGATTTATGCGGCAATCGTGAAGAATCGTTCCGTTCCAAATGAGAACGCAGGGCACGTTAGAGGGCAGGTCGTGAGCCGTATTATCCCCCGACGTTCCACTGAAATTGGCCAGGAAACTAGCCCCTCCGAAGACAAGCCCAGTGGTTTGCACATTAATAGGGCTAGAAAAACTTCCCACACTGCCGGTAAGAGCATTGAATGTTTCGTTATTTGTGGCCTGGATAAGAGGAGTTACGCCGATTCCATTTTCAATCGATCCCGTAGCCTGAAAATTTGGATTGAACACGGTAATCGGCCCTAAAATAATAATATCTCCGGCAATAATAATTAATTTGTTGATCGGATCCATGGTACTCATAAATGCAGTTCCGCTGCCTGTGTTGATCAACACATCTTCCAGCGTAAAGCCTATTGTACCAATAATCTCATGATAGGAAAAAGATCCTCCATTGGTTTGTATGTGCACATCGCTATTGGCCGAAAGAAACGTCGTTCCCGTCGGAAATGCAATGGGCGTGCCAAAAGAGATGAATTGGATGGTCTGTCCCGCGTTGACATTGGTCATATTGGCGGCAGAATAGGACTGGTTATTGGCAGAGTAAATCGTATTGGTAATGTTAATGTCATGGCTTGCCTGTACGCTCATTGCTCCCAATACACTGGTGCCACCCGATCCCGCTCCACTCAAATTCACATCATGAGCATTTGTCACGGTAAAATTCTGCATGCTTTGACTTAAGGCAAGCGGGTGGTTAATCGTGATATCCCCAACGCCTGCATCAATCGTAAGCGAGTGAAGGCCATTCACTTCTTGATCGATGAGGATATTTCCCCCATGAGAGGTAAGCAGAAGATCTCCATTCAGAGTTGTGTCGGAGACAAGAGAGATCTGCTGGTTATTCGTAGAAATGGTTCCGCCAAGCGTGTTCAACCCAGTTCCAATTTGCGCAAAAGCTCCGTCGAGTGAAAATGTGATGGCAGGATTGAAAGTCAAGAGCGTTGCATTGTCAATCGTAACCGACCCTCCAGCTGTGGTCGTTACGTTGCTATTGAAAAGGAATTGAGATCCGCTTACAGCAATCGGTCCGGCAACGTTTATAGCTCCATTGAAAGTTGCAAGCATTGTAAGATTCGACATGCTCAGGGAATTGGCGTTGATTCCCGAGGACGTAAAATTATTTGCGCTCGAGATCGTCAACGCATTTAATTTCGTGCTTCCGCCAAGAGCTCCGATGAGATTGATGTCTCCTCCCCCAGCGATCAGGTTCAAATTTTGCGTTCCATTTACCGTTTGATTCAAGGTAATGCCCGCAGTTCCCAGGCTCGTATCGAATGTTGTCGTCCCAACGAGTGTGAGCGGACTTACGTAGGAAATAGATCCATGGTGCGTGATAAAAATCCCGGCAACTAAAAGAGAAGGAGCCGTTCCAAGCTGTGTATAAGAGCCGTCAATATCTGTTGCATTTGTCGGCACTCCGGTGATCGATCCGGATACCGTAATGATGAGCGAGCCTAAGTTGGTTGTCGTGATTTCTGCAAACCTGACAAAATTCGTGCCATTCAAACTAATTCCCGCAGCACCGTTCGTGTTGATCTTTGCTTGTGGGAAAGAACTAAAAGTTCCAATAGTCGTAGTTCCGCTGCCTTGCAGCTGTGCAATCGACGCTGCATACACATCATGTACTTGGATGTCATGCACGCTATGAAGAGTGACCGCACCCACGCGGCTTACTCCAAGAGCTCCCCCAATAGCGCCGGCGATCGTTATGTTTGCGGTAGAACCGGTTCCGGCCGTTAGATCAAAAGAAAAAGGACCGCCGACCGTGTTCAGAGAAATGGCCCCATTGCCGGCAGAAGAATCCAAAGAAGCGGCATTTGTGAGTGTGATTCCGGAGCCGAATGTAATGCTAGCGAGCGCCGGTGTTGCATTGCTTGTCACCACATTTCCTGCCAGCAAAACATTGCCAGATCCATTTTGTAAAAAGGCGCCGTTTGAAGTAATCGTCTTGCCCGCAGTAGTTGTAAAATTTCCGCTATTGGTGATCGTGATTGGACCGGTGCCGGTGGTCGTGACGTTGTCTAAAAAGTTAATTGCAGTACCGGCTAAACTGATGCCAGAGGCTCCATTTGTATTAAGAATGCCGTTGAACGTGCTGTTGCTCGTTCCGGTCAGTGCAATAGAGGCAGCCGTAACGGCTTGCGTGCTAACAGCTGCGTTATTGACAATCGACAAAGCACCGAGCCTCGAAATTCCGCCCGTGGCTAGGTGGAATGTTAAATTGCCCGCATTTGTATCAATAGAAAGATTTCCGGGGCCATCGACTGTGTTAGAGAAATCCAGAGCGTTCGAGCTGGTATTCAACACACCACTGCCCACAGCGGAAAGAGGGCCTAAGAACTGCATGGCTCCATTGGATGTGATCGAAGAAGAGAGGGTGACAGCGCCGGCGCCCGTTTGAGAAAATGCCAATATGTTAGAGCCGGTGGCTCCGGCATTAAGGGTCAGCGTTCCTGAGTTGTGAATGACCACGTCGGCGACGCTATGTGTGGTAAACGTACCGTCCAAAGTAAATGCCGATCCCGTCAAAGAAATACCCGAAGCTGCGTTGGTATCAAGAGCGCCGATAAAATGAGTAAGACCGCTTCCTGTCAATTGAGAAATCGATGCTGCAGCGACGGACTGTGCCGTTATGTTGCCCGCCGTCTGTAGAATGATCGCGCCGAGGCGTGTGCCACTTCCAACATTACCGGACACTGAAATAGCTCCGCTGCCGGAGGTCATATCAAAAGGAAATCCGCCATCGACCGTATGCAAAGAGATGGCTCCATTGCCGGTCGAGGTGTCAAGCTTTGTGCTCGCGGTGAGCGTAATGCCGGAGCTAAGATTAGAGCCAAAGGTAATGGCGGCCAAAACCGGTGTCGCATTGGTGGTCATGACATTTCCTGCCAGAGAAACATTGCCCGATCCATTTTGTAAAAAGGGGCCGTTCGAGGTAATCGTCTTGCCTGCAGTGGTTGTGAAAGTTCCGCTATTGGTGATCGTGATGGGCCCGGTGCTCGAAGTTGTGACGTTGTCTAAAAAGGTAATAGTTGCTGCTGTTAAATTGATGCCGGAAGGTCCATTGACATTGAGAGCTCCGTTGAATGTGCTATTGCTGCTTCCCGTAAGGACAATAGAAGAGGCCGTGATGGCTTGTGCGGAGAGCGTGCCCGAGCAGCTCATCGTTAGCGCATTCAATAAGCTGCAAGATCCGGCCAACGTCAGATTGCTGACGCCGGACGCGGTAAGAGATAAGCTTCCCGGTCCATCGGCCGTGCCGTTTAATGTGACGCCGCCCCCGGTCAAAGATCCCAAGGCAAGCAAAGGAACTACTACTGGCCCTTGGAATTGCATTGTGCTTGTGGACGTGATCGAGGAGGAGAGGTTTGTGGATGCGGCACCAACCGTTTGCGAGAAAGTGGAAATCGCTGTGCCAATTGCACCGGCTTGAAAGGTCAAAGCTCCTAAATTATTGATGGTAACGCTATTGCCATTGGTTGTGAAAGGAGCGCCAAAAGTAAACGCGTTTCCGGTAAGGGAAAGGGCTCCATTGGTGGTCAGCAATCCATTAAAAGCAGTTGTGCCGGTACCATTGGTTTGTGTCAGGGTAGAATTGGTCGTAACCGCAGCAGTAGCAGTCGCATTTCTGGCATTTGTAATCAGGATCGCTCCAAGAGCAGGAGATGCGCCTACAATACCTCCAAAGTTCAAAGAACCGGCAGTGCCAAGATTCACACTCAAAGATCCCGGACCATTCAATGTGCTAGAGAAGGTGATGTTCTGTCCGTTTACAGATGTGTCCAGAGAAGTTGCATTCGAAAGAGAGGTGGGACTTGCAAAAGAAATAGCGCCTCCTGCAGTCATCAACCCGGCTAAAGAAACAGAAGGAGTTCCCCCTCCACTCGTTTGGGTGCATGCACCTGCAATCGAATAGGTGGTTCCATTGAGAGTTAAAAGACCTGTGTTGGTAACAACCAGCGGTCCAGTATTTATTGTCGACACATTATTGTTCAGGGCAAATGCAGATCCCGTAAGATGGATGCCGGAAGAATTGGTTGTCGAAGCAGCTCCGTCAAAAGTAGTCGTTCCACTGCCGGCGCTTTGTGTAATTGAGGCAGCACTCATATTTCCAAAAGCATGAAGATCTTGTACAGAAACAATGGTAAGGTTGCCAAGAGCATTCGTAGCACCTACATTGCCGGTAAGTATAATATTTTGATTGCCGGCAGTCATCGAGACATCATTGGCTCCCGGACTGTCAAGAGTGCTCTGGAAAGTAATCAGCCCGCCGGTTAAGTTTTTAGAATTCAACACGAGTGGTCCATTGAGAGAGACGGCGCTCGCAAAATCAATGGGTTGATCTGTCGTCGATATAGAACCGCCTACAAGCACACTGCCCGGACCTACCTGGTGAAATCCGTTCGCTCCATTAATTGCAATCGTTGTACCATTGGCAATCGTAAGAATGCCTGAATGGATCAAATTCACGGCCCCGCCGCTTGTCGTAATGGATCCGGCAAGATTGATGCCGACCGTATCTAGATCGAGTCCATATCCAAAAGAATCTGCCCCCGTTGCCGTAAGGCCCAACAGAAATGAAGTAGTCCCCGTTCCGGGACCTGTCTGCTGAAAGTAGCCCATATCCGCAGTATTATTGACGTGGACATCGTGTGCACTCAAAATAACGATGGCGGCTAAAGGAATCGTGTTCCCTATAGGACCTAGGAAAAAAACGTCGCCGCCGCAGGCATCGATGGTGAGCTTTCGAGGGGTTAGAATATTGTCGCTATTCAAAGATTCTGTGAACGTGATATCGGCTCCTCCGGGACAGGTGGAAAGAGTAACGTCATTGGTTAGAACTACAGGATTGACAAAAGAAATTGGACTGCCTGGGGTAGTAATATCGGTCCCCAGAAAAGTAACGCTTCCGGTATTAATAATAATGGACGCCGCAAACACGGGGCCGGTGGTAGGGGGATTCACCGGAGGAACAGAAGTAAATGAAGCTACATTTAAGTTGTTGCCACTATCTCCGATCTGACAATAGGTAATCGTCCCATTTTGCGCATTCAGGGTTAGATTTTGTCCAGGTCCGATCAGCCAGGGAATCGTAATTGCGCCTCCATTGCTTTGAATCGTCAAGTCGGTTCCGACATTCAACTCCATTTGTCCGGGGAAGGGAGAGACGCAGGAGCCGTTAAAAGTAATCGGATTGCCACTAGAAGAAATGGTCGTTAATGCCCCTGAATTAAAAAAGTAGCCCTCTGTTGGTAATGTGGCAGTGCTGTTATAATTTTGCACGCCTGCCTTATAGACCGTTCCGAGGAAGGTAATCGTGCTAGAAGCTGTCAGAGCAGTCGTTCCTGTAGCTCCCGCACTTGCAGATCCAAAATTGCGCCAAGAGATACTATCGCTTGTGATTGTAAAATTATTAAAAGGGACGCTTCCGGCAGTCGTATTGCCAAGCGTTACGCTCGTTGCAAAACCGGTGGCCGTTGTAAGAGTTAGGCTTTTGCCCGATGTGTTGGGATTCAGCGTTCCTGTAATGGAAATGTTTCCGGCGCCAGGAGTTGAAGTAATGGTCGTGATGGTCAAGGTCGATGTAGTGGTGACATTTCCCGTCAAAGTAATATTGTTTTGATCCGTGGTGATATTGCCACCGACGCTCACCGCACCCGTTTCACTGATGGCGCCCACCGTTTGCAGCGTGCTGCTTTGAACAATATTGGCTCCCGTTGCGGTCAAACTGCTCAAAGGACTCGTGTTTCCAACCGCACCATTGAATGCTATGCTTCCGCTTCCCGATGTTAGCGTGAGGGCTTGCGCTCCATTCAAGGCGCTAGAAAAGGTAATGTTCTGATTCGCTGCAGATGTGTTCACAGAAGTGGTGTTCGAAAGAGAGACGGGGCTTGCAAAGGAGACCGATCCTCCGGCCGTCATCGCTCCTCTTAAGGAAACAGTAGGGCTGCCGCCTCCGCTGATTTGGCTGCACGCGCCTGCAATAGAATAGGTGGTTCCGCTCAGAGTCAAAAGGCCCGTGTTGGTTACGACCAGAGGTCCGCTATTTGTTGTCGTGACATTATTCAGCGTAAACGCAGATCCTGTAAGGTGGATTCCCGTCAGAGTGTTCGTTGATAGAGCTCCATTATAGATTCCGCTTCCGGCATTTTGCGTCAAAGAAGACGCAGTGATTGCAGCCGCAGTTACATTGCCGCTTTGTATTATCACATCGTCTACGGGTATTGTTCCTCCCATCGCTCCTGTCAGGCCAATGGTTCCGGCGCCGGCAATGAGCGTCAGATCAAAGGTTCCGTTTACGGTGGAAGAGAGTGTGATCGCATTGCCGCCCGAGTTGAGCGTCACGGGATTGGTCAGAGTAATGGGAGAGGCAAGCGATAATGTCCCTGCTGTCGTAACCTGAGCTCCGAGAGAAACGGCAGAGCCGCCGCCGCCGCTTGTTTGGGTAAAACTGCCGCTCGATGTAATAGTAGATCCAACAGGAATGGTAAGAGCTCCGCTATTGGTGATGGCAATCGGGCCCAAATTGGTGGTCGTGATCGTATTGTTCACGTTAATGATATTGCCATTTACACTGATACCCGCTGCCGTTGTGGTCGAAATCGTTCCGCCAAAAGTGGTGGTTCCCGTAGAGGCGAGAGTCAAAGGACCTGCAATGGCCATGCTGCTAAAAGAGTGGATGTTATTGGCACTGGACACCTGAAGTTTTGTGGGTGGAGTTAAGAAGCCGACGGCTCCATTGAGATTTACGTTGCCGGCGCCGGCGATAAGCGTCAAATCAAATGCTCCGTCCACAGCTGCCAAGCCGATATCTCCGCCCCCGCTATCTAAAGTCGTTGCAAACATTAAGGTGATCGGAGAGGAAAAGCTAATCGCGGCATTGTTTGTCGTAATGCTCGCGTCCAAATGGACAGCACCCGTTCCATCTTGTAGGAAAAATTTTGAAAGGCTAAAGGGACCGGCATCGACAAGCGTTAAAGTGCCGCTATTGGTAATCGTGACGGATCCTGTGACGCCTGTAGTCGTTACGCTATTATTAAAAAGGAATTGAGATCCGCTTAAAGCAATTGGTCCTGCAATGTTCAAAGCTCCATTGAAAGTTGCAAGCGCGGCAAGATTCGACATGCTCAAGGACTTAGCCCTAATCGCAGAAGACGTAAAATTATTCGCACTTGAGATCGTCACTGCATTTAAAGTCGTGCTTCCGCCAAGAGCTCCATTGAGATGGATGTCCCCTCCTCCTGCGATCAGGTTCAAATTTTCCGTTCCGGCAAGCCCATTTGCCGTTTGACTTAAGGTAATGCCCGCAGTTCCAAGGCTCGTATCGAAAATTGTGAGGCCCACCAGTACGAGCGGACTTGCAAAGGAAATAGATCCGGTATGAGTGAGGTAGGATCCGGCAATGAAAAGCGAGGGTGCCGTTCCGAGCTGCGTATAAGAGCCGCCAATATCTGTTGTATTCGTCGCCACTCCGGTAATCGATCCGGATACCGTAATAACGAGTGAGCCTAAGTTGGTTGTCGTGATTGCTGCAAATCTGGCAAAGTTCGTTCCCGTCAAATTAATTCCCGCAGCACCATTCGTATTGATCGTCGCAGTTAAAATGTTAGTTCCAATGGTTGTAGTGCCGCTGCCTTGCAGCTGCGCAATCGACGTTGCATATACATCGTGTACTTGGATGTCATGCACGCTATGAAGGGTGAGGGCGCCTACGCGGTTTGCTCCAAGAGCGCCCCCAATCGCGCCATTGATCGTTATGTTTGCAGTAGAACCGATTCCCGCCGTTAGATCAAAGGAAAAAGGACCGCCGACCGTGTTCAGAGAAATGGCCCCATTACCGGCAGAAGAATCCAAAGAAGCGGCATTTGTGAGCGTGATTCCGGAGCCGAATGTAATGCTAGCGAGCGCCGGCGTTGCATTGCTTGTCACCACATTTCCTGCCAGCAAAACATTGCCAGATCCATTTTGTAAAAAGGCGCCGTTTGAAGTAATCGTCTTGCCCGCAGTAGTTGTAAAATTTCCGCTATTGGTGATCGTGATTGGACCGGTGCCGGTGGTCGTGACGTTGTCTAAAAAGCTAATCGCAGTACCGGTTAAGCTGATGCCAGAGGCTCCATTTGTATTAAGAATGCCGTTGAACGTGCTGTTGCTCGTTCCGGTCAGTGCAATAGAGGCCGCTGTGATCGCTTGTGCACTTACGGCTGCATTATTGGCAATCGTCAAAGCGCCGAGCCTCGAAATTCCGCCCGTGGCTAGGTGGAATGTTAAATTGCCTGTGTTTGTATCAATAGACAGATTTCCAGGACCATCGACTGTGTTAGAGAAATCCAGAGCGTTCGAGCTGGTGTTCAACACTCCGCTGCCCACGGCAGAAAGAGGTCCTAAAAACTGCATGGTTCCATTGGAGGTAATCGAAGAAGAGAGGGTGACAGCGCCAGCGCCCGTTTGGGAAAATGCCAATAGATTAGAGCCAGTAGCGCCCACATTAAAAATCAGCGCTCCAGAATTATGAATGGTTACGTTGCCAACTCCTGTCGTGGTAAACGTGCCATCTAAGGTAAATGCCGATCCCGTCAAGGAAATCCCTGAAGCTCCGTTGGTGTCAAGAGCGCCAGTAAAATGAGTAAGTCCGCTTCCTGCCAATTGAGAAATCGATGCTGCGGTGACGGACTGTGTCGTTATGTTGCCGGCCGTCTGTAGAGTGATTGCGCCAAGTCGCGTGCCGCTTCCTATATTGCCGGATACCGAAATAGCTCCAGTTCCGGAGGTCATATCAAGCGGAAATCCGCCATCAACTGTATGCAAAGAGATGGCTCCACCGCCCGTGGAAGTGTCAAGCCTTGTGCTCGCGGTGAGCGTCATGCCGGAGCTAAGGTTAGAGCCAAAGGTAATGCTTGCGAGCGCAGGTGTTGCATTGGTGGTTATGACATTTCCTGCCAGAGAAGCGTTCCCTGCGCCATTTTGTAAAAAGACGCCATTCGAGCTAATCGTCTTGCCCGCAGTGGTTGTGAAAGTTCCACTATTGGTGATCGTGATGGGCCCAGCGCCGGTGGTTGTGACGTTGTCTAAAAAGTGAATTGTTGCTCCTGCTAAATTGATGCCGGAGGCTCCATTTGTATTGATTGCGCCGTTGAATGTGCTGCCGCTTGTCCCTGTTAGAGCAATAGAAGTGGCCGTGATAGCCTGTGTACTGACCGTCCCATTGCAAGCGATGGACAGCGCTCCCAGACGAGAAATTCCTCCGACAGCATTCGTGCATGTGATCGAACCCGCACCTGTCGTCAAGGAAAGGGCAAAAGGTCCATCGAGTGTATTGTTAAAATTAATGTTTCCGCCGCCCACAGAGGTAGTTAGAGCGGAAACTGCCATTAGGGTTACGGGCCCATTGAATGTAATGTTATTGGGCGTATTGTGCGTTTCGGTAATGGATCCCGCAAGCTGAACGCTTCCGGTTCCCCCGGATTGGTTTTGGGTAAATGGACCATCGACTGTGCAGATCGCGGATGTGCTCAGCATCAACGTTCCCGAAACCGTAAAAGTTGCAGGCCCTAAGTTCGCCGTGTTCAACGTATTATTCAAGGAGATGTTTTTCGTCGTCAAAACAAGTCCGAGAGCGCCGCTAAAGTCAAGAGCTCCATTGAAAATCGTTGTGCCCGTTCCTGCCACTTGGCTCATGGAAGTAAGCGTCATCGCATTGGCAGTGAAATTATTCGTCGTATTAACGGTCAAAGCTCCAAGCCTTGTGCTTCCTCCGACAACGCCTGTAAAGACAATATTGCCGCCTCCGGCCGTTAAGTTCAGAGATTGCGTTCCATTAACAGTATTGGAAAAAGTGATATCTCCCACTTGAAGCAGCGTGCCGGTATTTAAGATCGTAGACCCTGTCAAAGTAATGGGCCGAAATAAGGAAATGTCAAATCCATTCGTATTAATAGTTCCGGCAAGGTTCGTAGAACCGCTGCCCGTATCCGTAAATCCACCGTCGGCAGAAATGATCACGCCGCCAGCGACTGTCAGTGTGCCGGAATGGGTGATGGAAACAGGGCCATTGCTTCCACCCGCGGTTGTCACATTCGCATTAATTGCGAAATTTGTTCCTGTTAAATTAACTCCCGAAGCGGCAGTGGTATTCACGGTACCATTAAAAGTTGTCATTCCGCTGCCGGCGCTTTGTGCAAGAAAGCCCACAGCCATGGGGGCTGCCGTGGTCACATCATGCGCTTGAGGTATTGTAATCGATAGTAAAGGATGAACTCCTCCGACAGCGCCCGTAAATGTAACGTTTCCTGCAGTTCCTGCTTGAAGCACAAGAGGCGTCGTTGCAGAAACAGCTCCATTCAGCGTGCCGGGAAAGCTAATCGTAGCGCCGAGAGGAGTTGCGTTTGCATTGGTACTATCAAGGGTAAAAGCTACAGCTCCATTTACCTGCGCCGGCCCATTCATGGTAATGGTTCCGCCAGCCGTAGTGATGTTGCCAAAAAGATTGATGAGAGTTGATCCCGTGTAACTTACAAGTCCGGGAATTGTGGTCGATGTCTTTACCGTACTGCTCTGGATAATCGTTGCGGCAGATATTGTCAGACTGGACAAAGGCGTCGTTCCCCCGACAGCTCCCGTCAGCGTTGCCGTTCCGGTTCCACAGGTGAGAGTAAGCGCATTGGATCCATTGATCGTACTACTAAAAGTGGTGGTGAGATTAGTTGGTGAGGTAATGATACTCGTTCCGGTTAGAGCAACTGCGGCTGGGAAATTTAAGGGATTCGTTCCCGTCACCGTAATATTGTTTCCTATCTGGATGGTTCCTGAGCTGCTTGTAAAAATAAGGTTTGTTAATGGAGTAGATCCCCCAACAACACCGCCCAGAGTAATCGTATTCGAAACACCAGTTCCACCATTTAAGGTAAGATCAAATGCTCCATTAATCGAGCTCGCAGCGCCGGTAAAAGTAATGTTGTTGCCAGCAGCAGAACCGCCAGCATTGGTCGTATCGACGAGGAGTGTGGAGCTCAGCGTAACAGGACCGGTAAATGTAACGGTTCCAGCAGCTGTGGTGAGATTTCCTCCCAGATTGATGGCCGTCGG